>NZ_DAMAGC010000020.1:0-48986 GCF_031995405.1 Stenotrophomonas sp. | reverse complement strand
TGGCCGCCGGATCGGCGATAATGGCGGCCATGAGCGTGAATCTGAAAACCCCCGAGGAAATCGAACTGATGCGCATCGCCGGCCGCTTGGCCAGCGAGGTGCTCGACATCGTCACCCCGTACGTGAAGCCCGGCGTGACGACCGAAGAGCTGGACCGCATCTGCCACGACCACATCATCAACGTGCAGAAGGCCACGCCGGCCAACGTCGGCTACCGTGGCTTCCCCAAGACGGTCTGCACGTCGGTCAACAACGTGATCTGCCACGGCATTCCCAGCGAAGCCAAGGTCCTCAAGGACGGCGACATCGTCAACATCGACGTCACCGTGATCAAGGACGGCTGGCACGGCGACACCAGCCGCATGTATTACGCCGGCACGCCGTCGACGATGGCCCGGCGCCTGGTCGACACCACCTACCAGGCGATGTGGGCCGGTATCCGCGCGGTGAAGCCGGGCGCGACGCTGGGTGACATCGGCCACGCCATCCAGAGCCTGGCCGAAGGCGAGCGCTTCAGTGTGGTGCGCGAGTACTGCGGCCACGGCATCGGCAAGGTTTACCACGACGAACCGCAGGTGGTGCATTACGGCCGTCCGGGCCAGGGCCTGGTGCTGCAGCCCGGCATGACCTTCACCATCGAACCGATGATCAACGAGGGCACCCGCTACAACAAGGTGCTGCCCGATGGCTGGACCGTGGTGACCAAGGACCGCAAGTTGTCGGCGCAGTGGGAGCACATGATCGCGGTCACCGAGACCGGCGTGGACGTGCTGACCCTCTCGCCCGGCGAATCGCAGGTCTGAGCATGTTGCCGGCGAGCCCGATCCTGGACGCGCCGGCCGATGCCGTCGCCGACCCCGAGTGGGCGGCGCTGGCCCGCCAGACCCTGCAGCAGGCCGATGCGCGCCTGTACCGCCGCTTCGACCAGGGTGACAACATCGAGCGCCTGCTGGCGCTGCGCGCACGCGCGGCCGACCACCTGATCCGCATGGCGTGGCAGCGCTGCCTGCCGGGCGATGCCGGGCTGGCGCTGTTCGCGGTCGGCGGCTATGGGCGCGGCGAGCTGTTTCCGCGTTCGGACATCGACCTGCTGGTGCTGGGCGAACCCGAGCGCCAGCGTCTTCACGAGGCCGCCCTGGCGCGCCTGTTCGCCCTGCTCTGGGACTGCGGGCTGCCGGTCAGCCACGCGGTGCGTTCGCCTGCCGAATGCGTGCAGGCCAGCGCCGACCAGACGGTGATGACCGCGCTGATCGAAGCGCGTCCGCTGTGTGCCGATGACCGCGCGCGGCAGGCACTGAAACAGGCGGTCAACAGCGACGGATTGTGGCCGCCGCGTGCGTTCTTCCTGGCCAAGCGCGACGAGCTGCTGGCCCGTCACCAGCGCTTCGGCGATACCGCCGACAACCTGGAACCGGATATCAAGGACGGCCCTGGCGGCCTGCGCGACCTCAACACGCTGGGCTGGATGGCACTGCGTGCGTTTGGCGTGCGCGACCTCGAGGCGCTGGTCGGGTTGGGCCATCTTGGCCTCGACGAGGCGGCGGCGCTGAAGCGCGAACGCTGTGCGCTGGCGCGGCTGCGGTTCGGCCTGCACCTGGTGGCCAACCGTCCGGAAGAACGCCTGCGTTTCGATTACCAGAAGACGCTGGCCACGCGGCTGGGCTTCGAGGACGACCTCGAAAGCCTGGCCGTGGAAAAAATGATGCAGGGCTTCTACCGCAGCGCCACCGTGGTGCGGCGGATCAGCGACCGCCTGCTGCAGCGGTTTGAAGAGCAGTTCGATGGCGAGGCGGTGCCCGAACCGGTCAGCGTCGGCTTCTCGCTGCGTCGCGGCTACCTGGCCGCCAACGATCCGGCCTGGCCGCAGGGCGACGTCGAGCAGGTGTTCGCGCTGTTCTCCAGCTGGGCCTACAACCCGGACGTGCGGGGCCTGCATTCGCTGACCGCGCGCGCGCTGGCCGAAGCGCTGCCGGAGCTGGCCGCCTATACCGAAGCCAGCGCTGCCGCGCGCGAACAGTTCCTGGCGCTGCTGCGCAGCCCGCGCGCGGTCGACACGCTGGCGCGGATGGCGCGTCTGGGCGTGCTGGGACAGTGGATTCCCGCGTTCGCGCAGGTGTCCGGGCGCATGCAGTTCGATCTGTTCCACGTCTATACCGTGGACCAGCACACCCTGATGGTGCTGCGGAACATCGGCCTGTTCGCCAGCAGCCGCGCCGACGAGCGCTTCTCGATCGCCCATGAAGTGTGGCCGCGCCTGCGCAAGCCGGAACTGCTGCTGCTGGCCGGGTTGTTCCATGACATCGCCAAGGGCCGCGGCGGCGACCATTCCGAACTCGGCGCGGTGGATGCGCGCGCGTTCTGCCAGGCGCTTGCGCTGAGCAATTCGGACACCGAACTGGTGGCCTGGCTGGTCGAGCAGCACCTGCGCATGTCCATCACCGCGCAGAAGCAGGACATCTCCGATCCGGACGTGATCCATCGCTTCGCCACGCTGGTGGCCAGCCGCGACCGGCTCGACTACCTCTACCTGCTGACCTGCGCCGATATCGCCGGAACCAGCCCGAAACTGTGGAACGCCTGGAAGGACCGGCTGCTGGCCGACCTGTACTTCGCCGCGCGCCGCGCGCTGCGCGACGGGCTGGAAAACCAGATGCCGGCCGCCGAGCGCGTGGCCGAAGCACGCGAGTCGGTGCGCCAGCTGGTGCGCGAACGCGGCTACGACGATGCCACCATCGAGCGCCAGTTCACCGTGATGCCCGATGAGAGCTTCATCCGGCTGCGCCCCGAGCAGTTGGCCTGGCAGGCCGCGGCACTGGTCCCGGTCAAGCAGGGCCAGACCCTGGTCAAGGTACGCCGGATCACCCCCGACGACCACGCGCTGGAAGTGTTCGTGCATTCGCCCGACCGCGATGGCCTGTTCGCCGCGATCGTGATGACCCTGGACCGCAAGGGCTACGGCATCCATCGGGCGCGCGTGCTGGACGGGCCGGTCGACACCATTTTCGATACCTTCGAAGTGACCCCGGCCGACAGCTTCGCCGATGGCGATGCGCTGCGCCTGGAGGCGGCGCTGCGCGAGGCGCTGGCCGGCGACCTGACCCGGCTGCGTCCGTCGCGCCGGGTGATCCCGCGCCAGCTGCGGCATTTCCGCTTCGCCCCGCGCATCGAATTCCGCGATGGCGGCGACGGCAGCCATGGCACCCGTTTCAGCCTGGTCGCGCCCGACCGTCCCGGGCTGCTGGCCGACGTGGCCTTCGTGCTGCGCAACCAGCGCCTGCGCGTGCACGACGCCCGCATCGCCACCTTCGGCGAGCGCGCCGAAGACATGTTCGTGATCAGCGACGAACACGACCACCCCCTTACCGAATCCGCCAGACAGCAGCTGCACGACGCGATGTTCGCCTGCCTGGACCCTGATCGAAACGCCGGAGACCCCCACTGATGGCCACCAAGCCTGCCAAGAAGACCGCTGCCAAGACCGTAGCGGCCAAGAAGACTGCTGCCCCCAAGGCCGCGCCTGCCACCAGGGCGGTGGCGGTGAAGAAGGCCCCAGCGAAGAAGGTGCCGGCCGCCAAGGTCGCCGCTACCCCGGCCGAAAGCGCGGCCAGGCGCAGCGCCAGCCGCGATGCCACCATCGCCCGCAAGTCGCTGCGCAAGCCGGCCACCCCGGGCGTGGAAGAACTCAAGTTCGGCATCGAGAGCGCCTTCGAGCGCCGTGCCACGCTGACCCTGCATGAGCTGGAAGGCTCGACCAAGCCGCTGGTCGGCCGCGTCATCGATGGCCTGGAAACCGGTGAATTCCGCGTCGCCGAGCCTGATGGCCACGGTGGCTGGAAGGTCAACGAATGGCTGAAGAAGGCGGTGCTGCTGTACTTCCGCGTCAACGACATGGCCGTGGTCGACGCGCGCCCGGCGCCGTTCTGGGACAAGGTGGAATCGCGCTTTGCCGGCTTCGATGAAGCCAAGTTCCGTCGCGCCGGCGTGCGCGTGGTGCCCGGTGCGATCGCCCGTCGCGGCAGCTACTTCGGCAAGGACGTGGTGCTGATGCCGAGCTTCACCAACATCGGCGCGTACGTGGGCGAGGGCACCATGGTCGACACCTGGGCCACGGTCGGTTCCTGCGCGCAGATCGGCAAGCACTGCCACCTGTCCGGTGGCGCCGGCATCGGCGGCGTGCTCGAGCCGCTGCAGGCCAGCCCGACCATCATCGAGGACCATTGCTTCATCGGTGCGCGTTCGGAGGTGGTGGAAGGCTTCGTCGTCGGCCACCACAGCGTGATCGGCATGGGCGTGTTCCTCGGCCAGAGCACCCGTGTCTACAACCGCGCCACCGGCGAAATCAGCTACGGCTCGGTGCCGCCGTACAGCGTGGTGGTGTCCGGCCAGCTGCCGTCCAAGGACGGTTCGCACTCGCTGTACTGCGCGGTGATCGTCAAGCAGGTCGATGCCAGGACCCGCAGCAAGACCAGCGTCAACGACCTGCTGCGCGGCCTGGCCGACTGAGTCCCGCCATGACCACGACCGTCTACGGACTGAAGAACTGCGATACCTGCAAGAAGGCGCGCAAGTGGCTGGATCGCTTCGAGGTGGCGCATGCTTTTGTCGATTACCGCGACACGCCGCCCAGCCCGGAGACCCTGATCGACTGGGCCGGGCAGGCCGGCGGCTTCGCCGCGCTGGTCAACAAATCCTCGACCACCTGGCGGCAGTTGCCGGAGAACCGCAAGGCGGCCGCCTCCGATGCCGAATGGAAGCTGCTGCTGCGCGAGCATCCGCAGCTGATCAAGCGCCCGGTGGTGGTCACCGACGATGGCGTGATGACCCAGGGTTTTTCAGACAACGGCTTCAAGCAGCGCTTCGGAGTCGGGGCGTGAACGATGTGCTCGCGCTCACCTGCGACCTGATCGCGCGGCCGTCGGTGACGCCCGACGATGCCGGTTGCCAGGCGTTGCTCGGCGGGCGACTGGCGCGTGCCGGCTTCCAGTGCGAACACCTGCGCCTGGGCGAGGTCGACAACCTGTGGGCCACCCACGGCAGCGGTGCGCCGGTGCTGGTGCTGCTCGGCCACACCGACGTGGTGCCGAGCGGTCCGGTGGAAGCGTGGCATAGCGCCCCGTTCGACCCGCAGATCCGCGACGGTGTGCTGTACGGGCGCGGCGCAGCCGACATGAAGGGCAGCGTGGCCGCCTTCGTGGTGGCCGCCGAGCAGTTCGTCGCGGCCCACCCGGATCATCCCGGTACGCTGGCCGTGTTGCTGACCAGTGACGAGGAAGGCGATGCCATCGATGGCGTGCGCCGCATCGCCGGGCTGTTCCGCGAGCGCGGGCAGTCCATCGACTGGTGCATCACCGGCGAGCCGTCTTCCACGGCGGTGCTGGGCGATCTGCTGCGGGTGGGGCGGCGCGGCAGCCTGTCGGCCATGCTGACGGTGAAGGGCGTGCAGGGCCATGTTGCCTATCCGCACAAGGCGCGCAACCCGATCCACTTGGCCGCGGCGGCGCTCGCCGAATTGACCGCACGGCAGTGGGACGACGGCTACGAGAGTTTTCCGCCGACCAGTCTGCAGGTGTCCAACCTCCACGCCGGCACCGGGGCCAACAACGTGATCCCGGGCGAGCTGCAGGTGCTGTTCAACCTGCGCTACAACCCGCACTGGAACGCGCCGGCGCTGGAGCAGGAGATCGCTGCGCTGCTGGACCGCCACGCGCTGGACTACACGCTGAAGTGGCATCGCAGCGGCGAGCCGTTCTACACCCCCGAAGGCACGCTGCGCCGCGTGGCGCGCGAGGTGCTGGGTGAGTTCGCCGGTGCCGCGCCGGAGGAAAGTACCGGCGGTGGCACCTCCGATGCCCGCTTCATCGCACCGCTCGGTGCCCAGTGCATCGAAGTGGGGCCGGTCAACGCCAGCATCCACCAGGTGGACGAAAACGTATCGGTCGCCGACCTGGAAAAACTGCCGGCGTTGTACCTGCGCCTGATCGAGCGCCTGCTGGCCTGAATCCTGCAGGCAATGCCGGCCGCTGGCTGGCTTGCGTGACGGTCGCGGCTGCCGAGCATGGCTCGGCACTGGCCGTTCGCGCGAAACCCGGTCGCGGTTGCCGGGCAGGACGCGGCAATGCCCGTTCGCGCGACACCCGGTCGGGGTGGCAGGGCATGGCGCGGCACTGCCCGTTCGCACCAAACCCGGTTGCGGTTGCCGAGCATGGCTCGGCGCTACCTGTTCGCGCGAAACCTGGTCGCGGTTGCCGAGCATGGCTCGGCGCTACCTGTTCGCGCGAAATCCGGTTGCGATTGCCGAGCATGGCTCGGCGCTACCTGTTCGCGCGAAATCCGGTCGCGGTTGCCGAGCATGGCTCGGCACTACCGGTTCGCGCGAAACCCGGTCGCGGTTGCGGGGCATGGCTCGGCAGTGCGCGTTTGCGCGAAACCGGGTCGCGGTTGCCGAGCATGGCTCGGCACTACCGGTTCTTGCGAAACCCGGTGGCGGTTGCGGGGCAGGGCGCGGCAATGCCCGTTCTTGCGAAACCCGGTGGCGGTTGCGGGGCAGGGCGCGGCAATGCCCGTTCGCGCGACACCCGGTCGCGGTTGCCGAGCATGGCTCGGCACTACCGGTTCGCGCGAAACCGGGTCGCGGTTGCCGGGCATGGCTCGGCACTACCGGTTCGCGCGACACCCGGTCGCGGTTGCCGGGCATGGCGCGGCACTGCCTGCTCGCGCGAAACCCGGTCGCGGTTGCGGGGCATGGCTCGGCAGTGCGCGTTTGCGCGAAACCGGGTCGCGGTTGCCGAGCATGGCTCGGCACTACCGGTTCGCGCGAAACCCGGTCGCGGTTGCGGGGCAGGGCGCGGCAATGCCCGTTCGCGACACCCGGTCGCGGTTGCCGAGCATGGCTCGGCACTGCCTGTTCGCGCGAAACCGGGTCGCGGTTGCCGGGCATGGCTCGGCACTACCGGTTCTTGCGAAACCCGGTCGCGGTTGCGGGGCAGGGCGCGGCACCATCCGTTCGCGCGAAACCCGGTAGAGCCGAGCCATGCTCGGCTGCCTTTCGCGGTATGCGCGCCAGGTACTCAGGCCGAAGGAGGCGCTGGCCAACGGCCGGCCCTACCGCGTTGTTCTGGCGTCGTTACGCCACGATCAACCCGAATGCCGCCAACGCCGCCGCTGCCTGGCGCTGCGAAATCACCGCTTTCTTGAACAGCTTGGCGTCCATCACGTTGAGCCCGCTGATGTCCGTGCCGCGCAGGTCCGCGCCCTCGAAACGGGTCAATCGGGTCTGCGCGTTGCGCAGGCTGCCGCCGTTGAACACCGCATCGCGGAAATCGCAGCCGGACAACTCCGCATCGGAGAAATCCATCCCGTCCAGTTGCGCCTTGCGGAACGACAGCCCGCGCAGGTCGGCGCTGACCAGCAGGCAGTCGCGGAACTCCAGTGCCCAGCCGGTCACTTCCTGCAGGTGCGCGCCGGTCAGCTTGCAGTCGGCGAACTGCACCGAGGACAACGTCGCACGGCGCCAGTGGCTGTTGTTGAGGTCGCAGTGCGCGAAGCGCGCATCGCTGAGCAGTGCCGAACTGAAGTCGCACTCGGCGCCCCGGCACTTGCTCCAGCGACTTTCCTCCAGCGAGGCCGCCAGCCAGTTGGCGCCGGTCACCGAGCACTGGTTGAACTGGAAACCGTCCATGTCCAGCCGCGAAAAATCCCCGCCATCGAAGCTGCAGGAGTCGAACGTGGCGGCACGCGGATGCGCGGCGATGATCGCCTGCATGCGCGCACGGCTGATGGTTTCGTCGCGGAAGGTGGCGGTGCTCATGCCCACCATTCTGGGCGAATTCCCGACGCCGAAGCAGACTTGTCGATGCACGCGATGTGTGTACAGCGCAGGGTAGTGCCGGCCGTTGGCCGGCCCCGTGATGGCCCGAACGGAGAAGCAACCGGCCAGCGCTCCGCACGACCGTCCTCAGCGTCGCGTGGTCATTCGAAGGTCCAGAACGGCGGTGCGATCGCCTGGCGCCAGTACGATTCTTCGGCCATGTAGAAGCCCTGCGCATGGGCCCTGGCAAACCATGCCGCCGCTGCCTCCACGTTCTTCTGCAGTCCATCGCCGCCCCGGCCCAGGGCGAGGCCGCCGAGGTACTGGCCGTACACGTTGCCCTGCGTGCCGGCGCGTTCGTACCAGCGCAACGCCTCGGCCTTGTCCTGCACCACGCCGATGCCCGCTTCGTACAACGTGCCCAGATCCACCTGCGATTCGGCATCGCCGCGTTCGGCGCGACGCTGGATGCGGGCGATCAGCGGATTCGGCGCCGGGCCGGTGGCCACCGGGTTGCCGGGCTTGGCAGACCCGCTCGTGGCCGCGCGCAGCGCGTCCAGTTTGTACAGCTCGCGCAGGTACACCGCAGACCGCAGCCGCCAGCGCAGCGCGCCGGCCATGTCGCCGCGCCGCTCGTACCATTTTTCCAGGTCGTGCATGGCATACGGCGAGCCGTGGTAGGCGGCGCTGTGGTACCAGTGGAAGGCCTTGCGCGGTGATGCCTTCATCACCACCGCCTCGGGCTTCTGCGGCCCCTCGCCACTGTCCAGGCGGCCGCGTTCGAGCAGCGTGCCGAGCGTCTCTTCGGCGCTGGTGGTGTGGTGGGTACGCGGCGTGGCGGCGGCCGCGCGGGCGTACCAGTCCAGGGCGCGCGGATCATTCCAGGCCTGGTACATCTTCGCCACGCGCACGGCGGAATCGAACTTGCCATCGGCGGCCCTGGCAAGCGCGTCACGTTCGGTGTCGCTGACCGGGCGGGTCGGGGCGGCGGCGCAGCCGCTCAGGACGGCCAACACCAGGGCGCACAGCAACGGGCGGCGGGGGAACAGGTTCATCCATGACATCCAGCAGGGGGCCGGGGATTATCCCGGAGCGCACCGTCGCCGCCGCTGAACGCCGGGGCCGGAACGGTTGCCATCGCAACAGTTGCACCGCCGCCCAAAGCCGGTTACGGTCGATCCATGCACTCGCTCCCGGCCACCGCCGTCACCAATACCAACCGCAATAACCTGCGCGCGAATAATCGTGCGCGGCCAATGCGGGACTGCGACCAGGGCTAGTACAGGCACCATACCCCCGGACACCAGAAAACCCGCATCGGTCGATGCGGGTTTTTTTTTGGCCGCTCGACCGCCTGCACCCCGTGTACCCCCCCATCATCAGGAGTTGTTCCCATGTGTTCGATCTTCGGAATTTTCGGCCTGCAGGCCGGCGACGACCTCACCGCGCTGCGCCGCCATGCGCTGGACCTGTCGCAGCGCCAGCGCCATCGCGGCCCGGACTGGAGCGGGGTGTACGTCGATGCCGGCGCCATCCTGGTGCACGAGCGGCTGGCCATCGTCGATCCGGCCGGCGGTTCGCAGCCGCTGCTGTCCGAGGACGGCGGGCTGGCCCTGGCGGTCAACGGCGAGATCTACAACCACCGCGAACTGAAGGCCGAACTGGCCCAGCCCTACGCGTTCCAGACCGGCTCGGACTGCGAAGTGATCAACGCGCTGTACCGGCAGGACAGCCCGGCCTCGTTCCTCAACCGCCTCAACGGCATCTTCGCCTTCGCGCTGTGGGATCGCGACCAGCAGCGGGTGCTGATCGCACGCGATCCGATCGGGGTGGTGCCGCTGTACTGGGGCCATGACAAGGACGGCCGCCTGGTGGTGGCGTCGGAGTTGAAGTCGCTGGTGGACATCTGCGCCGATGCGGCGCAGTTCCCGCCCGGCCACTGGTACGACAGCGCCACCGGCACGTTGACCCGTTACTACGAGCGGCCCTGGCGCGACTACGACGCGGTGGAAGGTGTCGAGGCCGACCGTGCCGCGCTGCGCGAGGCCTTCGAGCGCGCCGTGCACCGCCAGTTGATGACCGACGTGCCCTATGGCGTGTTGCTGTCCGGCGGGCTGGACTCCTCGCTGGTGGCCGCCGTGGCCGCACGCTATGCGCGCCATCGCGTCGAGGACGGTGACAAAAGCGAGGCGTGGTGGCCGCGTCTGCACTCCTTCGCCATCGGCCTGAAAGGCTCACCGGACCTGGCGGCCGCGGCGATCGCCGCCGAAGCGCTGGGCACGGTGCACCATGGCTTCGAGTACACCTTCGAAGAAGGCCTGGACGCATTGCCCGAGGTGATCCGCCACGTGGAAACCTACGACGTCACCACCATCCGCGCGTCCACGCCGATGTTCCTGCTGGCGCGGCGGATCAAGGCGATGGGCGTGAAGATGGTGCTCTCCGGCGAGGGCAGCGACGAGATCTTCGGCGGCTACCTGTACTTCCACAAGGCGCCCAACGCCCGCGAATTCCATGAAGAACTGGTGCGCAAGCTCGACGCGCTGAACAACTACGATTGCCTGCGCGCCAACAAGTCGATGATGGCCTGGGGCGTGGAGCCGCGCGTGCCGTTCCTGGACCGCGAATTCCTCGATGTGGCCATGCGCATCGACGCCCGCCACAAGATGGTAGGGCAGGGGCCGCAGGGCGCACGTCGCATTGAGAAGGCGGTGCTGCGCGAGGCATTCGAAGGCTATCTGCCCGAGTCGATCCTGTGGCGGCAGAAAGAGCAGTTCAGCGACGGCGTCGGCTACGGCTGGATCGACGGGCTCAAGGCGCATGCCGACGCACAGATCAGCGACCGGGTGATGGCGGCGGCCGACAAGCGGTTCGTGCACAACCCGCCGCAGACCAAGGAGGCGTACTACTACCGCCATGTGTTCGAGCAGTACTTCCCGACGCAGGCCGCGGCCGAAACGGTGCCGGGCGGCAAGTCGATCGCATGCTCGTCGCCGGCCGCCATCGCCTGGGATGCCAGCTTTGCCACCATGGCCGACCCGTCCGGCCGCGCGGTGGCCGGGGTGCACGAACAGGCGCTGGCCTGATCGGCACACGCGTTGCACGGCGCAGCGGCGCCGTGCAGCGGTAGAATCGCCCCTCAATCGATGGGGATCGGTAATGGAAGCAGATACCACCGGCGGCATGCGCCGCAGCGGGCTGGCGTGGCGTTACCTGGGCTGGGTGGCGCTGCCACTGCTGGTTGGCCTCGCGCTGGCGCGCTACGCCGGCCCAACGGTGGCCGTGCAGGTGGCCCGCGCCGAGTCGTCGCTGGGCACCGACTGGGCGGCCCACCTGCACGCGCCGCTGGGCCTGTTCCTGATGCAGCTGCTGGTGCTGCTGCTGGTGGCCAAGGGCGCCGGTTGGCTGTTCCGGCGGTTCGGCCAGCCGGGCGTGATCGGCGAGATGGCCGCCGGCCTGATGATGGGACCGTTGGTGCTGGGGGCGCTGTTGCCGGACCTGCACGGCGCGCTGTTCCCGCCGGCCTCGCTGGGGTCGCTGGGCCTGCTCAGCCAGTTGGGCGTGCTGATGTTCCTGCTGGTGGCCGGGGCCGAACTGGACCTGGGCGGGCTGCGCGGGCGCCGTCGCTTCGCCTTCGTGGTCAGCCACGCCGGCATCGCGGTGCCGTTCGTGCTCGGCGTCGGGCTGGCGATCTGGCTGTACGCCGCGCACGCACCGAGCGGGGTCGGCTTCACCGGCTTTGCCTTGTTTGTCGGCATTTCCCTGAGCATCACCGCCTTCCCGGTACTGCTGCGCATCCTGGCCGACCGCGGCATGACCAGCACGCCGCTGGGGCAGACCGCGATCGCCTGCGCCGCGCTCGGCGATGCGACGGCGTGGTGCCTGCTGGCGCTGATCGTGGCCGCTGCACAGGCGCAGGGGTGGGTACCGGCGGCCATCAACCTGGTCTGCGTGGTGGCCTTTGTCGGGGTCATGCTGGCGGTGGTACGGCCCTGGTTCTCGCGGCAGGTGATCGCCCCCGGCCAGGAAGGGCGGTGGTTGCTGGTGATGCTGCTGATGGCACTGGGCTGCGCGCTGGTGACCGAAATGCTGGGCATCCACGCGCTGTTCGGCGCGTTCGCCGCCGGCGTGGCGGTGTCGGGAAATGCCACCCTGCGCCACACCGTGGCGGCCCGGGTGGAGCCGTTTGCGGTGACCCTGCTGTTGCCGCTGTTCTTCGCCATGACCGGGCTGCGCATGCGCGCCGATGCCCTGCAGGCCAGCGACCTGGTGCTGTGCCTGGTGGTCATCGCGGTGGCCACGCTGGGCAAGCTGATCGGCACCTGGAGCGCGGCGCGCAGCGCGGGCATGGACAGCCACGACGCGTGGAAGCTGGGCGCGCTGATGAACACCCGCGGCCTGATGGAGCTGATCGTGCTCAACCTGGGCTACGAGCTGGGCTTCCTCGGTGATCGCCTGTTCGCCGTGCTGGTGATCATGGCGCTGGTGACCACGGCCATGACCGGCCCGCTGTTGAGCTGGATGGAGCGCGGGACAGGCCGGGCAGGTGCCACGACGTAGCGCCGACCGTTGGTCGGCCGCTGTGCACCACGGTGTCCCCCGGTTGAGGCACTGTGAGGGCCATGTAGTGGCCGGGCGAAGCGCAACTGCAAGTGATTCCGATTAGATCATTGGATTTGTGGATGCGGCACCATGGCGCCCATCGATCCACCAGGAAGCACCCCCAATGAAAGGCAATCCGGACGTCATCGCGTGTTTGAAGGAACTGCTGCGCGGCGAATTGGCTGCGCGTGACCAGTACTTCATCCATTCGCGCCGCTACGAGGACCAGGGCCTGTTCGCGCTGTACGAACGCCTGAACCACGAGATGGAAGAAGAAACCCAGCACGCCGATGCGCTGCTGCGCCGGATCCTGTTCCTGGGCGGTACCCCGGACATGCGCCCGCATGCCTTCGAGCCCGGCGTGACCGTGGAAGAGATGCTGCAGAAGGATCTGGACACCGAATACAGCGTGCGCGACAACCTGGCCGCCGGCATGAAGCTGTGCGAGCAGCACCAGGATTACGTCAGCCGCGACATGCTGCTGGTGCAGCTGAAGGACACCGAGGAAGACCACGCCTGGTGGCTGGAACAGCAGCTGGGCCTGATCAAGCGCATCGGCCTGGCCCTGTACCAGACCAGCAAGATGGATGCCAAAGGCACGGCGGCGCACTGACGCGCATACGCCCATCAGCCCCACGATGTGCTGCGTACATCGCGGGGCCCGGTGTATCCGTTCGGGCATTGCGGGGAGCCGGCCAGCGGCCGGCACTACCGCCCCCCTGGTTCCACCGCGCGCCAGCCAGCCTTCGCCAGCTCGCCGCATCAAGTCCCCGTCCGCCCGCCAGCATCCGCCAGCCAGCCGACGTTGAATCAAGCAAAAAGGCCGGGGAAACCCGGCCTTTCTGCGTGTGCGTGATCGGTAGCGCCGGCCGTAGCCCGCGTTACTCCACCGCCAACCCTTCCACTTTCTGCCAGCCACGCGGCAGCAGGTGGCCGCGCGTCGCACGCGTGCCCAGGTAGGTGTCCAGGTCCTTGAACGACAGGTTCATCGTGCGCGCGCCGCTGCGTACCAGCAGCGTGTTGCCCGGGGCGACCGACACCACCGCGACCACGCGCTCGGTGGCGAGCTTGGCCTTGGGGATGTCGATGATCTTGTTGCCCTTGCCCTTGTCCAGTTCCGGCAGGTCGCTGGCGGCGATCGCCAGCAGGTTGCCCGAGCTGGTCACCGCCACGATGCGGTCCGTTTCCGGATTGGCGACCACCGCCGGGGTGAGCACCTTCGAGCCGGAGGTCAGGTTGAGCATCGCCTTGCCGGCCTTGTTGCGCCCGGTCAGGTTCTCGAAGCGGGTCACAAAGCCGTAGCCGTGCGTGGAGGCCAGCACGAAGCGGGTGTTGTTCTCGCCACTGGCCAGGGTCATGAAGGCACTGCCCGGCGCCGGCGAGAAGCGGCCGGTCAGCGGTTCGCCGTTGCCGCGCGCCGAGGGCAGGGTGTGGATCAGGGTCGAATACGCGCGGCCCTCACTGTCCAGGAACGCCACCTGCTGGGTACTGCGCGCACGCACCGCCCCCAGCAACGCATCGCCGTCGCGGTAGGACAGGGTGGACGGGTCCATGTCGTGGCCCTTGGCCGCACGGATCCAGCCCTTCTCCGACAGCACCACGGTCATCGGCTCGCTCGGCACCAGCTCGGTTTCATCGATGGCCTGCGCCGCGCCACGCTGCACCAGCGGCGAGCGGCGGTCATCGCCGAACTTCTTCGCATCGGCG
This sequence comes from Stenotrophomonas sp., assembly GCF_031995405.1. Lineage (GTDB taxonomy): Bacteria > Pseudomonadota > Gammaproteobacteria > Xanthomonadales > Xanthomonadaceae > Stenotrophomonas. The sequence continues at coordinate 34,870 of NZ_DAMAGC010000020.1, read as the reverse complement.
GTGAGTTCGTCGCGGATCAGCTTCTTCAGCTTGGCCTTGCTGTCCAGGATCGACAGGATCCTGGCGCGCTCCTTGGCCAGCTCGTCCTGCTCGCCACGGATCTTCATTTCTTCCAGGCGCGCCAGCTGCTTGAGCCGGGTGTCCAGGATGTAATCGGCCTGTTCCTCGCTCAGCCCGAAACGCGCGATCAGCGCCGGCTTGGCCTCATCCTCGGTGCGGATGATGCGGATCACTTCATCCAGGTTGAGGAAGGCCACCAGCAGGCCGTCCAACAGGTGCAGGCGGCGCTCGACCTTCTGCAGCCGATGGGTGAGGCGGCGGGTGACGGTGGTGGCGCGGAACTGCAGCCACTCGCTGAGCAGCATCTTCAGGTTCTTCACCTGCGGACGCCCGTCCAGCCCGATCACGTTGAGGTTGACCCGGTAGCTGCGCTCCAGGTCGGTGGTGGCGAACAGATGGCCCATCAACTGGTCGGCGTCCACGCGGTTGGAGCGCGGCACCAGCACCACCCGCACCGGGTTGGCATGGTCGGACTCGTCGCGGATGTCTTCCAGCCACGGCAGCTTCTTGGCGCGCATCTGCGCGGCGATCTGCTCGATCACCTTCGACGGCGATACCTGGAAGGGCAGCGCGTTGATGACGATGTTGGTCGATTCCTTGAAGTACGTCGCGCGTGCACGCACGCTGCCGTAGCCGGTTTCGTACATGTTCCGCAGGTCGGCCGGCGCGGTGATGATCTCGGCGAAGCTCGGATAGTCCGGGCCCTTCACGTGCTCGCACAGGTCGGCGATGGTCGCGTCCGGATCATCGAGCAGGTGCAGCAGCGCGCTGACGATCTCGTTGAGGTTGTGCGGCGGCACGTCGGTGGCCATGCCCACGGCGATGCCGGTGGTGCCGTTGAGCAGCAGGTGCGGCAGGCGCGCCGGCATCCAGGTCGGTTCTTCCAGGGTGCCGTCGAAGTTCGGGGTCCAGTCGGTGGTGCCCTGGTTGATTTCGCCCAGCAGCACTTCGGCGATCGGGGTCAGCTTGGACTCGGTGTAACGCATGGCCGCAAACGACTTGGGATCGTCGGTGGAACCGAAGTTGCCCTGGCCTTCGATCAGCGGATAGCGGTAGGAGAACGGCTGGGCCATCAGCACCAGCGCTTCGTAACAGGCGCTGTCACCATGCGGATGGTACTTGCCGATCACATCACCGACCGTACGCGCGGACTTCTTCGGCTTGGAGGCGGCATTCAGGCCCAGCTCGCTCATCGAATAGATGATGCGGCGCTGCACCGGCTTGAGGCCGTCGCCAATGAACGGCAGTGCGCGGTCGAGCACCACGTACATCGAATAGTCCAGGTACGCCCGTTCGGCGTACTCGCGCAGGGGCAGCTGTTCAAAGCCGTGGAACGCGGGGCGGGCAAGATCGGTCATGCGGGATTGTTACCTGTGGCAAGGGACGGCGACGGCTGTCGCCCTCGCAGGCGGACGATTATCCGGATGCGGCCGGGGATGCCAAGCCGCGTGATGGATTGAGGGGGTGGCCGGTCCGTGCCAGGTAGCGCCCGGGTGGGCAGCCGAAGTGGCGGCGGAACACGGTGACGAAGGCGCTGGGGCTGCTGAAACCAAGCTCGTAGGCGATGTCGGACACGCTGTGCCCATCCGACAGACGCCGCAGACCGTCGGCCAGGCGCGCCTGCTGGCGCCACTGGGCGAAGCTGAGGGTGGTCTCGTCGCGGAAGTGCCGGGTGAGTGTACGCGGCGACAGCCCAGCCCAGTGCGCCCACTGTTCCAGGCTGCGGCCGTCGGCCGGATCGGCGATCAGCTGCGAGGCGATCCGCAGCAGCCGCCGGTCCTGCGGCATCGGCAGGTGCATGCGCTGGCGCGGCGCATTGCGGATCTCGTCCAGCAGCACCTCGATCATGTGCTGCTGGCGCAGATCGGCCTTGGGGGTGGGGACCCAGCGGGTCACCCGCAGCGCCAGCGCCTGCAGCAGGTCGGAAATGGCGATCACGCACGGCTCGTCGGGCAGGTCATGGGCCAGCGCCGGGCTGATGATCAGGCCCCAGCCACGCAGCGGCCCGGAGATGTCCACGGTGTGCGGTTCGCCCGGCGGCATCCAGCCGGCGCAGCCCGGTGGCAGCGACCAGTTGCCGTGCCGTGTGCGGGTGTTGAGCAGACCCACTTCCACGCAGATCAGCTGGGCCCGGCGGTGCTCGTGCCAGTCGATCTCGCGTTCCAGCCCGCGCGCGCTCTCGATCTGGAAGCCCAGCACCGGCACGCCATCGTCGCGCTCGAGCCAGTCCAGCACCTCGTGGCGGACCAGCGGCGGGGAGAGTGCGGCGTCCTCTGGCCTGAAAATGTTATTCATTGTCCAGATTGTAATACCGGGCCATCGGCGATGGCTATTAAGGTGACGCACCCCAAGCAGTGTTCTGTTTGTTGCAACACAGCATTTTGTTCCAGATTGAATAGTTTCATTGAGAAATATATCTTCTGGAAGTAAAGTGCGCCGCATGATGATCTGCCCTGAAGCCCATCCTCCCAGCTTCGGCCTGCTGTTGCGCCAGGTGCGCGACGGCCTGGTCCGTCAGCTCGACACGTCGATGGCCGAGGAAAACCTCGGCATTGGCTTCACCCACTACCTCGGATTGAAGGTGCTCTCGGTCAAGGCCCCGTGCACCGCCAACGAGTTGGCCCAGGCCCTGGACCAGGTGCCCAGCGCGGTAACCCGCCTGCTGGACAAGCTGGAAGCGATGGGCTGTGTGCGGCGCGAGCCGCATGCCCAGGACCGGCGGGCGTTGCAGATCGTATTGACTGATGAAGGCCGCCAACTGTGGGCCAGGCTGAAGCAGCGCGGCGACCAGACCATCGACGACGCCCTGCGCGATCTGTCCCCGGACGAGCGCGCCCAGCTGCTTTCCCTCATGACCCGTGTACGTGACTCCCTGAATGATTCGCCATGACCTCCATCTCTGATCGCACCTCTTCACTGCGCCCGCTGCGGCCGGTGCTGCTGTCCGTGCTGGCGCTTGCGCTGGCTGCGTGTGCCAGCAGCCGCGGCCTGGAACCGCACGGGCGGCTGCTGGACGCCGACGGCCTGCAGACCCAGCGCACCCTGTCCGCCAGCGGGCTGAGCCAGCCCGGCTGGCCGGCCACCGACTGGTGGCGCGCGCTGGGTGACCCGCAGCTCGACGCGCTGATCGCCGAAGGCCTGCAGCGCAATCCCGGGCTGGACGCGGCCGATGCGCGCCTGCGCCAGGCCCGTGCGCAGATCGGCACCGCCCACGCCGACCGCCTGCCCAAGCTGTCCGCTTCCGGCGGCTACACCGGCGTGCGCCTGCCCGAATCGATGGTCGGCGACGAGCTGGGCGGTAGTTATGCCGGCAGCGGCCAGGCCTACCTCAGCTTCAGTTACGGCATCGACCTGTGGGGCGGCAAGCGCGCCGCCTGGGAAGCGGCCGTGGACAGCGGCCATGCCGCCGAAGTGGATGCCCAGGCCGCGCGCCTGAACCTGTCGGCGGCCATCGCCGAGGCCTACGCACAGCTGGGCTATGCGTGGACGCTGCACGATGTGGCCAGCGAAGAGCTGGCGCGTTCGCAGAAGACCCTGGACCTGACCCGGCAGCGTCGCACTGCCGGTATCGACAGCGACCTGCAGACCCGCCAGGCCGAAGCCCGCATCCCGGCCGCGCAGCAGCAACAGCAGGCCGCGCAGCAGCAGATCGACGAGGCCCGCACCGCGCTGGCCGCGCTGGTCGGGCAGGGCCCGGACCGCGGCCTGCAGATCGTGCGCCCGCAGGTACTCAATCCCATGGCGCTGCAGCTGCCGGGCGTGCTGCCCAGCGAACTGCTCGGGCGTCGCCCGGATATCGTCGCCGCGCGCTGGCGGGTGGAAGCGGCCGGTCGCGAGATCCACGCGGCCAAGGCGCAGTTCTATCCCAGCCTCAACCTGACCGCGCTGGGCGGGGTGGTCTCCAGTGAAGTGGACCAGCTGCTGAAGAGCGGCTCGACCTTCGCCTTCCTCGGCCCGGCGCTGAGCCTGCCGATCTTCGACGGTGGCCGCCTGCGCGCCAACCTGGACAAGACCGATGCGCAGTACGACCTGGCCGTGGCCGACTACAACCAGTCGGTGGTCAACGCGCTGCGCGATGTGGCCGACCAGGTCAACGCGGTGCGCTCGCTGGCCGACCAGGCTGCCGCGCAGGCCCAGGCGGTGAGCACGGCACGTGCCGCCCACGACCTGGCCGACCAGCGTTACCGCGCCGGCATCGGCAGCTACCTGGACGTGCTCAGTGTCGAAGAGCAGCTGCTGGCGTCCCAGCAGCGGCTGGCCGATCTGCAGTCGCGCCAGATCCTTGTTTCGGTGCGACTGAGCCAGGCGCTGGGCGGCGGCTTTACGCCTTCCAGCGACGCTGCCCCGGTTGCCGCCACCCCCGATTCCACGCATTTCTGAGACACATCCCATGAGCCAGACATCCGCTCCCGCTCCCGCTGCCGCCCCGGCAGCTCCGTCCCGTCGTGGCAAGCTGCTGCGCGGCCTGTTGGTCATCGTGGTGCTGCTGCTGGCCGCGCTGGCCCTGTGGTACTTCATGTTCGGCCGCTGGTTCGAAGACACCGACGATGCCTACGTGCAGGGCAACCAGGTGCAGATCACCCCGCTGGTGAGCGGCACGGTGGTCTCGATCAACGCCGATGACGGCATGCGCGTCGAACGTGGCCAGCTGCTGGTGCAGCTGGACCCGGCCGATACCGAAGTGGCGCTGCAGCAGGCCGAGGCCAACCTGGCCAAGACGGTCCGCCAGACGCGCGGTCTGTACCGCAGCGTGGAAGGCGCGCAGGCGGATCTGAACGCGCGCCAGGTGACCTTGAAGCGGGTCCGCGAGGACTTCAACCGCCGCAAGGGCCTGGCTGCCACCGGTGCGATTTCCAACGAAGAACTGGCCCACGCCCGCGACGAGCTGGCCGGCGCCGAAGCGGCCGTGGCCGGTTCGCGCGAAACCTTCGAGCGCAGCAACGCGCTGGTCGATGACACCGTGATCGCCACCCAGCCGGACGTGCAGGCCGCCGCCGCGCAGCTGCGCCAGGCGTTCCTCAACAACGCCCGCGCCGGCATCGTCGCGCCGGTCAGCGGCTACGTCGCCCGTCGCTCGGTGCAGGTGGGCCAGCGCGTCCAGCCGGGCACCGCGCTGATGGCGGTGGTGCCCACCGAACAGATGTGGGTGGAAGCCAACTTCAAGGAAACCCAGCTGCGCCACATGCGCCTGGGCCAGGAAGTGGAGCTGCGTTCGGACCTGTACGGCGGTGACGTCACCTACAAGGGCCGCATCGACAGCCTGGGCCTGGGCACCGGTTCGGCGTTCTCGCTGCTGCCGGCGCAGAACGCCAGCGGCAACTGGATCAAGATCGTGCAGCGCGTTCCGGTGCGCATCGCCATCGATGCCAAGCAGCTGGCCGAGCATCCGCTGCGCATCGGTCTGTCGATCAAGGCCGAAGTGAGCCTGCGCGACCAGAAGGGCACCGTGCTGCCGACGCAGATCGCCAAGGGCCAGGTGTTCGACACCGACGTCTACGCCAAGCAGCTGCACAGCGCCGATGACATGATCCATACGATCATCCAGGGCAACCTGCCGCAGCAGGCCAAGGCGAACTGAGGCCACCATGTCCGCACAAGCTCCCGCCGCGCCCGGCACCCCGGGCGCACCGTCGGCGCCCGGTGCGGCCGCCGGTTTCCTGCCTCCCAGCGTCGCGCTGTGCACCGTCGGCCTGGCGATGGCCTCGTTCATGCAGGTGCTCGACACCACCATCGCCAACGTCTCGCTGCCCACCATCGCCGGCAACCTCGGTGCCAGTTCGCAGCAGGCCACCTGGGTCATCACTTCGTTCGCGGTCAGCACCGCGATCGCGCTGCCGCTGACCGGCTTCCTGAGCCGCCGCTTCGGCGAACGCAAGCTGTTCATCTGGGCGACGCTGGCCTTCGTGGTCACCTCGCTGCTGTGCGGCCTGGCCCAGAGCATGGGCATGCTGGTGCTGTCGCGCGCGCTGCAGGGTTTCGTGGCCGGTCCGATGTACCCGATCACGCAGTCGTTGCTGGTCTCGATCTACCCCCGTGAGAAACGCGGGCAGGCGCTGGCGCTGCTGGCGATGATCACGGTGGTGGCGCCGATCTGCGGCCCGATCCTGGGCGGCTGGATCACCGACAACTACAGCTGGGAGTGGATCTTCCTGATCAACGTGCCGCTGGGCATTTTCGCGGCGATGGTGGTGGGCAGCCAGTTGAAGGGCCGCCCGGAGCAGATCGAGAAGCCGAAGATGGATTACGTCGGCCTGATCACCCTGGTGATCGGCGTGGGCGCGCTGCAGCTGGTGCTCGACCTGGGCAACGACGAAGACTGGTTCTCCTCGACCAAGATCGTCGTGCTGGCCTGTGTGGCGGTAGTGGCCCTGGCGGTGTTCCTGATCTGGGAGCTGACCGACAAGGACCCGATCGTGGATCTGAAGCTGTTCCGGCACCGCAATTTCCGCGCCGGTACGCTGGCGATGGTGGTGGCGTACGCGGCGTTCTTCAGCGTATCGCTGCTGATTCCGCAGTGGTTGCAGCGCGACATGGGTTACACGGCGATCTGGGCAGGCCTGGCAACGGCACCGATCGGCATCCTGCCGGTGATCATGACGCCGTTCGTGGGCAAGTACGCGTCGCGTTTCGACATGCGCATGATTGCCTCGTTCGCGTTCGTGTTCCTGTCCTTCACCAGCTTCATGCGTTCGGACTTCAACCTGCAGGTGGACTACGCCCACGTGGCGGGGGTGCAGCTGATCATGGGCATCGGCGTGGCGCTGTTCTTCATGCCGGTGCTGCAGATCCTGCTGTCGGACCTGGACGGCCGCGAGATCGCGGCGGGCTCGGGCCTGGCGACGTTCCTGCGTACGCTGGGCGGCAGTTTCGCGGCATCGTTGACGACGTGGCTGTGGGCGCGCCGGACGCAGGTTCACCATGCGGATCTGACCGAGCACATTTCGGCCTACCAGCCGGGCATGCAGGATCAGGTGGCGGCGATGGGGCAGGGCGATCTGCAACATGGCGCGGCGGTGCTCAACAACATGATCAACCACCAGGCGTCGCAGATGGGCTTCAACGACATCTTCTTCCTGCTGGGCTGGATCTTCCTGGCGATCATCGCCTTCCTGTGGCTGGCCAAGCCGCCGTTCGGCGCAGGCGCAGGTGCAGCCTCGGCCGGCGGGCATTGATCAGCGGTTCCGGCGCGGTGGTGGGGGTGCAGGGTTGAACGTCGCCGCGCTGGCGAGCGATGGCATGTCCGCACTGATCACCACCTCTGGAAGGTGCCGAATGACCTTCGCGAGCAGGGCCGTCACTACGATGCGCAGCGTTTGGGTGCGTGACGTTGGTACTGAAATCCCCTCTGCGGATTGAGCGGCAGGCCCGCGTCATCGGGGCCACCAGGCTTGGCCAGCCACGGATTGGCGGCGGCTTGGAGCCGGGCGACGTGGGCTTTGGCGCAGACGCCAAGCAAGCGATGCAGCAGCGCGCCAGCGTCCTGACCGAACATGGGGGGCCATCATGTCCACCAGCGGACGCTACGCGATGCTGGACGAGGGCATGGGGTTCAGCCTGTTGCCTTGGCGGTCGGTGATCGAGCAGCGACTGGGGCAGCGCCACCGCCTATTGGGCGATCACTGGCTGCTGAAACGTCGCATTCCTGTGCTCCGGGACGGCGTCTGAAGCAAGTCAGCCAGTTTCATGGCCGTCTTCGCCTCGTTGAGTGGCGTGTACACGATGAGTTTCATGTCTGGCTGATCGGAGACAGCCAGGCTGGTGTATTCAAACGTCATGCGACCGCCCACCGGATGCTTGATGCGCTTGTGTCCGGTAAAGGGCCGCAGCACGTCATGCCTGGGCCACCAGTCCCGGAACTCGCGGCTGGCTTTCATCAGCGTGGCAATCAACCGCTCGAACTCGAGATCACCGGCATAACGGGCACTGTCGGCACGGAACATGGCCAGCGATGCCGGCGCGAGCTTGTCCCAATCGATCAGCAAACGGCGGTGCGCAGGGTTGGCAAAAACGAGGTGCATGATGTTGCGTTCGTCCCCCTGGAGCTTTCCGTAGTCGCCAAACAGCACTTCGGCCGCACGATTCCAGGCGAGCACGTCCCAGCGACGGCCCAGCACATAGGCAGGCTGCCCCGTCAGGCTGTCCAACATGCGCCTCAAGGGTTCTTCCACCTGTTCCGGCCCCGTCAGAGCGGCTTGCGGTGGGGGCCGGTTGTTCAGGATGAAAAGATGCCGCCGTTCGGCTGGATCGAGTTTGAGGGCGTCGGCAAGTGCCGATAGCACTTCCACCGAGGGATGCACATCGCGGCCCTGCTCGAGCCAGGTGTACCAGGTAGTCCCTACGCCAGCGAGCATTGCAACCTCCTCGCGTCGCAGCCCCGGTGTTCGCCGGCGAAATCCTTCAGCCAACCCAACGCTGGCAGGCGTCAGCTTTTCACGGCGGGAACGCAGGAAGGCCCCGAACTCGCGTCGACGAATTTCGAGGGTGGCTGGAAGATCGCTCATACCTCATCGTAGCAGTACCAATACCAGGATAGTACGGGAACTGTTTGTGGTCCCAGGATAGGGGAACACTGCCATCACTCCGATCAAGTTGAAGAAAGGGTGGCAGTATGGAGCTGAAGGAAAAGACGATATTGATTACCGGATCGACCGATGGCGTCGGGCGCCGCGTTGCCCAACGACTGGCGAATTCCGGAGCGACGCTGTTGATCCACGGCCGTGACCGCGTGCGGGCCGACAGCCTGCTGCAGGAGATACGCCAATCCGGCGGTAGGGGAACCTTTTATTCCGCCGATTTTTCCTCGCTGGCCGAGGTGCGTGCACTCGCAGAAGCCATTCAACGTGACCATGGCCGTCTTGACGTGCTTATCAACAACGCTGGAATCGGCGTGGGTGGTGCCAGTTCGTCGCGGGAGGTCAGCCGGGATGGCTACGAGTTGCGCTTCGCCGTCAACTATCTCTCCAGCTTCCTGTTAACCCGTCTTCTTCTGCCACTTCTGCAAAAGAGCCACCCCGCCAGAATCGTCAATGTGGCATCGATGGGACAGCAGCCCATCGATTTCGCCGACCTCATGCTGATGAAAGGCTACAGCGGTGCGCGAGCCTACTGCCAGAGCAAGCTCGCGCAGATCATGTTTACCCTCGATCTCGCCAATGAACTGGACGGATCAGGTGTCGCGGCAAATGGCCTGCATCCGGCGACCTATATGGATACCGCGATGGTGCGCGAGGACGGTATTGCACCGATCAGCACCGTTGATGAAGGAGCCAATGCAATCCTCCATCTTGCTGTTGCCGACCAGACGGACGGAATGAGCGGTTGTTATTTCGATGGACTTCAGCCACGACGGGCCAACCCACAAGCCTATGACGCTGCCGCGCGTGATCGCTTGCGGTCGATCAGCCTCGAACTTGTCGGATTGCCGACAGCCCACCCGGGCTCATCAAGCGGCGCGTAACAACGCCAGTCATGCAACCGGTGCTTCCAACGTAGTCACACGTTGCATCGCTCAACCATCAGATAAAGGAAAAATCATGCCCGTTCAACAACACACCGTCATCATCGGCGGATCGACCGGTATTGGCCTTGCGACCGCTCGCCAGCTTCTTGCCCTGGGCCACAGAGTCACGATCACCGGCCGTACCGAACAGCGACTGGAAGCGGCGAAGAATGAGCTGGGCGGTGATCTTGCCGTCCTCGTTCTTGACGCGGCTGACACGGACCGCCTGCCCAATGCCTTCGCAGGCATTGGCGCATTCGATCACCTTGTTCTGTCGCTTGGTAGCGGCAAAGGCGCCGGGCCGTTCGCATCTGTCAGCCTCGACGAAGTGCGGCAGGGCTTCGAGGAAAAGGTTTTCCCTCACTTTGCCACGGCACAGGCTGCACTTCCGTCCTTGCGCAAGGACGGCAGTATCACCTTCATCTCGGCGGTGACCGCTCAGGCCGCCATGCCTGGAACAGCCGGAATCGGCGCAGCGAACGCGGCGGTTGCAGCCCTGGTGCCCATCCTCGCCGCGGAGTTGCGCCCTCTGCGTGTCAATGGCGTATCTCCGGGTGTGATCGACACGCCCTGGTGGGATTTCCTGACGGACGAGCAAAAAGCGCCCGTCTTTGCGGACTACGCCGCCAAGACGCCTGTCGGGCGTGTTGGCCAGCCGCAAGACGTCGCGCAGGCCATCGTCTTTCTCATCGCCAACAGCTTTATCGATGGACACGTCATCACCTGCGATGGAGGCTTGCGCTTGGTCGGCTAAGACGGCGGCTCAAGCCATCGTTTCACGAGGTCATAGAGAGAGATAAACCTGCGATCAGAGCCGTACCACCGAAGCAAGCCTGACGAGCGAACCCTTCTTTCGACGCCCACGACGAAAGCGCAGCCCACGGGCTGCGCTTTCGCTTTGAGGGGTAATGCGCGACGAACAACCAGACTCAACACTCACGCCCATTCAAACACCCACACCTGCACCCATAAACACCAACCCGAACACGAGCCCTGTCATGCGTGCTTTGCTTCCCGTTTCTTCGATGACCCCCAGCCCACCGTCTGGGGCGGGGGTGTGTGGGTTCGCGGGACCGTCGTACGCCATGGATGGCGTACGCGAGCCCCCAGGGATGGGTTCACGGCGTGTCCCGCGAACCCACACATCCCTGCCCACCCCGGCGCAGGCGCAGACGCAACGCTCTGGCTCTAGCTTTTTAAAGAAAACAATCCCCACCCCCCAGACATGAAAAAACCCGCTTGCGCGGGTTTGATCATTGTCTGAGTCATGGTGCCCAGGAGAGGACTCGAACCTCCACGAAGTTGCCCCCGCTAGCACCTGAAGCTAGTGCGTCTACCAATTCCGCCACCTGGGCGACTCAGGAGGGGAATTCTGCGCGAGAACCAGGAATGTGTCAACAGCATGTCGCGGAAAATTCTGATCGTCGCGCGCCGCCGGATCACCGCACCGGCATGTCCAGCGAAGCAGGCATCCGACACCCGGGCATTCAAACCGTAGAAACGAAAAAACCCGCTTGCGCGGGTTTGATCATTTACTGAGTCATGGTGCCCAGGAGAGGACTCGAACCTCCACGAAGTTGCCCCCGCTAGCACCTGAAGCTAGTGCGTCTACCAATTCCGCCACCTGGGCGACTCAGGGGGCGAATTATGCGGAAGCATTGCAGGGCTGTCAATGCATTCTGACGCGGTATCGACACCGGGTGGGGGCAGCAGTGCCGCAGCGCGGCTTGACCCCGGATGTGGCCACTCAAAATACTCGTCCTACCCCGCAGCAAGGCGTTCCCCCCATGGCGACCCCGATCCTGCATTTCCATCCGCTGTCCTCGTGCTGCCAGAAAGTGCTGATCGCCGCCGGCGTGCTCGGCGTCGCGCTGGACACGCGGCTGTTGAACCTCGGCGACCCGGTCGAGCGCGCGGCGTTCCGGGCGCTGTGGCCGCTGGACAAGATGCCGCTGCTGGTCGAACAGGGCACGCCCGTCGGCGAGACCAGCATCATCATCGAGCACCTGCAGCTCCATCATGCCGCCGGCGGTGCCTTGCTCATTCCAGCGGATCCGGCGCAGGCGCTGGCGGTGAGGTTCTGGGACCGGTTCTGCGACTTCTACGTCATGACCCCGATGCAGGCGCTGACCGCCGCGCTGCTGCAGCCGGACGGGCAGGGGGATGCGCAGGTCACCGCGGCGGCGCGGGCCACCCTGCTCAAGAGCTATGGACTGCTGGATCGGCAGCTCGCGGGGCGACGCTGGCTGACGGGTGAGGCGTTCACCCTGGCCGACTGCGCTGCGGCGCCGGCGTTGTTCTATGCAATGGCTTAAGTGCCGTTGCCCGCCGCGCAGGCCGCGCTGTCGGCGTACGTGGAGCGGTTGATGGCACATGCCGAGGTGGCTGCGGTGGTCGATGCGGCCCGTCCGTGGTTCAAGTATTTCCCGGGACGGGCGGGGCTGGCGCGCCGCTACTACGACCCGCAGGCCTGAGCGGCGCGGCGCCGGAGGCCAGAAACGAAAAAACCCGCTTGCGCGGGTTTGATCATTTACCGAGTCGTGGTGCCCAGGAGAGGACTCGAACCTCCACGAAGTTGCCCCCGCTAGCACCTGAAGCTAGTGCGTCTACCAATTCCGCCACCTGGGCGACTCAGGAGGCGAATTGTGGAGATGCCGACAGCCCCTGTCAACGCTTTTGCGAAATTTCTTCACAAACCTGCATGTGCACGCGCCTCGACCGCTTCTGCACACCGTCAGCGGTTACCATGGAGGCCAATGAAACCAAAGAAACCGACCCGGGGCGCGAAAGCCCCCAAGTCCCCGGCGCCACAGGCTGCCGGTCCGTCGGGCAAGCCCCGCGCTGCCGCCAAGAAGGCCGGCAAGCTGCCACCGTGGATGCCCGAATCAATGAACACCCCTGCGCCACCGCGTGGCGGGAAGCGTAGCGGGCCGAAACCGGACGCCGGCGTGCCGATCCCGACCCGCCGCCGCCCGCACCCGACCGCTGCCGACATGAACGTCGTAGACCCGCACGCCGCGCGCGAAGCAGAGCGCTACGCGCAGCCGATCGCCAGCCGTGAGGCGATCCTGCAGCTGCTGGACCGCTGCGACGGTCCACAGACCGCTGAAGAGATCGGCGTCCATCTCGGCCTGACCGAGCCGGACCGCGCCGATGCACTGGGCAAGCGCCTGGGTGCGATGGTGCGCGACGGCCAGCTGGTGCAGAACCGCCGCGGCGGCTTTGCTCCGGTGCAGGCCACCAACCTGATCACCGGCGTGGTCATCGCCAACCCGGAAGGCTTCGGCTTCCTGCGTCCGGTGGAGGGCGGGGATGACCTGTTCCTGCCGCCGTATGAAATGCGCAAGGTCATGCACGGCGACCGGGTATTGGCCAACGTCACCGGCATCGACCGTCGTGGCCGTCGCGAGGGCAGCATCGCGCGCGTCCTGGAGCGCGGCATGACCCGCCTGATCGGCCGCTTCAGCGTCGAATTCGGCATCAACTACGTGGTGCCCGACGACAAGCGCGTGCAGCGCAATGTACAGATTCCGCCGGACCAGACCGGCGATGCCCGCGACGGCCAGCTGGTGGTCTGCGAGCTGACCCAGGCGCCGGATACGCGTCGCCCGCCGATCGGCCGCATCATCGCGGTGCTCGGCGACAAGCTGACCGCATCGCTGATCGTGGAAACCGCGATCCACGGCCACGAGCTGCCGTTCGAGTTCCCGCAGGAGGTGCTCAACGAGGCCTCGGCGGTGCCGATGGTGGTCGAGCCGGACAGCATCGGTGGGCGCGTGGATCTGCGCAGCACGCCGCTGGTGACCATCGATGGCGAGGATGCCAAGGACTTCGACGACGCGGTCTACTGCGAACCCAACGCCGAAGGCTTCCGCCTGGTGGTGGCCATCGCCGATGTGTCCAACTACGTGCGCCCGGGCACCCCGCTCGACGATGAAGCACAGAAGCGCGCCACCTCGGTGTACTTCCCGGGCTTCGTGGTGCCGATGCTGCCGGAGACCCTGTCCAACGGCATCTGCTCGCTGATGCCCAAGGTCGACCGGATGTGCTTCGTCTGCGACATGCAGGTGAACCGCGACGGTGACGTGATCCATTCGCGCTTCTACGAAGCGGTGATGAATTCGCATGCACGCCTGACCTACAACCAGGTCTGGCAGGCGGTGGGCGAGAACGACGTGGCGGTGCGCAACCAGATCGCCGCGGTACTGCCGCAGGTCGAGCACCTGCACCAGTTGTACAAGGTGCTGGCCAAGGCGCGTACCCGCCGCGGTGCGATCGAATTCGAATCTTCCGAAGTGCGCTTCGTGCTGGACAACACCGGCGAGGTGTCCCAGGCCGGCATGCTGGTGCGCAACGATGCGCACAAGTTGATCGAAGAATGCATGATCGCGGCCAACGTGCAGGCCGCGCGGTACCTGCTGCACAAGCAGGTGCCGGCGCCGTACCGCGACCACGCCAAGCCGCCGGAAGCCAAGTACGACGACCTGCTCGAGTTCCTCAAGGAATTCAAGCTGAGCCTGCCGCCGTGGGCCAAGGTGCAGCCGGGCGATTACACCAAGCTGCTCAAGAAGGTGCGCGAGCGCCCGGACGCGGCCCTGCTGGAATCGGTGCTGCTGCGCAGCCAGAGCATGGCGGTGTATTCGCCGGACAACCAGGGGCACTTCGGCTTGTCGCTGGATGCGTATGCGCACTTCACCTCGCCGATCCGTCGTTATCCGGATCTGCTGGTGCACCGGGCGATCAAGTACGCGCTCACCGGTGGCTCGCTGGACAAATACACCTATTCGGCCCGCGAGATGTCCGCGCTGGCGCTGCAGTGTTCCGAACGCGAGCGCCGTGCCGACGAGGCCGAGCGCGAAGTGGACGAGCGCTACCGCGCGGCGTGGATGGAAAAGCACGTTGGTGGCCAGTTCGATGGCGTGATCAGCGGGGTGACCAGCTTCGGCCTGTTCGTCGAACTGGACGAGTCCAAGGTCAACGGCCTGGTCCACGTCACCCAGCTGCCGCACGACTATTACCAGTTCGACGCGACCCGCAAGACGCTCAGCGGCGAACGCCGTGGCAAGGCGTACCGCCTGGGCGACCGGGTGCGGATCCTGGTGCTGAAGGCCAGCATGGAAGAGCGCAAGATCGACTTCCGCCTGGTGGAGGAGAACGACGACGAGACGGCGGAACTGCCGCCGCGTGGTCAGCCGGCCAAGCGCAAGAAGCAGAAGTACTGAGCGAGGCGCGTACCGGGTGCAGCCCGGTACGCCGCCCCGACAGGTGCCGGCCGCTGGCCGGCACGCGTCCCCGGTAGTGCCGGCCGTTGGCCGGCTCCCCGCATCCAACGATCGGAATACCGGCCACCGACCGGTTCCTCGCACGCCACGATCGGAGCGCCTGCCATGCCCAACGACCTCCCCGAATACAGCGGCGGCTGCCAATGCGGCGCGATCCGCTTCCACGTCCGTGGCGAACTGACCGACCGTTCGATCTGTCATTGCCGCATGTGCCAGAAGGCGTTCGGTGCCTACTACGCGCCGCTGGTCTCGGTGCGCCGGGTGGAATTCACCTGGACCCGGGGCGAGCCGCGTCGGTTCGCCTCGTCCAACCTGGTCCAGCGCGGCTTCTGCGCCGACTGTGGCACGCCACTGACCTACGAGGCGCCTGACGGCATGGCCGTCGCCGCCGGTGCCTTCGATGACCCGGCCCGCCTGCCGCCGACCGTGCAGTACGGAATGGACAGCAAGCTCCCGTTCGTGGATGGATTGGGGGGGCTGGCCGAGATCCGCGACGAGGACGATCCGGAAATGGCGCTGCTGCAGGGGCTGGTCTCGCATCAGCACCCTGACCATGACACCCCGTGAGGGCGTGGCCCAGAGCGTGAAAGGCCTCGGTCGGCGCGGGGAAACACAGCGGCCGCGGTGGCGCAGAGGCCACTGGCGCGCGCCGGGGTGAAGGCCCGGCAGGGCAGGGCGGGCCGTGATGCTCTACCATTACCACCCCCTGTACCGGTCGTGCCCCCGCAATGAGCAAGCAAAGCCAGTGGATCGTCGGCGTCAACGCCGTCGCCTCTTCGATCGAGAACGATGCCGAGAACGTCCGCGAGGTGCTGATCGAAGCCAGCGCGAAGAATCCGCGTCTGGTCGAGATTGAAGAGAATGCGCGGCGCAAGGGCATCGATGTGCGCAAGGTCAACACCCAGGCGCTGGACGGCGTGGGCGGTTCGGTGCGCCACCAAGGCGTGGCCGCGCGCTACCAGGCGGCACGTACCTACGGTGAAAACGAACTGGAAGGCCTGGTCGAAGCCGCCGAGGGCAAGGCCCTGCTGCTGGTGCTGGACGAGGTGCAGGACCCGCACAACCTCGGCGCCTGCCTGCGCAGCGCGGCGGCCGCCGGTGCCACGGCGGTGATCATTCCCAAGGACAAGTCGGCCACGGTCAACGCGACCGTGCGCAAGACCTCGGCCGGCGCCGCCGACCGCATCCCGGTGGTGGCGGTGACCAACCTGTCGCGCTGCCTGAAGGACCTGCAGAAGCTGGGCGTGTGGATCTACGGCCTGGCCGGCGAAGCCACCGCGTCGCTGTATTCGATCGACCTGAAGGGCAATGTCGCGCTGGTGCTTGGCGGCGAAGCCGACGGCCTGCGCCGCTTGACCCGCGAAAACTGCGACAGCCTGGTCAAGATCCCGATGCCGGGCGACATCGAAAGCCTCAACGTGTCGGTCGCCACCGGCGTGAGCCTGTTCGAAGCCGTCCGCCAGCGCGGTCTGTAACCCGCGCACCGTAGAGCCGACCGTTGGTCGGCTGTTCTACGCGGTGATCCAGCCGACCAACGGTCGGCTCTACGCGCGGTGGTCTGCGGCCGACCAACGGTCGGCTCTACGCCGCGGTCACCCTGCGCTGCCGCCCAGCGCCTTGAACAGCGTCACGTCGTTGATCAACTGCTTCTGCTTCACCGACGCCAGCGACAGCTCCGCGTCGCGACGCGTCTGCTGCGCTTCCAGCCACGTGCGCAGGTCGGTGGCACCGACCCGGTAGCGCACCTCGTACATCCGCTCGATCTCCACCGCTTCATCGAACGATGCCTGCGAGGCCGCCACCTGGGTGGCGAACTGCTCGCGTGCCGACAGCGCGTTGTCCACCTCCGACAGCGCCGTGTACAGCGTGCGGCGGAAATCGTTGGCGGCGATCTGATAGTCGGTGCCGGCCAGCCGGGTGTTCAACCGGGCCTGGCCGATGTTGAGGAACGGCAACGACAGACCGGCGCCCAGCGTGGCCACCGGATTCTCCAGCACGTTGGACAACGACGTCGCGCTGCTGCCGACGCTGCCGGTCAGGCTCAGCGCGGGGTAGTACTGGGTGGCGGTGACCTTGATCGTCTTCAGGCTGTTGCGCAGCCGCAGTTCGGCCGCGCGCAGGTCCGGGCGCCGGCCGAGCAGTTCGGCCGGCAGGCCTTCGGCCACCACCGGACGCCCACCGTCCAGCAGCTGCTGCGGCTCGTCGTCCAGTGGCCACGGCTGCCCATCCAGCAGCACCGTCAGCGCGTTGCGGCTGGCCACGCGCTGCTGTTCCAGCGCGCTTTGCGTTGCCCGTTGCGCCTCCAGGCTCTGGGTGGCCTGGCGGACTTCCAGGCGCGATACCGCACCGGCGTCGAAGCGTGCCTGCACCAGTTGCCGGGTGCGCTGCAGGCGGTCCAGGTTGGCCTGGCCGGCGCTGATCGACTGGTTGAGGAAGGCCAGCGTCCAGTACTGCGTGGCGACGTCGCCGATCACCAGCAACGCGGTGTTCTGCAGGTCTTCCTCACGCGCCTGCGCTTCCCACTGGGCGATGTCGCGCTGGGTGCGCAGGCGACCCCACAGGTCGATTTCCCACTGCAGCGACACACTGGCCGAACTGCCGCGGTTCCACTGGGCACCCTGGTCGATCGGGCGGCTGCCGTTGCTGCCGACGCTGCCCGACGGCTGCGGCCACAGCGCATTGTCGGCCAGCCCGGCCTGCAGGCGGGCGCGCTGCACGGCCAATCCGGCCGAGGCCAGGTCGGTGTTGGCGGCCAGGGCGCGGTCGATCACCCGCGCCAGGCGCGGATCGCCGAACTGGGTCCACCAGGGATCGTCGCGCACATCGGTGCCGTCGGTATGCGGCAGCGTGTCCACCGCCTCGGTGGGGACATTGCGTGCGGCATCGCCGCGGCCATAGCTGGCCGGCACGCGGGGCGCATCGACGGCGTAATGGCCGCTGCTGACGCAGGCCGACAACGCCAGCGTGGTCAGGCAGGCCAGGGCGAGCGGGCGCAGACGGGCGCGGGCAAGCGGGAAAAGGGGATTCATCATTCGCGCGCCAGCGCCTCCACGGGATCAAGTTGGGCGGCACTGCGCGCCGGAAGAAAACCGAACGCCACGCCGATCAGGCTGGAGCAGGCGAACGCGGCGACGATCGAGGCCGTCGAGAACAGCATCTGGAAATCCGGGGCGAACTTGCCGAACAGCCAACCCACGACCAGCGACAGGCCTACCCCAAGCAGGCCGCCAAGCAGGCACACCAGCACCGCTTCGATCAGGAACTGCTGGCGGATGTCGCTCTGCCGCGCACCGACGGCCATGCGCACGCCGATCTCGCGGGTGCGTTCGGTGACCGACACCAGCATGATGTTCATCACCCCGATGCCGCCGACCAGCAACGCGATCGCGGCGATCGCGCTGATCAGCAGCGTCATGGTGCGCGTGGTCTGCTCGATGGTTTCGCGGATCTCGGCGCTGTTGCTGAGGAAGAAGTCCTCGGTGCCATGGCGCATGATCAGCAGCTTGGAGATCGCCGCCTGCGCGGCATCCATCGGCGTGCTGTCGTCCACCCGCACGGTGATGCTGGAGACGTAGCTCTGCCCGAGCATGCGCGACATCACCGTGGTGTAGGGCACCCACACGCCCAGGCTGGTGCTGCCACCGAAGCCGAAACTCTGCCGCTGCGCCACGCCGATCACCCGCACCGGGACGTTGCCGAGCAGGATCACCTGGCCGATCGGATCTTCGCCGGACGGGAAGAACTGGGTGCGGGTGTTCTCGTCGATCACCGCGACCTGCGCCAGGCCCTTGACCGCATCGCCGTCGAAGAAGCTGCCTGCGCTCAAGGTGACGCCCTTGACCCGGAAGTACTGCTCGCCCACGCCGCTGACCTGCGCGGTGGCCGACTGGTTGCGGTAGCGCGCGGTCACCGACGAGGACACGCTCGGGGTGGCGCTGTCCACGTAGCTCTGCCGCGCCAGCGCATCGGCGTCGCTGGCCTTGAGCGTCTGCACGCGCGCCGAGCGCATGTCGCCAAAGCCGCGGCCGGGATAGACATCGATGGTATTGGTGCCCAGCGCGCTGATGTTCTGCAGGATCTGCTGCTGCGAACCGTTGCCCATCGCCACCACCGACACCACCGAGGCGATGCCGATGATGATCCCGAGCATGGTCAGGAAGGTGCGCAGGCGGTGGGCGTTCATCGCCAGCAGCGCCATCCGGAACGCTTCGGTGAAGCGGTCGCGCGCGGCCCGCCAGCTGTTGCCACGGCCGGCGGCCACGGTGGGCGGGCGCTGTGCGCGGTAGCTGGGCGCGGACGGGTTGGTGCGGTCGGCGATGATTTCGCCGTCGCGGATTTCGATGATGCGCTGGGCGTGTTCGGCCACGCTCATGTCGTGGGTGACGATGATGATGGTGTGGCCTTCGGCATGCAGCTCGCCGAGGATGCCCATCACTTCCTCACCGGATTTCGTGTCGAGCGCGCCGGTCGGTTCGTCGGCCAGGATCACCTCGCCACCGTTCATCAGCGCGCGCGCGATCGACACGCGCTGCTGCTGGCCGCCGGAGAGCTGGCCGGGCGTGTGGTTCATGCGGTCGCCCAGGCCCAGGCGCTGCAGCAGCTGTTCGGCACGTGCGGTGCGCACCGGTCCCGGGCTGCCGGCGTACACTGCCGGCACGGCTACATTGCCGCGTGCATCGAGGTCGCCGAGCAGGTGGTAGCGCTGGAAGATGAAGCCGAAATGCTCGCGGCGCAGCGCGGCCAGTTCGTCCGGCAGCATGCTGCCGGTCTCGCGTCCGGCCACCTGGTAGCTGCCGCGGGTGGGGCGGTCCAGGCAGCCGAGGATGTTCATCAGCGTCGACTTGCCCGAGCCGGACTGGCCGACGATGGCGACCATTTCGCCGGCGTCGATGTCCAGGTTGACGTCGCGCAGCACGGCGATGGTGTCATCGCCGGCGGGAAACTCGCGGCGCAGGTCACGCAGGCGCAACAGCGGCGTGCCTATCGACGCCGGACTCATCGACGCGGCCCGCCCATGCCCGGGCCGCCCATGCGCATCTGTGCGCCGCCGCGGTTGCCACCGCCGGAACCGGCGGTGGCCGTACCGCCTTCACCGACCACCACTTTCTCGCCTTCCTTCAGGCCGGACAGCACTTCGGCGTTTGCCCCGTTGTTGATGCCGATCCTGACCTTGCGCGGGGTCGGCACGCCGTCCTTGTCGGCCACGCGCACCATGTACTGGCCGTCGCGGGTCTTGGGCCCCAAGGCGACGGCGGGAATGGTCAGCACGCCCTTGGCCTGCCTGAGCATCACCGAGACCTGCGCGGTCATGTCGATGCGCAGCGTACCGTCGGGGTTCTCCACGTCGAACAGCGCGTTGTAATACACCGCGCTGCTGGAGCTGGAACTGGAGGAACTGGAACTGGACGAACTGTCGTTGGCGATCGACGACGGCGCCGGATTGATCTGGCGCAGCGTGGCGTGGTACTTGCGGTCCGGCTCGCCCAGGGTGGTGAAGTACACCGGCATGCCGGCCTTGATCTTGACCACGTCGGCTTCGGAGACCTCGGCATTGACCGTGACCAGGTCCAGTCGTGCCAGCATCACGATGGTCGGTGCGGTCTGGTTGGCGTTGACGGTGCGACCTTCCTCGGCGACGACCGCCACCACGGTGCCGTCCATCGGCGCGGTGATGCGGGTATAGGCCAGGTTGGCGCGGGCGGTACCCAGCTCGGTTTCGCGGCCCTTGATCTGCGCGTCGTAGGACTGGATCTGCGCGCGTGCGGTTTTCAGCTTGGCGTCGGCGGCGTCGTATTCGGCGCGCGAGGTCGCCTCGGCGGCCAGCATCTGCTGCTGCCGCGCGAATTCCAGCTCGGCCTCGCGCAGGCTGGCCTGCTGCACCGCGCGCTGTGCCTTGACCTGGTCCAGCGTGGCCTCGGCATTGAGCACCTGGTTCTGCTGGGTGGTGGCGTCGATCTCGGCGATCAGGTCGCCCTGCTTGACCGTATCGCCCAGCTGTACCTTCAACGATTTGATCTGGCCGGAGGCCTGCGCGCCCACGCTGACCAGCTTGTAGGCATCGATCACCCCGGTGGCCTCCACGGTCTGCTCGATGTCGCCGCGGCCGACCGGCGTGGTGGCCAGGGTCGGGGCGGCCGGCTTGCGCAGGTACCATGCGACAATCGCAGCCAGCACGACGACAACGGCGATCAACAGCAGCACGCGGCCGCGACGGGTGATGGGCAGGCGGGGCTTCACGATGATCGTCTACTCGGCAGGCCGGGATGCGGCGTTGTCAGCATTGTGAAGACCGCGCACGTGCCGCTCAACACTCGCCCTGTGTCGCGACGTAACCGGAGGCGTGGTTTTGTATGTCGCTGTGTGTCTGTCGGCTGCTGTGAAACATGCGTACGTAAACCACTGGATGCGGTTCAGCTCCCGACAGGGGATCATGGCCGCATGGAGACTCCCAATCCGATGCATCGACTGCTGATCGTCGACGACGACCACGACATCCGCCAGCTGCTGGCCGAACAACTCGGCCGTGCCGGCTACCAGGTCAGTACCGCCAGCGATGGCCAGGCCATGCGCCAGGTGCTCGAGCGCGAGCACGTGGACCTGATCGTGCTCGACCTCAACCTGCCGCGCGAAGATGGCCTCACCTTGTGTCGCGATCTGCGCGCGCGCTCGAGTACGCCGGTGATCATGCTTACCGCGCGCAGCGAGCCGATCGACCGCGTGCTGGGCCTGGAGATGGGCGCCGACGATTACCTCGGCAAACCGTTCGAGCCGCGCGAACTGCTGGCGCGCATCCGCAACGTGCTGCGCCGTACCGAAGCGCTGCCGGCCAACCTGGAGCCGCTGGCGATCCGCCGGGCACGCTTCTCGCAGTGGATCTTCGACCTGGAGCATCGCCACCTGCTCGATCCGGATGGAAAAGTGGTGGTGCTCTCGGGGGCCGAGTTCCGCCTGCTGCGGGTGTTTGTCGGGCATGCCAACAAGGTGCTCTCGCGCGAACAGCTGGTGGCGCTGAGCAGTGGCCGCAGCTATGAATCGCAGGATCGGGCGATCGACCTGCAGGTCAGCCGGCTGCGCAACAAGCTGGCCGACGACGGTGGCAGCGACGGGCTGATCAAGACCGTGCGCAACGAAGGCTATGTGCTGGCCACGGCAGTCACCCTGGAATGAAACGCCTGGGCCGGTTCTTCGCCTCGATGGTCGGGCGCCTGTTCCTGATCCTGCTGCTGGGCATGAGCGTGGCCGCGATCGGCGCGACCATGCTGGCCAGCGCCAAGCGCCAGCAGGAGTTCGAGCGGCAGAACCTCAACCGCATCGCCGACCGTCTGCAGGGCTTTGTGAACATGCTCGACGGCAATCCCGAGCTGCGCGACCGCCTGCTCGACAGCGGCGGCCCGAGCGTGCGGCGGCTGCCGCCGGGTGCGCGGGTAGGGCCGCCGGACACGGCGCTGATGGAAGTGCTGGACGACCGGCCCGGGCCGGTGTCGAGCAGCCAGGTCGCCTTCACCTCGTTCCGCTCGTGCCTGCCGCGCCTGCCCGAACTGCCGCACCCCAAGAAACCGCGCAACGGCCCGCCGCGCGAGCGCGATCCCGCCTTCATCCCGCCCAAGTGCCGGATGGTGGCGTTGCGCCTGAGCGATGGCACGCCGTTGCAGCTGGCGCTGGACTCGCCAGCGGTGGCGCACAACGGCATCCTGGCGGTGGACCCGTTGTTCCTGACCCTGCTGGTGATGGCCATCGCCGTGCTGGCCTACGTGGTTGCACGCATGGCCAGTGCGCCATTGCAGCGGCTTGCCTCGGCCGCCGCCGCGCTGGGCGACGACCTGCAGGGCGCGCCGATGCCGGTGACCGGGCCACTGGAGGTCAAGCGCGCCGCCGAAGCCTTCAACGCGATGCAGAAGCGCCTGCAGCGCCACCTCGGTGAGCGCACCCAGATGCTGGCGGCGATCACCCACGACCTGCAGACGCCGGTCACCCGGCTGCGCCTGCGCCTGGAGAACGTCACCGATGAGCCCCTGCGCGAGCGCCTGATCGGCGATCTGGCGGCGATGCAGGCGCTGATCCGCGAGGGCCTGGAGCTGGCGCGCAGCGCCGAAAGCGCCGAGCAACGGGCGGCGCTGGACCTGGATTCGCTGCTGGAGAGCATCGTCGAAGACGCCGTGGAAGCCGGTGCCGACGTGCGGTTCGACGAGCCGAGCGGCGCGGTGTTGATGCTGCGCCCGCTGGCCATGCACCGGCTGTTCTCCAACCTGGTGGACAACGCGGTGACCTACGGCCAGTCGGCGCGGGTCAGCGTGGAGCAGGACGCGGACAAGGTGGTGGTGCGCATCCGCGACCGGGGTCCGGGCCTGGCCGAGGACGAGCTGGAGGCGGTGTTCGACCCGTTCGTGCGGCTGGAGACCTCGCGTTCGCGCGAGACCGGTGGCGCCGGGTTGGGCCTGACCATCGCGCGCGCGCTGGCCGAGAAGGATGGCGCGCGGCTGGCGCTGCGCAACCATCCGCTGGGCGGCCTGGAGGCGGTGGTGGAGTGGCCGGCGAGCCTGCGCGCGCCAGGCAGCCGTCCGGGCTGAGCGTTCTCGACACAAAGCGGCGTGGTTTTGCCTACTATGGGCAACCCCACCCGCTTACCTTTGCATGAGCGCGCCTTTCCCCGTCGGCTGCCAGTCCAGTGCACCGCCGCCCATCGCGCGGCCTCCCGCCCGTTTCCCGGCTGGTCCTCACGGATGAGCCAAGCGGGGTGCGGTAGCCGGTGGCGGCCGGTACAACGCAGTGTCCATCAGCGCCTCGGCGCAGCCCTGTTGTGGCTGTGCCTGTGCTGCGCGCTGCCGTGGCCGCTGTCGGCGCAGGACGGCCCGCCGCCGCTGCGCGATTACGCCATCGACGTGTGGACCTCGCGCAACGGCCTGCCGCACAACTCGCTGCGCGACATCGCCCAGACCCCGGAAGGGCATCTGTGGTTCGCCACCTGGGAAGGCCTGGTGCGCTACAACGGCCTGGATTTCACCGTGTTCGACCGCAGTACCCGCCCCGGGCTGCGCGACAACGGCGTGGGCGCGCTGTTCGTCGACCGTGCCGGTGCGCTGTGGATCAGCGACTCGCGCGGCAACGTCACCCGGCGTGGCGCGGATGGGCGCTGGCAGGTGTTCGAACACGCCCCCGACAGCCCGCAGGTGTTGATCCAGGCCATGCAGATGGACAGCCACGGGCGCCTGTGGCTGCTGTACGAAGGCAATGGCATCGGCAGCCTCGGCCCGGACGGCCGCATCGAGTACCAGAAGCCGCCGGCCGATGTGCCGATGGCGATGAGCTTCACCAAGCTGGTGGTGGATGCGCAGGACCGGGTCTGGGTGGGCACGCTGGACGGGCTGGTGGTGCGCGACAACGACGGCGTGCTGCGGCGCGCGCCGGAGAGTTTCGGGCTGGGCCGTGGCTTGGTCTGGCCATACCGCGCGCCGGACGGGGTGATGTGGATCGTCGCCGGCGAGCGCGTCTACCGCATGCAGGACGGGTTGCCGCAGCTGCAGCACCGCCTGCCCGGGGTGATGCATATCACCGCGATGCTGCAGGACCGGCATGGTGACCTGTGGCTGGGCACCGAGAACCAGGGCCTGCTGCGGCTGTCGCGGCATGGGCTGGAACGCCTGCCGACCGGGCTGTCGCTGCCGGGCGGACGGGTGGTCAGCCTGCGCGAGGACGCCGAAGGCAGCATCTGGGTGGGGGCCAACGGCGGCCTGTACCGGTTGCGCGAAACCTTGTTCAGCAGTTTCACCGAGCGCGACGGACTCAGTGGCGATTACGTGCGCACCGTGCTGGAAGACCAGCAGCGGCAGTTGTGGATCGGCAGTGCCAGTGGCCTGGACCGTCGCGATGCGCAGGGGCGCTTCTCGCCGGTGCCGCTGCACAACGACGGCGGCAAGACGCCCTCGGTGCTGAGCCTGGCCCAGGACCACGACGGTGACCTGTGGGTGGGCACCTTCGGCGACGGCGTGTTCCGGCTGGACGCGCAGGGCCGCACGCGGCGCAGCTATGGCACCGCCGACGGGCTGCCCGGCGGCAACATCCGCGCGATGAGCGTGGACCGTGCCGGCGCGGTGTGGGCCGGTACCCAGAAGGGCGTGGTGCGCATCGATGCCCACGGCGTCGAAGTGCCCAACGTGCCGGGCATGCCGGGCGGCCTGATCACCGCGTTGGCGCACGATGCCGATGGCGCGTTGTGGATCGGCACCATCGAAGGCATCGACGTGCTGCGCGGCAACCGCGTGCAGCACATCGACCTGGCCCCGCTGGGCGGTGGCCGCAGCGTGTTCGGTTTCCAGCAGGTCGGCGATGCGATGTGGATCAGCAGCGACCGCGGCCTGTACCGCTGGCATGACGGCGCGCTGGCGCGGGTCGGCCTGGAGCAGGGCATGCCGGTGGACACGGTGTTCCAGCTGGTCCCCGACCGCATCGGCAATGTCTGGATCAGCAGCAACCGCGGCATCCTGCGCACCGACATGGCCATGCTCAACCAGGTTGCCGATGGCCGCGCCAAGCGCATCGAGGTGGAGCATTACAACGAGATCGACGGCATGGCCAACTCGCAGGCCAACGGCAGCTCCGGGCCGTCGGCGATCCTGCGCCAGGACGGCACGTTCTGGGTGGTCACCGCTGGCGGCCTGAGCACGGTCGACCCGCTGCGCCTGCAGCGCTTCCGCGAGCGGCTGGCACCGCCGGCGGTGATCGAGAATGTGCTGGTCGATGGCAAGCCGCTGCACTGGCAGGGCAGCGACCACAACAGCATCCCCGGCGGGCGCCGGCTCAGCGTGAGCTATGTGGGCCTGAGCTACCTGATGTCCGAGCGGATCCGTTACCGCACCAAACTGAGCGGGCTGGACAACGGCTGGATCGAACGCGGGCAGCAGCGCAGCGTGGAATTCGTCGGCCTGCCGCCGGGCAACTACACCCTGCATGTGTCGGCCGCGCATCCCGGCGGCAGCTGGAGCGACAGCGAGGCGGTGTGGGAGTTCACCGTCGAGCCGTTCCTGTGGCAGCGGCGCACGGTGCAGGTGATAGGCGTGCTGCTGTTGCTGGCCGGGCTGATCGCGCTGTACCGGTATCTGATCAACCGCTACAAGGCCAGCAACATCCGCCTGGCGCGGATGGTGGACGAGGCGACCCGCGACCTGCAGGCGCAGACGGTCAACCTGCAGGCCTTGAACCAGGAAAAGACCGAACTGGCCGACCGGCTGGCGGTGCAGGCCGAGCAGTTCGGGCGGCAGGCGCGCGAGGATGCGTTGACCGGGCTGCCCAACCGCCGCGCGTTCGACGAGGCGCTGGCGCGTGATTTCGCCCGGTCCCAGCGCAGCGGCCATCCGTTGTGCCTGGTGGTGCTGGACATCGACCACTTCAAGGAGGTCAACGACCAGCACAGCCACAGCGTCGGTGACCTGGTGCTGGTGGAAGTGGCGCGGGTGATCGCCTCGGCCTGCCGCGACTCGGACATGCCGGCGCGTACCGGCGGCGAAGAGTTCACCCTGCTGCTCAACGACACCCGGCTGGCCGAAGCGGCGCAGGTCTGCGCTCGCCTGCGCGGGCTGTTCCACGACCATCCGGACTGGGCCGGCGTGCCCGGCCTGAAGGTGACCTTCAGTGCGGGTCTGGTCGAGTTGGATGCGGCCGACCGCACCCCGATGCTGCTGTATCAGCGCGCCGACCGCGCGTTGTACCGGGCCAAGAGCGAGGGCCGGGACCGCACCGCGATCGGGTAGAGCCGACCAACGGTCGGCTCTACGGCTTCGGCCAGGCGTTGGCGATGGTGCAGAACAGCTTGGCGGTCTGTTCGGTGTCGTACACCGCGCTGTGCGCTTCGTCAGCATCCCACCCCAGCCCGGCGGCGGTGGCCGCGCGTGCGAGCACGGTCTGGCCATAGGCGATGCCGGCCATGGTGACGGTGTCGAACACGCTGAAGGGATGAAACGGGTTCCGCTTGTGGCCGACCCGGTTGACCGCCGCGTTGACGAAGCCCAGGTCGAAATGCGCGTTGTGGCCGACCAGGATCGCGCGCTGGCAGCCGTATTTCTTCACTGCCGCGCGCACCGGGGCGAAGATGTGGTCCAGCGCGTCCTTTTCGGACTTGGCCAGGCGGAACGGGTGGTCCAGGATGATGCCGGTGATTTCCAGCGACTTCGGGTCGATCTCCAGCCCTTCGGCCGGAATCACGTGGGCGCTGGCGGTCTGGCCGGGGTAGAGCAGGCCGTTGTCGTCCATTTCGATCGGGACCGCGGCGATTTCCAGCAACGCGTTGCGGTTGCAGTCGAAGCCGCCGGTCTCCACGTCGATCACCACCGGCAGGAAGCCCCGGAAGCGGGTCGCCATCAAACGCTGGGCGAGGGAGGGCGAAACAGCGGTGTCCGCCGCGGTCGCGGCGGGCGGGGGGAGGTCTTCAGTCATCGCGGCAGTCTACCAGAGCAGCTTGAACGGCCCGTTTCAGACCGGGCCGTGTTTCAGCGCACGGCCGGCGCTTCGGCGCCGATCACCCCGGCGGCCAGCAGCTGCGCCAGCAGCGCGCGAGCGTCCGGCTCCAGATCCGGCAAGGCCAGGCCATGCTGTTCTGCCAGCTGCTGCAGGTGCTCGGCACCGCTGCGGGGTGGGGCCGCGCCGATCTGCTCCAGCAATTGCCAGGCCAGCGCGCTCAACTGCGAGAACACGACCGTGCCGTCCGCCGCGCGGCGTGCGAGCAGGAAGGTGGCCTGCGCGGGCGCGAGATCCGGCTGGCAGGCGCGTCCCAACTGCTGCACGGGCCAGCGGTAGGCCAGCGGCCACGCCAGCGGCGCGCGTCGCAGCCGGGTCGACCACGGATCCATGCTCGCCTCCGGCGCGTGCAGCGGCGCCGCATCCAGGCCCTGCAGGGCCTGTTCGACCCATTCGTAATGCGCCAGCTCGGCGAGAAACGGCCGTGGCAGGCCGTCCGCCGCCTGCAGCCAGGCAACGAATTCGGCCGCCACCTCGGTGAACAGGGGGGAGGCGCAGCGGTGCGCGACGAAATAGCGTCGGCACAGCGCGGCCCATTCGTCGTCGTCCAGCACCTGCAGCAGCACGGGGAAGCTGCCGGCCAACAGTGCCTGCAGGGTGTTGAACAGCAGGTCGCGATAGACCTGCAGGCGTTTCTCGTCCAGCCCGGCCGGCGCAGGCTGGTGCTGCGGGTCGCGCAGGTGCGCGGTCAGCGCCCATTGCTGCGCGCGCAGGGTATCGCTCATGCCGCCACCGGGCGTGCGCTGAGGTCGAGGATGCGCCGGACCTGATGCAATTCCTGGCGCAGCTCGGCATAGGGCGGGATATTGAAATCGCGCTCGAGCAGGGTCGGGCGCGGTCCGAAACGTGCGCAGGCTTCGCGCAGCAGGGCCCAGACCGGATCGATCACCGGACTGCCATGGGTATCGATCTTGAGCGCATCGCCCGCGTCGAGATGGCCGGCCACGTGCATGCACACCACGCGCTCGGCGGGCAGCCCGGCAATGTAGGCGCTGGCGTCGAAGCCATGGTTGCTGCCGTTGACGTAGACATTGTTGATGTCCAGCAGCAGGTCGCAGTCCGCCTCGGCCAGCACCGCGCGGGTGAAGTCCAGTTCGCTCATCGCCGCGTGCGGGGTGAGGTAGGTCGAGACGTTCTCCACCGCGATGCGACGCCCCAACCGGTCCTGCACCTGGCTGATGCGGTCGGCGGTGTGGCGCACGGCCTCCTCGGTGAACGGCAGCGGCAGCAGGTCGTAAAGGTGGCCGTCGTCACTGCAGTAGCTGAGGTGTTCGCTGTAAAGCACCGCGCGGTGCTGGCGCAGGAAGCGTCCCACCTGGTCGACCAAACCCATGTCCAGCGGTGCGCTGCCGCCGAGCGACAGCGACAGCCCATGGCAGGTGACGGGATAGCGGGCGGCGAGTGCCTGCAGGCGCTCGGCCTGGATGCCCCCCAGGCCGATCCAGTTTTCCGGCGCGCATTCGAGGAAGTTGATGTCGCCGGCCGGTGCATGCTCCAGGTCATCGAGCAGTGCGCGGCGCAGCCCCAGCCCCACCGCTGTTGCCGGCAGCGACGGTGGGCCAATGGCGGCGGGTTCGCCGCTGGGGTCAGTGCCCGGCACCGCACTTGCCTTCGCCGCACTTGCCTTCGGCACCCTTGCTGTCGCCAGCCTTGGCCGCCGCGGCAGGTTTCGCCTTGCCCTTGTCGGCCCCGCACGTGCCCTCGCCACATTTGCCTTCGGCGCCCTTGGCGGCCGCGGCTGCGGTCTTGTCGGCCCCGCACTTGCCTTCCCCGCATTTGCCCTCGGCCGCCTTGTCGGCCGCCTTGGGCGCGGCCTGCGTGGCCAGCGCATAGCCCTGCACCAGATCGGTCATCGACAGCGCCGACGCGGTCGCGCCCATGCCGAGGCTGCCGACCAACGTGGCGCAGGTGAGCAGGCCGATGTGGTTGCGGGTCTTGTTCATGCAGGGAATCCTTGGAAGGGCACAGGGCCGGAAAGATGCCTGCGGAGCATGCCGGATCGGCGGCGCGTGGGGAACATCCCGGTGGTCTCCAGACGGCAGGAGCGCCGGTTGCCCGGCGCTCCTGGAGACCACACCAACCGCACGAACTCAGCGGCCGTTGAGCACCACGTCGGCGATCAGCCCGGTGGCGGCGGCGATCAGCACATAGCGGCCATCCACATGGCGCCACTGCTGGCCACGGCCCGGCGCGCGCAGGCCGTGGCGCTTGTAGTCGCGCACGTAGTCGCCGCGATGGTCGCGCTGCAGGTGGCCCCCGCGACGGGGTGGCTCGTGACGGTCGTGGCCGCGCGGGGTGCCGTGGTTGCGGTCCTGCTGCCCGTGGCGGTCGCGGTTGTCGCGATCAGAGTGGTAGTCAGGGCCGGCAAAGGCCGATCCACTGGCGAGAAGGGTCAGCGACAAGGTGGCGGCGAGCAGGCTTTTCATGGGGAGATCCTTCCGGGAGCGGTGGGTTTCAACCGCAGCTCCAGACTCGGATTTCGCGCATGAACAGGCAATTAAAAAGGCCGATACGCGGGTATCGGCCTGTAACGACGTGTATCGACGGGATCGAACGGCTTACAGCTGCTCGCCGCTGGTTTCGTCGGCTTTCGCACGCGGTGGCAGCACCTGCTCGCCGTGCACCAGGAACCACACGTTCTCGGCGATGTTGGTGGCGTGGTCGCCCACGCGCTCCAGGTTCTTGGCCATGAACAGCAGGTGCGTGCACGGGGTGATGTTGCGCGGGTCTTCCATCATGTAGGTCAGCAGCTCGCGGAACAGCGCGGTGTACTGCGCGTCCAGGCGCGCGTCGTCATCGCGCAGCGCCAGGGCAGCGGCGGCGTCGTTGTCGCGGTAGGCCTCGATGGCGCGGCGAACCTGCTCGGCGGCCAGCCGGCCGAGCGAGCGCAGGCCTTCGATCTGCGGCAGCGGTGGCACCTTGCTCAGCGCGATGGAACGCTTGGCCACGTTGGCGGCGTAGTCGCCGATACGTTCGATGTCGGCCGGGATGCGCAGGCCGGCGAGGATCTCGCGCAGGTCGCGGGCCATCGGGCCACGCAGCGCCAGGCGCATCACGTCGTGGCTGATCTGCTGTTCCAGCGCGTCGATGGCTTCATCGTTGGCGATGATGCGATGGGCGGCGTGGTCGTCGCGCTTCTCGATGACGTCCATGGACGCCTCGAGCTGGGCGACGGCCATCTCGCCCATGCGCACGATCTCGGCCACCAGGCGCTGCTGCTCTTCGTCGTAGCTCTTGACGATGTGGTCGTTGGGAATGCTCATGCGGTTCTATCCAGAGGTTCGTGGGCGGGCCGGAATCAGCCGAAGCGGCCGGTGATGTAGTCTTCGGTCTGCTGCTTGTTGGGCTGCGAGAAGATCACTTCGGTGCGGTCGTGTTCGATCAGGTCGCCCAGGTACATGAAGGCGGTGTAGTCGGACACGCGCGCGGCCTGCTGCATGTTGTGGGTGACGATGACGATGGTGTAATCGTGCTTGAGCTCTTCGACCAGCTGCTCGATGCGGCTGGTGGAGATCGGGTCCAGCGCCGAGGTTGGCTCGTCCAGCAGCAGCACGTCCGGGCGCAGGGCCACGGCGCGGGCGATGCACAGGCGCTGCTGCTGGCCACCGGACAGGCCCAGCGCGCTCTGGTTGAGCTTGTCCTTGACCTCGTCCCACAGCGCGCCCTGGCGCAGCGCCTGCTCGACGCGCACGGTCATGTCGGCCTTGGACAGCTTTTCGTGGTGGCGGATGCCGTAGGCGACGTTCTCGAAGATGGTCATCGGGAACGGCACCGGCTTCTGGAACACCATGCCGACCTTGCTGCGCAGGCGGTTCATCGGGTACTTGGGCGAGAGGATGTTCTCCCCGTCCAGCAGCACTTCGCCGCGCGCTTCCATCTTGGGGTACAGCGCGTAGATGCGGTTGAAGATGCGCAGCAGGGTGGACTTGCCGCAGCCGGACGGGCCGATCAGCGCGGTGACGCGCTTTTCCGGTATCTCCAGTTCGATGTTCTTCAGTGCGTGGAACTTGTCGTAGTAGAAATCCAGTCCACGCGCGGCCAGCTTGATCGGCGCCGGGGTCTGCAGGCTTTCATGCGAGGCCGGCACCACGATGCGCTGCATCGGCACGGCGTTGGAGAGATCGTTCATGGCGAGGTCCGCGGAGAGGTCAGTCATTGGAGATACGGTTGCGCAGCAGGATGCCGCGCGCGGAGAGGCTGACCAGCAGCACGAACACGGTCAGCACCAGCGCGCCGGCCCAGGCCAGCGTCTGCCAGGATTCATAGGGGCTGCCGGCAAACTGGTTCATCACCACCGGCACCGAGGCCATCGGCTGGAACACGTTGTTGTTCCAGTACTGGTTGCCGAAGGCGGTGAACAGCAGCGGCGCGGTTTCACCGGAGATGCGGGCCAGCGCCAGCAGGATGCCGGTGACGATGCCGGCCGCAGCGCTGCGGTACAGCACCTGCACGGTCACCTTCCACTGCGGGATGCCCAGCGACAGCGCCGCTTCGCGCATCTGCGAGGGCACCAGGCGCAGCATTTCATCGGTGGTGCGCACCACCACCGGCAGCACGATGAAGGCCAGCGACAGGGCACCGGCAAATGCCGAGAACTGCCCGCCGGTCTGCATCACGTACAGGGTGTAGACGAACAGGCCAAGCACGATGGACGGTGCCGAGAGCAGGATGTCGTTGACGAAGCGGACCACGGTGCCGGTCTTGCGGAAGTTGCCGTACTCGGCCAGCCAGGTGCCGGCCAGCACGCCCAGCGGGGTGCCGATGGCGATCGCCAGGCCACACATCACCGCGCTGCCGAAGAACGCATTGGCCAGGCCGCCTTCCTGCATCGGCGGCGGTGTCATTTTGGTGAACAGGTCCAGGTTGATCCCGGCCAGGCCCTTGGAGGCCAGCGTGAGCAGGATCCAGCCGAGGAAGAACAGGCCGAACAGCGCGGTCAGGCAGGACATGAGCAGCGCGACCACGTTGACGATGCGGCGGCGCAGGTACAGCGGTTGGGCGTTGGCGGTGGACATCAGTTGCCCTCCTTGCGGGCCAGGCGCATCAGCATCAGGCGGGCGATGGCCAGCACCACGAAGGTCACGATGAACAGCACGAAGCCGAGCAGCAGCAGCGCCGAGCGGTAGGTTTCGGTGGCTTCACCGAAGTCGTTGGCGATGAGCGCGGCGATGGTGGTGCCCGGTTCCAGCAGCGACGGCGACAGGCGCACGCTGTTGCCGATCACGAAGGCCACGGCCATGGTTTCGCCGAGCGCGCGGCCCAGGCCGAGGAAGATGCCGCCGATCACCGCCGAGCGGGTGTAGGGCAGCACGATGTCCCAGCTGACTTCCCACTTGGTCGAGCCCAGCGCGTACGCCGATTCCTTCAGGCGGGTGGGCACGGTGAGGAACACTTCGCGCATGACCGAGGAAATGAAGGGGATGACCATGATGGCCAGCACGAAGCCGGCGGTAAGCACGCCGATGCCCAGCGGCGGGCCCTGGAACAGCGGGCCGATGATCGGCAGCGTGCCCAGGTGGTCATTGAGGAACGGGGTGACGTATTCGGTCATCACCGGCACCAGCACGAACAGGCCCCACATGCCGTAGATGATCGAGGGGATGCCGGCCAGCAGTTCGATGGCGGTACCGACCGGGCCACGCAGCCAGCGCGGCGCGACTTCGGTGAGGAAGAAGGCGATGCCGAAGCTCACCGGTACGGCGATGACCATCGCGATCAGCGCGGTGACCAGGGTGCCGTAGATCGGGGCGAGGGCGCCGAATTTGTTCTCGACCGGATTCCATTCGGAGGAGTAGAAGAAGCTCAGGCCCTGCTCCTGCAGGGCATGGCGGCCGCCCCACAGCATGGAGAGCGCGGCGCAGGCCAGGGCGACCAGCACCAGGATGACGGTGGCGATCAGCACCCATCGGAACAGGCGGTCGTTGCGGGCATCACGCAGGTCGCGGGTGGACGGTGCGGGTACAGGCAGGGCGATGGCATTCATGGGAAAGGCGAGGGCCCGGAAAGAGAAGAGGTCGTGCCGGGCGCTGCCCGGCAACACGTTCGTAGCGTGGTGCTGCCGGGCAGCGCCCGGCACTACGACCGGTCAGGCCCGCGCTGCGCGCGGGCCCGCCTTTTTCACTTGAACTCGGTGGACCAGTAGGTTTCGATCTGGGTGACCAGTTCGGCCGGCAGCGGGACGTAGTGCAGTTCGTTGGCCTGCTTCTGGCCGTTTTCGAAGGCCCACTTGAAGAACGCGAGGGTTTCCTTGCTGCGCTTGGCATCCTTGGGCTGCTTGTGCATCAGCATGAAGTTGGTGGCGGTGATCGGCCACGCCTGGTCGCCCGGGGCGTTGGTGATGACCAGGTTGAAGTCCTTGGCGCTGGCCCAGTCGGCGCTGGCGGCGGCCGCGGCGAAGGTTTCGGCGGTGGGCTGGACCCAGTTGCCGGCGGCGTTCTGCATGGCGGCGTACGGCATGCCGTTCTGCAGCGCGTAGGCCAGTTCGACGTAGCCGATGGAGCCCTTGATCTGCTTCACGTACGAGGCGACGCCTTCGTTGCCCTTGCCACCCACGCCGTCGGGCCACTGGACGGAGGTGCCTTCGCCGACCTTGCTCTTCCAGTCCGGGCTGACCTTGGAGAGGTAGTTGGAGAAGTTGAAGGTGGTGCCGGAGCCGTCGGAACGGTGGACCAGGGTGATTTTGCCGTCGGGCAGTTTGACGCCGGGGTTGGCGGCGACGATGGCCGGGTCGTTCCAGGTTTTGACCTTGCCCAGGAAGATGTCGGCGAGGAGGGCGCCACTGAGGCGCAGCTTGCCGGCTTCGAGGCCGTCGATGTTGACGACGGGGACGACGCCGCCGATGGCCGAGGGGAACTGGCCGAGGCCGGCCTGGGCCAGTTCTTCGCTGCTCAGCGGTTTGTCGGAGGAACCAAAATCAACGGTGCCGGCCTTGATCTGGGCGATGCCGCCGCCGGAGCCGATGGACTGGTAGTTGATTTTGGCGCCGGTGGCGGTGTTGTAATCGGCCGACCACTTGGACACCAGCGGGAAGATGAAGGACGCGCCGGCGCCGGAGATTTCGGCGGTGAGCTTGTCGCCGGCGGCCGGGGTTGCGGCGGGTGCGTCGGTGGCCGGCGCGGCAGCCTGGCTTTCAGCGCCCGGCTTGCAGGCGGAAAGGCCCAGCGCGATGGCCAGGGAAAGGGCGGTCAAGCCAGCCGTGTGCAGTTTCATGCGTCACTCCGTAGCGGGATAGGGGCCGGTCTCTCCGGCGACGCTGCTATGAAATGATGTTTTTGTTACAGCCGTATGACGGTGTGACCGGCAGCACGTGCAGGCCTTGTGGGGCTTGGGTTTGCCCAAAATCCCAAAGCGGAACGCATGCAGCATGGGGTGCTGGGTGCGCCTTGGCTGGGCGGGGGGTGTGGGGGTTCGGGCGACACGCCGCACGTATGTTCCGGGTTGGCCTTTGGGGCTTGGGGTTGTCCAAAATCCTGGAGCGGGAAGCGGGAAGCGGGAAGCGGGAAGCGGGAAGCGGGAAGCGGGA
>NZ_DAMAGC010000019.1:0-49156 GCF_031995405.1 Stenotrophomonas sp. | reverse complement strand
TCCTCCTTTATTTCGCCTCCAAGGGCATGGGGCCCCAGCGCCCGACCCACCGACCCGCTTGGCTTCTACCTGCTTACCGCAAGCGAGCCCCGTAGCGGCCGGTAGGCTCCTGGGCAAAATAAAGGAGGAGGCCGCAACGCGGCCGGGGGACATTTGCACCAGGGGCCTACCGGCCGCTACGGGGCCCTCGAGCTCGCAGAGAATCCCAGCGAAGCCGCCACCCCCAAAAAAAACGGCAGGGTTTCCCCTGCCGTTTTCGCTTTCAGCATGCACCGGTGGAAGGTCCGACTCACGGTCGGCCCCCCAGGGTTCACGCGGTTACTTCAGACCGCGATTGACCAGCAGCGGTTCCACCGACGGATCCTTGCCGCGGAACTCGCGGTACAGATCGGCCAGCTCCACGCTGTTGCCGCGCGAGAGGATCTTGTCGCGGAACACCTGGCCGTTCTCCGGGGTCAGGCCGCCATGCTCCTTGAACCACTCGAAGGCATCATGGTCCAGCACCTCGGCCCAGAAGTAGGCGTAGTAACCGGCCGAATAGCCACCGCCCCAGATGTGGTCGAAGTAGGTGGTGCGGTAACGCGGCGGCACCTGCGGCAGGTCCACCTTGAACTTCTTCAGCGCCGCCGCCTCGAACGGGGCCACGTCCTGCAGCGGCGCGTCGGCCGGCTGGGTGTGCCAGGCCAGGTCGAGCAGCGCCGCCGACAGGTACTCGGTGGTCGCATAGCCCTGGTTGAAGGTACGTGCCTTGAGGATCTTGTCGACCAA
Source organism: Stenotrophomonas sp. (assembly GCF_031995405.1). GTDB lineage: Bacteria > Pseudomonadota > Gammaproteobacteria > Xanthomonadales > Xanthomonadaceae > Stenotrophomonas. The sequence goes on along the minus strand of NZ_DAMAGC010000019.1, from coordinate 48,388 downwards.
GGCCTGCGGCATCGGTTCGCCGGTCTTGTAGTTCTTGGCGTAGTTGGCGAAGACCTTCGGGTCCAGCGCCCAATGCTCGTTGAACTGCGACGGGAACTCGACGAAATCGCGCGAGGTGCTGGTGCCGGCGATCGACGGGTACTTCACCTTCGAGAACATGCCGTGCAGCGCGTGGCCGAACTCATGGAACATCGTGGTCACATCATCGAAGCTGAGCAGCGCGGGCTGGCCGGCGGCGGGCTTGGTGAAGTTGCACACGTTGTAGACCACCGGCTTGGCACCGGTCAGGCCGTCCTGCTCGACGAACACGTCCATCCAGGCGCCACCGGACTTGCTGTCACGCTTGAAGTAGTCGGTGTAGAACAGCGCCAGCGAGGTGCCGTCCTTGTCGAACACTTCGTAGACCTTCATGTCCGCGTGGTAGGTCGGGATGTCGGTGCGCGGCTTGAAGGTGATGCCGTACAGCTGGGTGGCGGCGTAGAAGACGCCGTTCTGCAGCACGTTGTCCAGTTCGAAGTACGGCTTGATCTGCGACTCGTCCAGGTCGTACTGCGCCTTGCGCACCTGCTCGGCATAGAAGTCCCAGTCGGACGCGGCGAGCTTGAAACCGCCCTTCTGCGCGTCGATCACCTTCTGCATTTCGCCGATCTCGCCACGCGCCTTGGCGGTGGCCGCCGGCACGGTGTCGGTCAGCAGCTTGAGCGCAGCGGCCGGGGTCTTGGCCATCTGGTCGGCCAGGCTGTAGGCGGCGTAGTTGTCGAAGCCGAGCAGCTTGGCCTTCTGCGCACGCAGCTGGGCCAGCCGCTGCACGGTCTGCCGGGTGTCGTTGGCATCGCCCTTCTCGGCGCGGGTTTCGGAGGCCTTGAGCACGGCGGCGCGCTGGTCGCGGTCGCTCAGCGAGGCCAGCACCGGCTGCTGGGTGGTGTTCTGCAGCGGCAGCACGTACTTGCCGTCCAGCTTGCGGTCCTTGGCGTCGGCGGCGGCGGTGTTGATCGCATCCTCGTCCAGACCCGCCAGCTTGGCCTTGTCATCCACCACCACCGCACCGGCGGCCGTGGCGGCGACCAGGCGGGTGTGGAACTGGGTGGCCAGCGTGGTTTCTTCCACGTTGAGCTTGCGCAGCGAAGCCTTGTCGGCATCGTTCAACTGCGCGCCGGCACGCACGAACTCCTGGTAGTCACGCTCGACCAGGCGCAGCTGCACCGGGTCCAGGCCCAGCGACTGGCGCTGGTCGTAGACACTCTTGATGCGGGCGAACAGCTTCGGGTCGAGGTTGATCTCGTCCTGGTGGTCGGCCAGCTTCGGGGCGACCTCTTCCTGGATCTTCTGGCGCGCCTCGTTGGTATCGGCCTGGACCAGGCCGAAGAAGATGCGCGACACGCGGGTCAGGGTCTCGCCGCTGCGCTCCAGCGCTTCGACGGTGTTGTCGAAGGTGGCCGGTTCGGGGTTGTCGGCGATCTTGCGGACTTCGGCCAGGTGCTGCTTCATGCCTTCATTGAAGGCCGGCAGGTAGTCACTGTCCTTGATCTTGTCGAACGGCGGCGCCTGGAACGGCAGCGTGCTGGCGCTCAACAGGGGATTGGTGGACGCATCGGCCGGCTGCTGCGCGGCGGGGGTCGGGGTATCGGTCACGGGGGTGGACTCCTTGCCGGAACAAGCCGCCAGCGCCAGGCTGATGGCAGCGGCCAAAACTACGGTACGCGACATGAAACGGGCTCCTTGGAATGGGATGCGGCTGCGGAAAACCGCAGCCGATCACCCTACTCCGATTGCCCGGAAGCGGCATGTGCCGGACGTGGCGCATGGCTGTGCGGGCTCCGCCCTGAACGGCCCCCCCCGCGTGGGCCCGTCCAGGCCTCAGACGGTGCCGCGGTTCTTGCCCTGCCAGGGCCGGTAGTAATCGCGGATGGCGGCCATGTCGGCGGCGTCATCGCCCGTGGAATAGAAAAGCGGGCCGATCCCGATGGTCTTTTCCGGGTAGTGGAAGTACGCCGCCAGCACCGGCACGTCGGCCATCCGCGCGATCTTCAGGAACCCGGCCTTCCAGTGCGTCACCGCCTTGCGGGTGCCTTCGGGGGTGATCGCATACCACATGCGCTCGGAGCCACGGATCAGGCTGACCGCCTGTTCCACCGTGCCCTGCGGCGAGCTGCGGTCCAGCGGGATCACGCCCAGGGCGCGCAGCAGCGGCGACAGCGGCCACCAGAACAACGAGGCCTTGCCCAGCACCTTCACCTGCATGCCCAGCGCGATCTTGGCCGCCATGCCCCAGAACCCGTCCCAGTTGGAGGAGTGCGGAGCGATGATGAAGACCAGCTTGGGCACGTTCGGGAAGGTGCCCACCACTTTCCAGCCACCCAGCCGCAAGGTGCAGCGCGCCAGCCAGCGGAGGAAGCGGTTGGGTTTGACCTGCGGCATGTTGGGCGGAACGGCCGGCAACAGCGGACTTCGGTTGTTCAAGCAATCACTCCCAATTGCGTGTGGTGCGGCCGCGCTTGATCTGCGCGCGGCCCTTTTTTTCATCCAGGCGGCGCAGCTTCGCCCCGTACGACGGCTTGGTGGCCACGCGCGGCTTGGGCACGCTGAGGCTGGCCTGGATGAACTCGGCCAGCCGCTCGCGCGCATCCTCGCGGTTGCGGTCCTGGGTGCGGAAACGCTGGGCATCGATGACCAGCACGCCCTCGCCGGTCATGCGCCGGTCGCGCCGGGCCAGCAGGCGCGAGCGCAGCGGCTCGGGCAGCGAGGGCGAGCCGGCCACGTCGAAACGCAGTTCCACCGCGGTGGACACCTTGTTGACGTTCTGCCCGCCGGCACCACTGGCGCGCACGAAACGCTCGACGATTTCCGCGTCGGGAATCGACAGATGTGCGCTGACGGTGACTGGTCCGGTACCCATGGGCGGCATTGTAAAGGCAGGACGCGTGCCGAGGGTGAGCCCAACATCCCCGATGACGCCGATAACGTCCGCAAAATGCAGCCTGATGACATCCCGGCGGGTATCCTCGGGACTCCAAGCAACGCAGGATGCTCCGCACATGCTTTCGATCCGTCCGCTGACCCTTACCGGCCCGACCCCTCGTGGCCTGATCCGCCTGGGCCTGGTGCTCGCCCTGGGCCTTGCCGCCGTGGCCCCGGCCATTGCCGCGCCGCCGTCCGATGCCGACATCAACCGGCTGCTGGCCGCCTCGCGCGCGCAGACCATGCTGGACAGCATGCTGCCGCAGATCGAGGCGATGCAGCGCCAGCAGTTCCAGCAGGTCGCCCAGCAGCGCCAGCTCGATGCGCAGCAGCAGGAACAGATGAAGCGCATGGAGGCACGCACCACCCAGACCATCCGCCAGGCGCTGTCCTGGCAGCAGCTGCGGCCGATGTACGTGGACCTCTACAAGAAGAGCTTCAGCAAGGAAGACGTGCTGGCGATGGCCGAGTTCTACGAGAGCTCGGCCGGACAGAGCCTGCTCGACAAGACCCCGGCGCTGATGCAGAACGTGATGGTGGCCATCCAGGAAAAGATGCAGCCGCTGTTCGTGGACCTGCAGAAGGACCTGGAAGAAATCATGAACGAGAAGCCGGCCTCAGCCACTCCCCCGGCCCGGTAGAGGCTCCTACTATTGAATTATTGCTAGCGCGCTCTCCTACGCCTCGCTTGGACGGCAGCGAAAATGCTCTGTCTGAATATCCAAAGTCCGGCACCTTGGACTACCACTGAGAACGCAATCAGTGCTTTCAATCCAATCCACCAACCGGAATTCAAAGCACACAGCGATGCAGGTATGAGCGATACGAAAGCCATTCGCGTTGCGAAGTGCACGTAGGCCGACAGGGAGGTTCTCATGATAGTCGGCCCTTACTTGTTGATTCGCTTTTCTGCATATGATGAGGCGCCATCTACAGTGATCTGTGCCCCCTTCTGTGAAGCGGAGGTGGCTGCCTCCGTGATCTTTCCACCCTGCTGCACTGCAGCTTGCGTCGTTCTTCCCACATGACCGGCCAACTCATTGCTCGCGGCCATCGACTCAAGCTTTGCTGCGCTCTGGAGGCCTATTTTCGCGCCAGCGCCGCTACCCGCCGCACCAGCGGCGACCGCCACGGCTGCTTCTTTGGAGCTCACCGGCTGTCCGGTTAACTGCGCCTCGGCTACCTTGCCAACACCCGAAGCGGCCCCACCTACCACAGCAGTACTTGTTACCGCAGCTGTGGTTGTTACAGCCCCGGACATTGCTGCCTTGGCGATGATGCTACCCACGCCGCCTGTCACAGCACCGACGGCAGCAGAAACGCCTACCGCAGTCCAATTGTCGACAGGTTGGCAAGTCTGAAGCTGGTTGCACGCCCGCTTATTCCAAATGGACGCGAGGGGACTCATCTCCATCTTTTGAGGCCAGCCGGCGGTAACGCGGCAGCTCAGTCAAGCTAGACCAAACGTAAATTCCTGGCAACGTGGTCTGTCGGCTTACACCGCGTCCCAGCCGAACAGATCCATCGCCTTGCGGAATTCCCCCTCCACCGGCGCGCTGACGTCCATCGCGGTGCCATCGGGGTGCGGGAAGCGCAGGCGTTCGGCGTGCAGCAGCATGCGGTGGATGCCCTGCATGCGGAAACTGCGGTTGTGGCGGCCATCGCCGTGGCTGGTGTCGCCGATGAGGTGATGGGACAGGTGCTTGAGGTGGCGGCGGATCTGGCGGAAGCGGCCGGTCTGCGGTTGGCAGCGCAGCAGCGCGTAGCGCGATGTTTCGAACTCGCCCACCGGCACGGCGATCTCGCCCACGGCCACGCGCTGGAAATGGGTGATGGCCTGCTTCTTCACCGGCTTGCCGGGGCCGCCATCGAGGTCATGGTCGACGGTGAAGCTGTCGTCAGCCGGCCAGCCACGGCAGATCGCCAGGTAATCCTTGGTCACATCGCCGCCCATCAGCGCCTTGCCCAGCACACTGGCACTTTCGCGGTCGAAGGCCAGCAGCAGGCAGCCGCTGGTGGCGCGATCGAGCCGGTGTACCAGGAAGATCGGCTTGCCGAGCTGGTCGCGCAGGCGGTTGGCGAGGAAGTCGTCTTCGCCACGGGCCAGCTTGCTGTCATGGACCATCAGCCCCGCCGGCTTGTTGACCACGGCCAGGCGATCGTCCAGGTGCAGCAGCTGCAATGGGGGCGCGGCGGGCGCGATGGCGGATGCGGTGTCGGTGTCGGTGTCGTTCACCGACCGATTATCCCCGCCCGTCGCGGGTAGCGCCATCCAACGCGATTCAGGCGACGTCGCGCACTGCGATCAGTTCGCCGTTGCCGATCGGCACCCGCACGCAATTGAACTGCGGATCGCGGCGTACCTGCGCCGCGAACGCCGCCATCTGCCCGGCATGCGAGACCGCGTTGTCGACCACCAGCAGACCACCGGGACGCAGCACGCGACGCAGGTCCGGCCACCAGCCCAGGTACTGGCTGCGTTCGGAATCCAGGAACAGCAGGTCGCTGCTGGCCTCGGCCGCAGCGCGCAGCCAGGCACCGGCATCGGTGTGGACCAGCTCGATATGCGCGGCCAGGCCGCTGCGGGCGAAGGTGGTTGTCGCCAGGGCGATCTTGTCGGCGGCGTATTCCAGCGTGGTGACCTGCCCGCCGATGGCAGCGCACGCTTCGGCCAGCCACAACGTGGAATAGCCGTTGGAGGTGCCGATCTCCAGTACCCGCCGCGCGACGGTGGCACGCACCAGTACACCCAGCAGCTCGCCGGTATCCGGGGTGATGTTGAGCATGCGCTGGGCGCGCTCGGTATGGGTGGCGTCGTTGTCGGCGCCGAAGCGGGCCAGTTCGTCCTTGAGCGCCTGCAGCGTCATCTCAGCGGCGCCACCACGCGCTGGCCAGCGAGAACAGGCCCGCCGCGCCGCTCACCCAGCTCCACACCGGTGCATCGCCGAAGTACCAGCCGCCCGGCTGCATGCCGTACAGCACCGCCGCGACGATCAGCAGGCCGACGCCGGCGATCGCGGCGACCGCGCGCTTCTGCAGTTTCTGCAGGTTGGTATTGAGCGCGACCAGATCCTGCGAGCGCATTGACAGCTCGTGCCCGCCTTCCACCTGCTGCTTCAGCCAGGCGTGCACCAGGCGCGGCATGTCCGGGGTATGGGTCATGATTTCCGGCAGCCGCTTGCGCAGCTCCTTCAGTACCCGGCGCGGGCTGTAACGCTCGCGCAGGATGCGTTCGAGCACCGGCCGGGCCACCGCCCAGATATCCAGTTCCGGATCCAGCTGGCGGCCGACGCCTTCGATGTTGAGCAGGGTCTTCTGCAGCAGGATCAGCTGCGGCTGCAGGGTCAGTTCATAGCGCTGGGCCACGCGGAACAGCTTGATCAGCACTTCGGCCAGCGAAATCTGCGACAGCGGCCGGGTGAAGTAGGGCTCGCATACCGAACGCGCCGCCGCTTCCAGCTCGTCGATGCGCACGTTGTCCGGCATCCAGCCCGCTTCAACGTGGAGCTCGGCCATGCGCCGGTAATCCTTGTTGAAGATCGCCATGAAGTTCTCGGCCAGGTAGTACTGATCTTCCTGCGAGAGCTGGCCCATGATGCCGAAATCCAGCGCGATGAAGCGCGGGTTGTCGCGGCGCGCCGGGTCCAGGTCGACCCAGATGTTGCCGGCGTGTGCATCGGCGTGGAAGAAGTTGTCGCGGAACACCTGCGTGTAGAACACCCGCACGCCCTTGGCGGCGAGCGCCTTGCGGTCGATGCCGGCCTTGTCCAGCGCAGCGATGTCATCGGACGGAATGCCCCACACCCGCTCCAGGGTCAGCGCACGTTCGGCGGTGTGGCTCCAGATCACTTCCGGCACGTACAGGTCGTCCGAATCCAACCAGTTGCGGCGCAGCACGCTGGCGTTGGCGCCTTCGCGCTGCAGGTCCAGTTCGGCGGCCAGGGTGTTCTCGACCTCGGCCACCACTTCGCGCGGGCGGATCCTGTCGGCGCGCGGATGGGTCCGCTCCACCAGCGCAGCGGCCGAGGTGAGCAGGGCGATGTCGGCGTCGATCTGCCGTTCGATATCCGGGCGCAGCACCTTCACCACCACCTGGCGACCATCGACCAGCGTGGCGGCGTGGACCTGGGCGATCGAGGCCGAGGCCAACGGCTGCAGGTCGAAGCTGGCGAACGCCTCGCTGACCGGGCGGCCGAGCGCCTGCTCGACGATGCGCTGGGCGGTGGCGCCGTCGAACGGCTTGACCCGGTCCTGCAGCAGGGTGAGCTCGTTGGCCACATCGGCCGGGATCAGGTCGCGGCGGGTGGACAGGATCTGGCCGAACTTGACGAAGATCGGGCCGAGGTCCTGCAGCGCCAGGCGCAGCCGGGCACCGCGCGACTGCGCGGCGATGTCGGCCGAGGCACGCGGCACGAACGGCTTGGCCAGGCGCAGCCAGCGCTCCAGCGGAGTGTCCTGCAGCAGATCATCCAGGCGGTAGCGCAGGATCACCCGACCGATGCGGGTGGCGCGGAACATCGCCTTCATGCGCGCACCTGGCGCAGGCGCTGTACCCGGACGGCGATGCGTTCCACATCGTCGCGCATCACATCCACGTCGTCGTGGAAGGCTTCCAGTTCTGCTCGCGGTACCACGTCGCGGGACTCCTCGGTGACATATTCGGCGGCGCTGTGCGCCAGGTCGGACGCGCCACGGCGCGCATGCTGCAGCGCCGAGCGCAGGCTGTTGGCGATCTGCACGCCCAGCACTTCGCCGAACACGCGCACGAACGGCTGCTGCCAGTCCGGATCGAAACGGCTGGCCAGCTGCTGCAGGCGTCGGGCCAGCTCGGCATCGCCGGAGACCCTGACCCGCCCCGCCGGCGCATCGCCGCCGCGGCGGGCGTTGGCCAGGAACGGCAACTGCGCAAGCACGCCGCCCAGGGTGCTGCGCACCGCCAGGTCCGGCTCGTGCCGCGCATCCACCGGTCCCACGGTCAGGCGCTCGCCGTCGACCCCGATGCGCATCGCCAGCGAGGGCGATTCCAGGGTCAGCGCGATGTGCCGGCCATCCAGCGCGGCCAGCGCGCTGCGCGTGTCCGGGTCCAGCGCCAGCGCGCGGTTGAGCGCCAGCTGCAGCGCATTGCCGGCCAGCGGCTTGAGGGAACTGAGGAAGGAACGGGCCATCGCTGCATTCTACTCGGCCCGTGGCAGTGCCGGACCGCCGTACGTGCGCCGAGGCTGACGCGAGCATGAAGCCCGGGTCCACCGCAAGCCGCTGACTGGTTCATGCTATCGACCCACAGATCAGGCGCAGGAGCAGCAACAGGATGGGCAAGACCCGGGTAGGCATCATTTTCGGCGGCCGTTCGGCCGAACACGAAGTGTCACTGCAGTCGGCGAAGAACATCGTGGACGCATTGGACAGGACACGCTTCGAGGTGACCCTGATCGGGATCGACAAGCAGGGCCAGTGGCACGTCAGCGACCCGCAGGCCTTCCTGCTGCACGCCGAGGACCCGGCCCGGATCGCGCTGAACCGCTCGGGCAACGCGGTAGCGGTACACCCCGGCGTGGAGCGCCAGCAGCTGGTGACGACCGACCCGGCCACCGCACTGGAGCAGATCGATGTGGTGTTCCCGATCGTGCACGGCACGCTGGGCGAAGACGGGTCGCTGCAGGGCCTGCTGCGCATGGCCAACCTGCCGTTCGTGGGCTCCGGCGTGCTCGGCTCGGCGGTGGCGATGGACAAGGACGTGGCCAAGCGCCTGCTGCGCGATGCCGGGCTGGCGGTCGCACCGTTCGCCTGCTTCAACCGGGCCAGCGCAGCCAATGCCGACTACGCCGCGCTGGTCGCGCAGCTGGGCTCGCCGCTGTTCGTCAAACCGGCCAACCAGGGCTCGTCGGTCGGGGTGAGCAAGGTGGGCAATGCGCAGGAATTCCACGAGGCCCTCGCACTGGCGCTGTCCTACGACCACAAGGCGCTGGTGGAAACGGCCATCGACGGCCGCGAGATCGAGTGCGCGGTGCTGGGCAACGACCATCCCCAGGCCAGTGTCTGCGGCGAGGTGGTGGTGCACGACGCGTTCTACTCGTATGACACCAAGTACATCAGTGAGACCGGGGCCGATGTAGTGGTGCCGGCGGCCATCAGCGACGCCGACCAGCAGCGCATCGGCGACATCGCGGTGCGTGCCTACCAGGCACTGGACTGCGCCGGGCTGGCGCGTGTGGATGTGTTCCTCACCCCTGCCGGCGAGGTGGTCATCAACGAGATCAACACCCTGCCCGGCTTCACCCGGATCAGCATGTACCCCAAGTTGTGGGCCGCCAGTGGACTCGATTACACGGCGCTGATCACCCGATTGCTGGAACTGGCCCTGCAACGGCATGCGCAGGAGCGTGCGCTGCGCAGTTCGATCACGCCCTGATACGACGACGGCCCGACGCGCTTTCGCACGTCGGGCCGTCGCAAGGCATTGCCTGGGGCAATCCGCACCGGAGAGAGGTAGCGCGGGTTACCCGGCGGACTAGCCTCGCTTGCGGAACATCGACACCACGGCCAGGATCAGGAAGACCACGAACAGGATCCAGGCAATGTTGCTGGCGGCACCGGCGATGCCGGAGAAGCCAAGCACCGCCGCGATGATGGCGATGACAAAAAAGATAACGGCGTAATGCAGCATGTCGATCCTCGCGTAATGCGTGCCGGATTGGCGTGCTGCAATCTTCACCAAACCGCGGTGTTCAGGAAGTGATGGCGTGCTGTGCGTGCGATGAAGACTTCAGCCTCGTGAGGCCTTCGTCAATGCTCACCTGCGGCACGTAGCCGAAGTCCCGGCGCGCCGGCGCCATGCTGTACCAGTGCGGGGTGCACAGCTGCTCGGCGAGGAAGCGGGTCATCGGCGGCTCGCCACGCAGGCGCAGCAGCGGCCACAGCCGCTCGGCCACCGCACCGATGCGGTAGGCGGTCCTGAAGCTGATCGACTTGTGCACGGCCGGCGCGCCCACGGCGGCCAACAGTTTGTTGAGCAGTTCCTTCATCGGCAGCGGTTCGCCGTTGGAGATGAAGTACGCCTTGCCTGCGCATGCCGCGCCCGGGGCGAGGTGTTCGAAGGCCAGGAAGTGCGCCAGTGCGGCGTTGTCGATGTAGGTGGTATCGACCAGGTTGCTGCCGTCGCCGACGAAACGCAGCCGGCCGGCGCGCGCGCGCTCGGCCAGGCGCGGCACCAGCTGCTGGTCACCCGGCCCCCAGATCAGGCGCGGGCGCAGCGCCACGGTGGCCAGGGTGGCATCGTTGGCGGCCAGCACGCGCTGCTCGGCAAGGGTCTTGGTGGCCGCATACGGCGCCTGGAAGTCTTCGCCGTAGGGCACTTCATCGGCGCCCAGGCCTTCCACCGGGTGGGTGGCGCGATGGGTCACGCTGGGCGTGGAGGTATAGACCAGCTTGTTGACGCCATGCGCGCGGCAGGCGGCGATCACGTTGTCGGTGCCGACCACGTTGGCCTGGAAGTAACTGTCATAGCTGCCCCACGCGCCGGCCTTGGCCCCGTTGTGGAACACCGCATCGACGCCCGCCACCGCATGCCGCACCGCGTCGGCATCGGCCAGGTCGCCGCGGATCTGGCCCACGCCCAGTGCCGCCAGCGGCGGATAGTCGCCACGATTGAAGCTGAGTACCTGGTGGCCACGCTGCACCAGCCCACGGCACAGCGCCTGCCCGAGGAAGCCACCACCACCGGTCACCAGGATTTTCATGCGTGCGTACCCACTTGGGTTGCGGCCCAGACGGTCAGCTTCTCGCGACCGATCTTGGCGTTGTGACGGATATCGACCGGGAAACCCGGATGGATCAGGAAAACGTCGATGCGGGCGGTATGCGCGTGCGCATCGGCCTGGCGACGCAGGCGCTCGCGCAGCGCCGGCGTGTCGGTACTGCCGGCCTGCAGTTCCACGCACAACACCGGGCGCTGCACGCCCACGGCGCCGACCCCGACCAGTGCGGTGCGGGCGATGCCGTCGAGGGCATTGAAGACCGGTTCGACCTGTTCGGTGTACATCGGGCCCTGCGCGGTTTCCAGGCGCTGGGTCTTGCGCCCACAGAACCACAGCCGGCCCTGCGCATCGAAGTAGCCGACATCGCCCATGCGGTGCACCACGCGCGCGCCGCCATCGGCCTGCACTTCGCCGATCTTGGCCGCGGCGGTGGCCTGCGGGCGGTTGAAGTAGCTGTCGGTCGCGGTGGGACCGGCCACGGTGATCTCACCGACCTCGCCCACGCCCACCTCGCGGACCTGCGACCAGTCAGGTAGCGGTGCGTCGTCGATGGCGATGATGCGTACCTGGTTGGGTGCGACCACGCGCCCGACGCAGGTGCCCGCGCCGGCTTCGGTGGCCTGGCGGGTGCTTTCCAGCTCGCGGCCTTCGATCACCGCCACCGGCAGGCATTCGGTGGCGCCGTAGGGCGTCCAGAACTCGGCGTCGGCGGGCAGCAGTCGGCGGATCCGGGCGACCACGTCCGGCGGCACCGGCGCGCCGGCCGAGGTCACCCGGCGCACGCCCGTGAGCGGCTGGCCATGGTCGGCCAGCACGCGCATCAGGGCGGGCGAACCGAACAGCTGGGTGATCCCGAAGCGGGCGATCGCATCGTGCAGCTTGCGCGGGTCGGCCTTGGCCGGGCGCGTGGGGTCCATGTCCGGGATGACCGAGGTCAGCCCCAGCGCCGGATCGAACAAGGCGAACGGCGGGAAGGTCGGCAGGTCGACGCCGCCAGGCTCCATGCCGAACGCCGACCGCAGCAGCTCGACCTGGCCCACGAAATGGCGGTGGCGGTAGACCACGCCCTTGGGCACGCCGGTGGAGCCGCTGGTGAACAGGATCGCGGCGACGTCATCCCCGTCGGTGGCCGCCATCGGCTGCGGCGCGCGCGCGCCTTCGGCCTCGATCCGGGCCAGCGTGGTGCCACCCCAGCCCCAGCGCCGACCGACGGTCACCAGGGTCTTCACCCCGGGGCACCAGCGCAGTACCAGCCGCGCCACATGGGCCAGGCCGATGCCGATGAAGGCCTGCGGCTGCGCCTCGTCCAGGCACTGCTTGAGCGCGCGCTTGTCGATGCCGGGGTCGACCAGCACCGGCACTGCGCCGTTCTTGAACAGCGCGAACATCAGCAGGAAGAACTCCGGCGAGGGCCGCACCATCACCACCGCGCGCACCCCGCGGCCGATGCCGTGGGCAGCCAGGCCGGCGGCCATGGCGTCGCTGCGCGCGTTGAGGGTGCGGTAATCCAGGGTCACGTCATAGGCGGCCATGCCGCCCGCACCGGGCTTTCCGGGGCAGCGGATGGCGATCTGGTCGGGGCGTTCACGGGCCAGCTCGGGCAGGCGCGCGGCAATGTTGGTGGCGGCGTTCATCCGTTCATTGTCGCCGCTGCAGAAAAATCTTGCGCGGGCGGCCACGGCGTGGAAAATTCGCGGCCTTCCCTCCTGCTCGATTGCCGCCCAAGGCCGGTCCCCCATGTCCCATCCCTGCCTCACCTGCGGCGCCTGCTGCACCCAGTACCGTGTGGCGTTCCACTGGATGGAATCGGACGAGGTCACCCCCGGCGGCGTGCCGCACGAACTGACCCAGGTGCTGGACCCACACCGCCTGTGCATGCGCGGCACCCTGTCCAAGCCGGTCTACTGCGTGGCGCTGGATGCGCAGATCGGCGGGTATTCACGCTGCACGATCCACCCCAACCGGCCGAGCGTGTGCCGCGAGGTGGATGCATCGTGGGAATACGGCAAGGCCAGCCCGCAGTGCGACAAGGCGCGCGTGGCGCACGGCATGCCCGCGCTGACCCTGGCCGACTGGCGGTGGCGGGACGCGGCAGACAATGATGATGACCACCCCGACGACAACGGCAATTCGCCGGCGCCGCAGGCACCGATCGCGGCGTGAAGGCGCGCGTCCGGGAGGGGTGGCCCGGCGCGAAGGGCAGCCGACCAACGGTCGGCTCTACGGGTGGGGGTTCCGGCCCGGTCAAACGTCAGTGCCCTGTGACCGGTTTCGATCCGATCCAACGTCGTGCCCACCGGTTGCTGGGTAGGTGACGACCGTTGGTCGTCACCCGGGTCAAATCGGGTTTGCGTCCAGAAACGCGCGGATCTTCGGCACCAGCACCTCATGCTTGTCTTCCAGCACGTAATGCCCGGCGTCCTCGAAGGCATGCACCTCGGCCTGCGGCAGCGCAGCCTGGAAGCCTGCCAGGAAGTGATGGTCGAACACGAAGTCGCGCAGGCCCCAGCCGATGAAGGCCGGGCGGTCGGCGTAGCTGGGCAGCGTCTGGCCGGAACGCGCCAACAGTGACCACGCCTTGTCGGCCGGCGACAGCGGGATGTCCTGCATGAAGCGGATGGTGCTGATCCGGTTGGCGTAGCTGTTGTACGGCGACACGTAGGCACGGCGCACGTCGGCCGGCATCTTCCGCTCCACGCCCAGCCACGAGGCACCGGCGGAGAACGCGTTGAAGGTGCGGATGATCCACTCCCCCACCTTCCAGTGACGGCCCAGCGCGATCTGCCACGGCATTTTCTTCGCCGCCGGCATCGGGAACGCCGCCGTATTGAGCACGACCAGGCGCTTGACCTGCGCGTGGTGCGACAGCGCCCAGCCGAAGCCGATCATGCCGCCCCAGTCGTGCACGGCCAGGGTCACCGGGCCGGTGATGCCCAGGTGCGTGAGCAGCGCGTCCAGGTCGTCCACGCGCGACTGCAGCGTGTAGTCGTAGTGCGCATCGTCGGGCTTGTCCGACAGGCCCATGCCGATGTGATCGGGCACGATGCAGCGGTATTTGTCCGACAGCCCCGCCACCAGCGTGCGCCAGTAATAGCTCCACGACGGATTGCCGTGGACCATCACCACCACCTCGCCATCGCGTGGGCCTTCGTCGAGATAGTTCATCGACAGGCCGGGGCGAACGTCGAATTTCTTTGGACCAGCGGGATAACCAGGAAGATTCATTTTTCACCGCTCCTGCGGCAGGACATAGCGCTCAGGCGCATGAGTGTTGTCGGACAGAAGCCGCAGGTAGGCCGGGTGCAGGAACAGCTTTTCCTTGCCCATGCGCTGCTCTTCGAGCACGCCGATATCGACCAGGTCGCGCAGGTAACGCGCGGCGGTTTCGCGCTTGGCGATCCCCGCGTCGACAACGTTCTGGATGCGGCAGTACGGCTGGCTGAAAAGGACATCGATCAGTTCACGGCTGTAGGTCTTTGGCCGCTGCTGGCGAACCCACTCGCAGGCCTGTTCGTGCAGGTGGCCAATTGCATCGATCTTGGCACTGGTCCAGCGCGCGGTGTCGGCAACGGCATCGAGAATGTACGCCACCCACGGTGCCCATGCCCCCTCGCAGGTGACCGCAAGCAGCAGCCGATAGTATTCGGCCTTGCGCTCGATGATGTAGCGCGACAGGTACAGCACGGGTCGATCCAGCAGGTCCTGCTCAACCAGCATCAACAGGTTGAGCACGCGGCCGGTACGGCCGTTGCCATCGGTAAACGGATGGATGGCGTCGAACTGATAGTGCGCCACTGCCATGCGGATCAGCGGATCGATGTCGCCGTGGTCGTGGATGAAACGCTCCCAGTTCGCCAGTTTCTCGCGCAGCAGGGATTCACCCGCAGGCGGGGTATAGATCACCGCGCCGGTGTGCTGGTTGGCCAATGCCGTGCCCGGCACGCGTCGCACCTGCATCTCCACGTTCTTGATGCGGCTGCAGACCACCTCGGCAGTCCGCGTCGAAAGCGGGCGCTCGGCAAGCGACTGAAACCCTTCCTGCAGCGCACTGCGATAACGCAATGCTTCACGCGTGGCCGGGGTAGCGCCGTCCTGGTGATCGGCAAAGCGGAACAGCTCGTCAGCCGTGGTGACGATGTTCTCGATTTCCGAACTTGCCTGGGCTTCCAGCAGCGGAATGGTGTTGATCAACACCGCCGGATTGGGCAGATGTTCCGTGGCACGGCGCAATGAGGCCAGCGCCTTGTGCGCCTCGATGCAGGCCTTGAGCAGGTCCCGGGTTTCGAGCTCGGCTGTCGGCGGCAGCAGCGGCAGATCGTTGTAGGGGCGCTGAAGATCCACGCGGACGCCTCATGTCGATGGAATCGACATGATGCCGACCACATGTCGAAAAATATACAGAATTCGTACATGAATGCGGGGCGGCGATGGATCACGCCGTCCCCGATGCAACGCAGGCCAACCCCAGCGACTGAGGTCGGCCCCGAGTCCGTTACCAGACCACTTCGGCCATCGAGCAGTTCAGGCCCGAGCCGATGCCGAGCAGCGCGATGCGATCGCCCTTCTTCAGCCGGCCCAGTTCCTTGAGCTTGCTCAGCACGATCGGCACCGAGGCCGGACCGATGTTGCCGTGCTCACCGAAGATGGTCATGACCTTCTTCGGGTCGATGCCGAAGTTCTTGATGAACGCGGCGGTGTGCGGCTGGCTGACCTGGTGGATGACGAACTGGTCCAGTTCGTCCACCGCCCAGCCCAGCGCTTCGCGTGCGGCCACGAAGGTCTTCTGGGCCAGCTTGATGCCCTCGATCAGCAGCATGCGGGTGTCGGTGACCATGCGGTCCAGGTTGCCCCGGCACAGCTGGTTCCACTCGGTGGCCGAACGGGTGACGCCACCGCGGTAACGCGGCGCGTCGGGCACCAGTTCGGTCCGCGCCATCACCATGGCGGCGGCACCGCAGCCCAGGGTCAGCGCGGCCATCTCGTTGCGGAAGTCGTCGGCGGTCACGCCCGGCAGGGCCATGCGCTCGAGGGTCTTCTCGTAGACGAGGTTGGCGGTTTCGCCATCGACGATCAGTGCGTAGTCGATCTCGCCGCGCTCAAGCATGCGCGCGGCGATGTCCATGCCGTTGATGAAGGCCAGGCAGGCATTGGCGACGTCGAAGGTCATGCACTCATCACCCACGCCCAGGTTGCCCGAGACGATGCTGGCGGTGGACGGTTCCAGGTAGTCGCGGCTGACCGAGGTGTTGACCAGCAGGCCGATCTTGTCGGCGCCGATCCCGGCGTCTTCCAGCGCCTTGCGCGCAGCCAGGGTGGCCGCATCGGAGGCGAGCATGTCCGCGTCCCACAGGCGACGGGCGTGGATGCCGGCGATATCGCCGAGCACGTCGGTACGGATGCCCAGACGATCCAGCGTCGGCTGCAGACGTTCGTTGATTTCCTTGGACGTCAGCGTGTGCGGCGCGTCGATGTGCGCCAGGCCGGCGATAGAGACATTCTTGAAGAGCATCAGTTAGCGCCAAGGCTCAGGCAAAGGGGGCGCTATTGTAAGCCGGCCTTGCCTTCACCGCACCTTTACGAATTCACGCCCGGGCGTATGGTGCGCGGCCGGGCGCTGAAGGGTTCAGCGGGGCGGGCACTGGAAGGCCAGGAAACGCTGGCTGCCATCGGCCGGCTGGCCGCTGGCCTGGACGGCATTGGCCCCGGCGCTGGGGGCTTCGTTGCGTGCCAGGGTTTCCAGTTCTTCCTGCACGCGCAAGGGGTTGCGGTTGTAGAAGGCGACTTTGCTCTTGACCGTCACCACCACCTCGCCCTTGCTCTGGCAGGCGCCCGGCACCTGGCCAGGAGGCAGCACGCGCACGGTCTTGCCCACCGGTTCGATCGGCACCCACGTGCAGGCGGTGGCGCTGAGGGTAAGCAGGGAAAGCAGGAGAAGGCGCATGCGGGAAACCTGGCTGGGCGACAGAAGGGGAGTGTGCGGGAAACGGCTGAATCGGGGGTGATGGGGTGCCGGGCGATTGCCCGGCACCGCGCATCTGCTGGTCGTGGGTTGCTGGCCAGCGGGGTTGCCGGCCAGCGGCCGGCACTACCGGGCGGGGGCCACTTCTTTGCCGTCGGCGTCGATGATGTGGACCTCGCCGAGGTTCAGCGCGCGGACCTCCTTCTCGGTCTGCTTCAGGTCACCGACCACCACCCAGGTGAGGGTGTTGGGGTCCAGCGTGGCGGCCGCCTGCTGCACCTGGGCCGGGGTCATCGCCTCGATCTCGGCCTTGCGCTTGAACACGTAGTCGTCCGGACGCTGGTAACGCACGATACCGCTGATGGTGCCGAGCACCGCGCTGGCGGTTTCGTATGCTCCGGGCAGGCTCAGCGTCTGGATGTTGCGGATGCGCGCCACTTCGGCGGCGGTAGCCGGCTTGGTCCCACTGGCGAAGTCGCGGATCTCCTTCTGCATTTCCCGCATCGACTCGGCGGTCTTGTCGATCTGCACCGGCGCACGGGCGCCCCACGGGCGCTGGCCCAGGGTGTTGCTGGCACTGCTGCCGGCACCGTAGGACCAGTGCTTCTCCTCACGCAGGTTCATGTTCAGCCGCGAGGTGAAGTCACCGCCGAGGACGCCGTTGGCGATGTCAAAGCGGGTGCTGCCCGGATCCATCGCCGAGGGCACCACCTGGCTGGCGAACAGGTTGGCCTGCACGGCGCCGGGCTGGTCGATCAGGTACACGCGGGTGTGGGTCGGGCGGGCCACATCGACCGGTGCCTTGACCTGCGGAGCAGTACCCTGGCCCTTCCAGTCACCGAACTGACGCTCCAGCAGCGGCACGATTTCCTTCAGGGTGGTGTCACCGACCACGATCAGCGTGCCCTGCTCGGGACGCAGCGCGTCACGGTGGAAGTCGACCAGGTCCTGGCGGGTCAGCGACTGGATGTCGGCTTCATTGCCACTGCCGGTGAACGGGATCGCGTACGGATGTCCGGCCCCGTACAGCAGGGTCGGCATCACCCGCATCGCCGCGGCGCTCGGGTTGACCTTCTCCTGCTGGATGCCGGCGATCCAGGTCGCCTTGACCCGGTCGATCTCGCCCTGCTCGAACCGCGGCTGGCGCAGCATGTCCGCATACAGGGCCAGCGACGGGGCCAGGTTTTCCTTCAGTGCCGACAGATAGACGCTGGCGCTGTCCAGCGATGCCGACGCACCCAGGCTGGCGCCGAGGGCATCGGCGGCATTGGCGAACGGCAGTGCGCCGAGCTTGCCGGCGCCTTCGCCCATCAGGTCCATGGTGAAGTTGGCGGTGCCCTGCTTGCGGCCCTGGTCGGCGGTGAAGCCACCGGGGAACTCATAACTGAACTGCACCACCGGAATGTCGTGGCGTTCGGCCAGGATCACCTGGGTGCCGTTCTTGAGCGTGGCGCGGTGCAGCTGCGGGAACTTCAGCTCCGGGAAGGTCCTGGTCTGCGGTACGCCGGTGCTGCGGTCGACCTGCTTGGGCAGGGTGGTGAACTTGGGATCCACGGCCGGCACGGTGAACGGCTTGGGCGATGCCGACGGCAGTTCGGCCAGCGCAACGCGCGCGCCCGGCTCGACCACCACGGTGTGGTCGCCCACGCCCAGCCACTTGGCACCGGCATCGCGCACATCGGCGGCGCTGACTGCATCGATGGTTGCCAGCGACCGGCGGAAGCAGCCCGGATCGCCTTCGAACACGGTGCATTCGGCCAGCGCATCGGCCTTGCCGCCGAAACCACCGATACGCTCGATGCCACGGATGAAGCCAGCGCGGAACGCGGTCTTGCCACGGCTCAGTTCGTCGGCGGTCGGGCCGTCCTTGACCAGGCGCTTGATCTCTTCATCGATGATCGCCTCGACCTTGGCCGGGTCCACGCCCTGCTTGACCGTGGCCATCACCACGAAGTTGGAGCCCAGCTGCGAGCTGTAGGCGCCGGCGCTGATGTTGTCCACCAGCTTGTCCTGATGCAGCAGGCGCTGGTCCAGGCGCGAGGACTTGGCACCGCCAAGCACCTGGGCGAACAGCTGCAGCTGGTCCAGGTCGGTGGTGCCGACCTGGGCCACGTTCCAGGCGCGGTAGATACGCGCCTGCGGCACCTTGTCGGTCATCACTTCGCGCGTGCTCTTCTCGCGCTTGGCCACGTCCACTTTCGGCTGGGCCATGCTCGGGCCGGCCGGGATGTCGCCGAAGTATCTGGCGACCTTTTCCTTGGCGGTGGCCAGGTCGATGTCGCCGGCCAGCACCAGCACCGCGTTGTTGGGGCCGTACCAGGTACGGAACCAGGTCTTTACGTCGTCCAGCGACGCTGCGTTGAGGTCGTTCATCGACCCGATCACGCTGTGGTGGTACGGGTGGCCTTCCGGGTACATCGCGCGGGTCAGCTTTTCCCAGACCTGACCGTAGGGCTGGTTCTCGCCCTGACGCTTTTCGTTCTGCACCACGCCGCGCTGCTCATCAAGCGCGGCCTGGTCGATCGCGCCGAGCAGGTGGCTCATGCGGTCGGACTCCATCCACAGCGCCATGTCCAACGCGGTGGTCGGCACGTTCTCGAAGTAGTTGGTGCGGTCGGTGTTGGTGGTGCCGTTCTGGCCGGTCACGCCGACCTGCTTGAAGGGCTCGAAGTACTCGCCGTTGTGGTTTTCGCTGCCCTGGAACATCAGGTGCTCGAACAGGTGCGCGAAGCCGGTGCGACCGGCCGGTTCATCCTTGCTGCCCACGTGGTACCAGATGTTCACCGCCACGATCGGAGCCTTGCGGTCGGTGTGCACCACCACGCGCAGGCCATTGGGAAGGGTGAACTGCTCGAACGGAATGTCGACCTTGGCCGGCGTGGCGGGCTTGGCCAGCACGGGGGCCGGCACGAAGCTGCCCAGGGCGGCGGAGAGCGCTACAGCCAGCAGCGCGGCACGCGGACGGAGTTGGACGGTCATTCCGGTTCCTTGGTCATGAAAGTGAAGGTCGATGCTAGCGCGTGGCGGGCGCCAGCGGCATCCGCCAACAGTCATTCCCGTTATCGGGGAACTTTCCTGCGCCCGGGCACCGTTGATAGGCCGGCTCACCCGTTCTTGGGCACCACGCCGCGGACACAGTCGCGCTCGGCGCGGACAGGTGTCCGGACAGCGGACACCCTGTATTCCACAAAAAACCCTTTTGAATCAACCACTAAAAGTTGGCACGGCACCTGCTTGGTACTGGGTGAGGCAACGCAGCGAACAGATCGAAACTGACTGCTCGCTGAACAAAAGCAAGAAAACGCAGATTGTTCTTGCAAGCCCCGAATCGGTGTACTACCTTACTACCACACCACTGCCCACCAACACTAAACAGGCCCGCCATGAACACCAAGACCCTCGCCATCGCCATCGCTCTCGCCGCCGGCTCCGCGTTTGCTTCGAACGTCCAGGCCGCCTCCATCGCCACGCTGGAAACCGTGCAGGTTCGCCCTTCGGCGGATCAGATCGCCCAGGCCGAGGTCGAGCGCAACAGCGCCATCCCGACCCTGGCCCTGGTGGAAGTCCGCCCGACCGCTGGCCTGATTGCCGACTACCGCGCCGAACTGGCCGGCAGCCGCCACGTCACCACGCTGGCCTCGGTGGAAGTGCGCCCGACCGCCGAACAGCGCCAGGCCCTGGCTGCCGAACAGGTCAACGGCCGCGATTACGTCGCCACCCTGACCGCCGCTGCCACCGCCGTCGCCCATGACGTGATCGTCAACCTGCCGGCCCTGCAGGTGCGTCCGTCGGCCGCCGATCTGCAGGCCCTGGCGCTGGAAACCGCGGTCCAGGTGCTGGTCCGTCCGTAACCGGTTGCTGCGGTAACCCGCAGCAGCCGCGTAAACTGCGGCGATGACCGCGCCCACGTTCCACGTCATCCTGTTCCAACCCGAAATTCCGCCGAATACCGGCAATGTGATCCGCCTCTGCGCCAACACCGGCGCGCGGCTGCACCTGATCGAGCCGCTCGGTTTCGACCTGAGCGACAAGCAGCTCAAGCGCGCCGGCCTGGACTATCACGAATACGCTCGACTGCAGGTGCATCCAGACCTGGATACCGCCCTGCAGGCCATCGCACCCAAGCGTCTGTTCGCCCTCAGTACCCGCGGCAGCGTGCGTTACGACACCCAGCAGTTCGAAGACGGCGATGCCTTCCTGTTCGGCCCGGAAACCCGCGGCCTGCCGCAGGACCTGCTCGACGCACTCCCCGATGGCCGGCGCCTGCGCCTGCCGATGCAGCCGGACAACCGCAGCCTCAACCTGTCCAACACGGTGGCGGTGGTGATGTACGAGGCATGGCGCCAGAACGGGTTTGCCGGCGGAGCGTGACAACACGCCGCCACCTGCGGTGATGTCGCGTACCGTGTAATGCCGGCCGCTGTCCGGCTCCCGACACGACCTATCCGCTCAAAACGCGTTGATTCCGGTCAGCTCGCGGCCGATCACCAGCTGGTGCACGGTCTCGGTACCTTCATAGGTGATCACCGATTCCAGGTTCAACGCGTGCCGGATCGCCATGTGTTCGGTGGTGATGCCCGCGCCACCGAGCAGGTCGCGGCATTCGCGCGCGATGTCGATGGCCATGCGGCAGTTGTTCCACTTGGCCAGGCTGACCTGCTGCGGGTGCAGCTGCCCGGCATCCTTCAAGCGCCCCAGCTGCAGCGCCAGCAGCTGCGCCGTGGTGATCCGCCGGGCCATGTCGGCCAACTTGATCTGCGCGCTCTGCGTGGCCGCCACCGGGCGACCGAACAGGACGCGTTCCTTGGTGTAGTTCAGTGCCTCGTCCAGGCAGGCCACCGCCGCCCCGATCGGGCCCCAGCTGATGCCGTAGCGGGCCTGGTTCAAGCACCCCAGCGGCCCTTTCAGGCCCTGCACGTTGGGCAGGCGGTTACGCTCGGGCACACGGACGTTGTCGAAGAACAGCGCACCGGTCAGCGAGGCACGCAGGCTCATCTTGTGCTTGATTTCCTGGGTGGTGAAACCGGGCATGCCCTTTTCCAGCACGAAACCCTGGATGCCGTCTTCGGTGTGCGCCCAGACGATGGCGATGTCGGCCACCGGGCCGCTGGTAATCCACATCTTGCTGCCGCTGACCACCCAGTCGCCGCCGTCGCGTACCGCGCGGGTCTTCATCGCCGCCGGGTCCGAACCGCCATGGGCCTCGGTCAGGCCGAAGCAGCCGATCACCTTGCCGGCGGCCATGTCCGGCAGCCAGCGCGTGCGCTGTTCCTCGCTGCCGTAGGCGAAGATCGGATACATGCACAGCGAGCTCTGCACCGAGACGAAGCTGCGCAGCCCCGAATCGCCGCGCTCCAGTTCCTGGCAGATCAGGCCGTAGCTGACCGCGTTGAGCCCGCCGCCGCCGTACTGCTCGGGCAGGCTGGAGCCGAGCAGGCCGAGCGCGGCGATTTCCGGGATCAACTCGTCCGGGAACCGGCCCTGGTCGAACGCATCGCCGATGATCGGCAGCACGCGCGCATCGGTGAAGCGCGCCACCGTGTCCTGCACGGCACGCTCCTCATCGGTGAGCAGGGCGCGGACATCAAACAGGTCGTACGGATTCAGTGACATGGCTACCCGGAGGTGAAGGCGATCAAACAGGCGTCCATTGTGGTCGCTGCACCGCGTCCGGCCAAGGCACGCCGCAGCACGGTCGAGGTGGCGTCGCGACCGCAGGTGCCGCCGACCCGCACAGGTAGAGCCACGCCATGCGTGGCTGGCAGACACCGGCAACGCCAGCCGCCGCAGCAGCCACGCATGGCGTGGCTCTACCCGCGCTCGGGTAACGGGTGCATTGGATTGGTGCGCCGCACCATCGCCGCGTGTGAAGCGTGCGCTCACGTGACGTCAACGTCGGCGATCTAGGCGGAAACGCCGCGTCCGGCTACCCTGCACACCTGATCCAGTAGTTGCGCCGTCTGCCGCGCGCGCGATTCCCAGGCAACCGCCCGCGGCTTTGGCCAACGGCACTACCCAAGAGTTACGCACCCCCATGAGCGAAGAGACCCCCGTCCTGCCCCCGCGTGAAGCCATGGAATTCGACGTGGTGATCGTCGGTGCCGGCCCTGCCGGCCTGGCCACCGCGATCCGCCTGCGCCAACGCGCGATCGAGGCCGGGCGCGAGCTGTCGGTATGCATCCTGGAGAAGGGTTCCGAGCCGGGTGCGCACATCCTGTCCGGCGCGATCATGGACCCGCGCGCGCTGACCGAGCTGTTCCCGGACTGGGCCGAGCGCGGTGCGCCGCTGAAGCAGAAGGTCACCCGCGACGAGTTCCTGTTCCTCAGCGAAACCGGCGCGCGCGGCACCCCGCATGCGCTGCTGCCGGAGTGCTTCCACAACGACGGCAACTACATCGTCAGCCTGGGCGAAGTCACCCGCTGGCTGGCGCAGCAGGCCGAAGCGCTGGACGTGTCGATCTTCCCCGGGTTCCCCGCCGCCGAAGTGCTCTACAACGCCGAAGGCGCGGTGATGGGCGTGGCCACCGGCGACATGGGCATCGAAAAGAACGGCAGCCCCGGTCCCAATTTCGAACGCGGCATGGAACTGCATGCCAGGTACACGATTTTCGCCGAAGGTTCGCGCGGCCACCTTGGCCGCCAGTTGATCGCGCGCTACCAGCTGGATGCCGGCAAGGACCCGCAGGCCTACGGCATCGGCATCAAGGAACTGTGGCAGATCGATCCGGCCAAGCACGAGCCGGGCCTGGTGGTGCATGCCGCCGGCTGGCCGCTGGACAATGCCACCTATGGCGGCGCGTTCCTGTATCACGCCGACGGCGGCAAGGTGTCGATCGGCTATGTGGTCGGCCTGGATTACAAGAACCCGTGGCTGAGCCCGTTCGAAGAATTCCAGCGCTTCAAGACCCACCCGTCCATCCGCAAGCACCTGGAAGGCGGCAAGCGCATCGGCTACGGCGCCCGCGCGATCACCGCCGGCGGCCTGATGTCGCTGCCCAAGACGGTGTTCCCCGGCGGTGCGCTGGTCGGTTGCGAAGCCGGCTACCTCAACGTCAGCCGGATCAAGGGCAGCCATGCGGCGATCAAGACCGGCATGCTGGCCGCCGATGCAGCGTTCGATGCGCTCGCCGCCGATCGTCAGCACGACGAACTCAGCGCCTACCCGGTCGCATTCGAGAGCAGCTGGCTGCATGACGAGCTCAAGCAGTCCAAGAATTTCAAGCAGTGGTTCAAGAAGGGCCAGACCGTGGCCACGCTGATGACCGGCATCGAGCAGTGGCTGCTGCCCAAGCTGGGCATCCGCAACCCGCCGTGGACCCTGCGCCACAGCACCCCGGACCACGCCTGCCTGGAGCCGGCCGACAAGCACGCGAAGATCGTCTACCCCAAGCCCGATGGCGTGCTTACCTTCGACAAGCTCAGTTCGGTGTTCCTGAGCAGCACCAACCATGCCGAAGACCAGCCCAGCCACCTGACGCTGAAGGATGCCAGCGTGCCGGTGCGGATCAACCTGGCCGAATACGCCGGCCCGGAAGCGCGCTACTGCCCGGCCGGGGTGTACGAATTCGTCGGTGCGCAGGGGCAGGAGCAGCTGCAGATCAATGCGCAGAACTGTGTGCACTGCAAAACCTGCGACATCAAGGACCCCACCCAGAACATCGTCTGGGTGACCCCGCAGGGCGGCGGCGGCCCGAACTACACGGGCATGTGATGCGCCACGCCTGGCTGCTCGGGGTCGTGCTGTGCCTGTGCGCGTGCACGCGCGCCCCACAGACGCCCGAGCAGGTGCATCAACAGCAGCTGCAGCGCGCGTTCGCGATCTGCGCTGGATGCCACACCGTCACTCCTGGCGGTGTGCATCGCTTCGGCCCCAACCTGCACGGGGTGGTCGGGCGTCGCGCCGGCAGCCTGGCCGACTACCCCTATTCCACCGCGATGCGCCAGGCCGACATCACCTGGAGCGCGGACACCCTGGATACCTTCCTGCGCGCGCCGGCTGCCGCGGTGCCGGGGTCGCGGATGGTCAATGCCACCGCCGATGCGGAACGCCGGCGGCAGGTGATCGAGTACCTGCAGCAGGCGCGCTGACCTTCAGCCCTGCTGCAGCGACGCCAGGTAACCTCGGAGTGCGGCGTCGAAGCGCTCCAGTTCCTCGCCGCAGGCATCCACGCCCTGCGCGCCGACCTGCTCCATCAGGGTACGTGCCTGTTCCACCAGCGCCCCGGCCCCCAGCGTGCCCAACCCACCGACGATGCGGTGCAGGACCTCGGCCACCGCGTCGCTGTCGCCCTGCGTGCGGGCCGCCTGGGCGCGATGCAGGTCCTCCTCGGTGGTGGTGCGCATGCTCTCGATCATCACCCCGGCCACATGCTCGGAGCCGAAGCGCTGCACGATCGCCGCACGGGTTGGCATCGCGCCCGTCGGTGTCGCCTGCGGGACGGACACCGGCGTTTCCTCGTGGCCGGGCAGCCAGCGCAGCAGCACCTGGCGCAAGGTGGCCAGCGCAACCGGCTTGGCCAGCAGATCGTCCATGCCGGCCTCGCGGCAGCGTTGCAGATCTTCGGCCAGCGCGCTGGCGGTCAAGGCGATCACCGGCATCCGTGGCAGGCCGCGCTCCAGTTCGCGTTCGCGCAGGCGCCGGGTCATTGCATAGCCGTCCAGCACCGGCATCCGGCAATCGGTGATCACCAGGTCGAAGTGTTCCTGCTCCAGCAGCGCCAGCGCCGCCTGCCCCTGCGCGGCCAGTGCGTAGGCAAGGCCAAGTTGCTGCAGCCGCCAGCGCATCAGCGCCTGGTTGGTGGGATGGTCCTCCACCACCAGCACGCGGTACCGCCGCAGCGTCTCCGGCAACGCAGCCACCGCCTCGCCGTCGTGTGCCGGGACGGGTTCGGACTCCATCGCCGGCACCAGCGGCAACAGCAGGTGCACCACCACCTCGGTGCCCTCCCCCGGCGTGCTGTGCAGCTCCAGGCTGCCGCCCATCAGCGCAACCAGCCGCTGGCAGATGCTCAGGCCCAGCCCGGTGCCACCGTACTGCCGGGTGGTGGCGATGTCGGCCTGGGCGAATGGCTTGAACAGCCGCTCGCGCTGCTCCGGCGAGATGCCGATACCGGTGTCGGTCACTGCCAGGCGCAGCCGCTGCGCGCCGTCCTCGTCATCGCTCACGCGTAGTGCGATGGCGACGCTGCCACGCTCGGTGAACTTGATCGCATTGCTGAGCAGGTTGAACACGATCTGGCGCAGGCGCATGCCATCGCCCAGGTGCATCGGCGCCACCGCCGCATCGACCTCCAGCTGCAGCAACAGGCCCTTGGCCGACGCCTGCGGCGACAACAGTTGCTGCACGTTGTCGAGCAGGCCGCGCAGCGCCACCGGCTGCAGTTCCAGGCGCAGTGCACCGGCTTCGATCCGCGAATAATCCAGGATGTCATCCAGGATATGCCGGAGCATCTGCGCCGAGTCCTCTATCACCGCGATGATGCGACGCTGCTCGCCGTCCAGCGGCGTATGCGCCAGCACTTCCAGCATGCCCAGCACCCCGCTCATCGGCGTGCGGATCTCGTGGCTCATCGTGGCCAGGAAATCGGACTTGGCCGCGGTGGCATGCTCGGCCGCGGCCTTGGCGGTGGCCAGCGCATCGGCCTGCGCACGCGCGTCGGTGACATCCACCCAGTACCCGCTCCAGAGGATTTCGCCGTCGTCGACCGCATAGGGCAGTGCGCGCGAGCGCACCCAGCGGATGCTGCCGTGCGGGCTGGTGCGGAACTCCATGTCCAGCGGCGCGAAATCGCGCGCGGCATGCTCGAGCGCCTGGCGCACGCGTTCGCGGTCCTGCGGCTCGATGCTTGCCATCACCCGCGCCTCGTCGGCCATCGCATCGGCCACGCTCAGCCCGAACAGCGCCTCCATGTCGCCGGCGATATAGGGGAAGGAAAATGCACCGCTGCGGTCGCGCCGCGCCTGGTACACGGTGGCCGGCAGGTTGTCGGTCACCCCGGCAAGGCGCTGCTCCAGGCGCCTGCGCGTGCCCACCTCACGCCGCAACCGCCAGTAGCCCCACCCGTGCACAAGGATGGCGGTCAGCAGTACCAGTGCCAGCGGCACGGCCCAGCGCGCGATGGCGCGCCAGTCCAGTTCGCTGCGGTACTCGGCCGAGAGCCAGTCACCGCGGATGGCTTCATGTTCGCGCGGGCTCAGGTTGACCAGCACGCGATCGAAGGTGGTGGCCAGCGGCGCGTACTGGCGCTTGACCGCCAGCGAAAGCCGGTCGGAGAAGCCGGCCGGAGCGGTCACGTGCAGCTGCGTGGGGTAGCTCTCGCGCACGATGCGATCGGCCGTGGCCAGGTTGCCGACGTACGCATCGGCGTCGCCCTTGGCCAATCGCGCCAGCGCCTGCTCGCCGCTGCGCGCGGGGATGATGCGCGCGTTCGGCGCATGCTGCAGGATGTAACCGCGCAGCCGGTCCGGATCGGACAGCAGGATGCTGCGCCCGTCCAGGTCGGCCAGGGCCAGCACCGACGGACTGTCGCTGCGCACCACGATCACGTTGGGCACGGTGATGAAGGGCTGGCTGAATACCCAGTCCGGCCCCAGGTACGCCGAGTCGTTGGGGATACCCATGATGACGTCGACCTCGCCCCGGCGCAGCTGCTCGCGCACCTCGAACCAGTCGTGCGCCGGTACCTGCACCAGGTGCGCGCCGACCATGCGCAGCTGGCGCAGGTAGTCGCCCGCCACGCCGCTGGGCTGTCCGGCAGCATCGACGAAGGCCAGCGGCGCGGCGTTGGGCGCGAAAGCCATGCGCAGCGGCGTGGCCAGCACCCGCCTTTCCGCGTTGCCCAGGATCAGCCGCGACTGGGTGGACCACTCCAGCGGCTGCAGCCAGCGCTGCGCAACGGCGACGTGTTCGGCCTGGCTCAGCTGCCCCAGCGCGCCATCCAGCGCTTCGGCCAGCGGCTGTTTGGCATTGGGCACCCCGAAGTGCAGACGCTCCGGTGGCAGGTCGCTGGGCCGCAGCAGGGTGACCTGGCGCATCGCGTGCTGGTCGATCAGCACGTTGGCGACGTAGGCGTTGCCGATGTACACGTCGGCCTCGTTGCGACCGATCATGTTCAACGCGGTCAGCGTATCGGCGGCGGTGATCCGCACCGCGGCAGGGAAGCGTGCGCGCACCTGGTCGCTGGTGACGAAATCACGCTCGGTCACCACGCGCAGGCCCTGCAGGTCCGGATCGGTGGAGGTCCGGGTATCGTCCGGGCGTCCGACCACGGCCAGCGGCGCATCCGCATAGGCGCGGGTGTAGACCATGCACCGGGTGCGGTCGGCGGTCAGGGTGATGTTCATCACCACGTCGATCTCGCCGCGGCAGGCGGCATCGAGGACTTCACCCCAGCTGCGGTAGGTACGCACGTCAACGCGCACGCCAAGCCGCTCGGCCAGCAGGCTCAGGTAGTCGAAACCCAGCCCCTGCGGGCGACCGTCGTGAATCGATTCGAACGGCGGCCAGCCGCTGTCGTAAATGCCCAGGATGATGGTAGGGTGCCGGCCAAGCCACTCACTCTGGCGGGACGATAGCGACGCGGCGGCAGCAGCGCCCTCCGCGCCCACCGCCACCATCGGCATGACGGTCAGGACCAGCAGCAACAGCCAGCGGACAACCGGAGTACGCATGCGGTCTGATCTCCGTAGAATGATGCTTCCACCACGGCACGGCCCGAGCGGCGTCCGCCTTAGGCGACCATACTAGTCCATGACCCTGCGCATCATCATCGCTGACGATCACCCCGTGGTCCGTATCGGCACCAAGGCGGTGATCGAAGCCAGCGGCGTGGGCGTGGTGGTGGCCGAGGCCAGCAGCGCCGACGAACTGCTCACCGCGTTGACCACCCAGCCCTGCGACGTGCTGGTGACCGACTACTCCATGCCGGGCAGCCAGCAGGCTGACGGCTTTGCCATGATCGGCATGATCCGCCGTCGTTTCCCGGACCTGCCGGTGCTGATGCTGAGCGTCTCCAACAACCTGGCGATCCTGCGCATGGTGGTCTCCACCGGCGTGCTCGGGCTGGTCGACAAGACCTCCTCGATGGAAGAACTGCCGCTGGCCATCCAGACGGTGCAGCGCGGACTGCCGTATGTGAGCCGCACGCTCAAGGAACGCATTGACGCAATCGGCACGCGCAACGTGGATGAGATCAGCACCAAACCGCTGTCGCCCCGCGAAGTGGAAGTGCTGCGCCTGCTCGGCAGCGGCCTGACCGTGAAGGAGATCGCCCTGCAACTTCACAAGAGCGTCAGCACGATCAGCCGGCAGAAGGGCGATGCGATGCTCAAGCTGGGCCTGAAGGGCGATGCCGAGTTGTTCGACTACCTGCGCGACGGCGAAATCTGAGGCGCTGGCCACACGTTCAGTCCACCCGGCGTTCCGTCCGCCTCTAGACATCAGGAAACACGCTTGGGAGGTGCGGCGGCGCGTCCAGGCGTGGTGGTGCGTTCGTTCGTTAATCCGCAGGTCATGGATTTTTCAGCACCGCTTCAGACGTCCTGCCGTTATATGAATACGCACCCTGGCCTGATCCTGGCGGCAATGTTCCGACAATGTTGGAACCCCAGCTTGGCAGCCAGCACCCGACAGGAGAACCGAACATGCTCAACATTTCCGCACTCAGCCTCCGTGGCCTGGCCATCGCCCTCGCACTGACCGCAGGCCTGGCCACCATCAGCGATGCCAGCGCCATGTCCAGGAAGGACAAGCGCACCGTCGTGGGCGCGGTGGTGGGCGGCGTGGCCGGTCACCTCATCTCCAACGGCGACCCGGCCGCCACCGTGGGCGGCGCGGTTGCCGGTGGTGCCATCGGCAACCTCACCACCCGCGACAACCGTGACCGCCGCTACGATCGCGGCTACGACAACCGTCGCTACGACGATCGCCGCCATGACCGCCGTTACGGCTACGACCGCGGTTACGACCGCCGCAATGACCGTGGCCGCTGGGAGCGCGAAGAGCGCGATCGCCGCGACTGGGATCGTCGCCATGGGCGCGGCTGGTAAGCCTCGCCCGACGGCCGCCTGAAGCGGCTGGTCGACGCAATACGGTGCAGCGGGCGGGTCGATGACCCGCCCGTTCTGCGTTCGGGCGACGCGTGGAAGGGGCATGGCCTGCCGACGCACGCGTTACCCTAGCGCTCCCCCGCGCCGCAGCGCACGTCCCGACCGCGTCCCGATGAACACCGATACCCACCTCGTCCAGGGCCTCGACAACGATACGGTCGCCGCCGACTGGCCGGCGATCACCGATGAGGAGATCGCCTGGTTGCAGCAGCGGTATCCACAGCTCGGCGGCCACGGCCGCCTGATCTGGCACAGCCCTCGCCCGTTGTCGGCAGCGGCCATCGTCCAGAGCGGTGCCGGACAGGTCTTCGTCAAGCGTCACCACGCCAGCGTGCGCAGTGCCGACGTGCTGGGCGAAGAGCATCGCTTCATCGCCCACCTGGCCGCCGCCGGCATGCCGGTCGTGCAGGTGCTTCGCGCAGCCGATGGCCGCACCGCGGTCGAACACGCCGGCTGGACCTACGAACTGCATGCCCTTGCACACGGCCAGGACCTGTATCGCGACGCCCCCTCGTGGACACCGCTGACCGACCTGGCGCAGGCGCGCGAAGCCGGCCGCATGCTCGCGCGGCTGCATCAGGCCTCGGCCGGTTACCACGGCCCGCAGCGCGACACGCACCTGCTTGTTGCACGCGACGACCTGATCCGCAGCGCCGACCCGGTGGCGATGATCGCGCGCGATCTCCACCAGCGCCCGGGCCTGGCCGCGTATCTCGCGCGACAGACCTGGCAGCACGACCTGCAGCGCGCGGTGCTGCCCTGGCATGCCGGCCTGGCCGCGCGCCTGCAGCACGAGCCGCGGCTGTGGACGCACAACGACTGGCACGTCTCCAACCTGCTGTGGCGCGCCTCAGGCGACGGCATGCAGGTCGCCAGCGTGCTCGATTTCGGGCTGGCCTCGCCCACCAGCGCCCTGTTCGACCTGGCCACGGCCATTGAACGCAATGCGGTCGCCTGGCTGGAGGTGGATGGACCGGCCCCCGCCGCACGCGTGCCGATCGCCCTCGCCCTGCTTGCCGGGTACCGCGAGGTCTGCCCGCTGTCGGCCGACCGCGTGCACCTGCTGGCCGATCTGCTGCCGATCGTGCACCTGGACTTCGCCCTGTCCGAAGTGGAGTACTTCGAAGGGGTCACCGGCTCTTCGGCCAACGCCGACGTGGCCTACCACACCTTCCTGCTGGGCCACGCGGAGTGGTTCAAGGGCGCCGACGGGCAGGCCCTGCTCGCGGCCCTGCACGCCACCGCCTGAACCCGGGCGGGCAAAACCGTACCCGTTGTGGTGAAATAGTCGCCGAAGCGGGGGTGCCTGGCGAAGCCAGGCTGAGAGAGTCCCTTGGAACCTGATCCGGTTGATACCGGCGTAGGGAGCTTTGTGCAGTGGGCGCAACGACCGGATGGGTCGATGCGCGCACGCCGTCGCTTCGTCTCTTCTGGCTGATGACGAATCGAATGAACCGCTGCTACCGCCCCGCCCTGCTGACCGTTGCCCTGTGCGCCGCCCTGCCGCTGCATGCCAGCGATGCCGCACCCGATGCCGCCGACCGTACCCCGACCGAACTTGCCGCCGTGCGCGTGCAGGCGCGGCAGACGGTGACGCCTGCCATCCAGTCCAACAGCTTCGGCAGCGGCGACTGGAAGAGCACCCCGGCGTCGATGAACGTGCTGGATCGCACGCTGCTGGACAGCCGCCAGGTACGCACGCTGTCCGAGCTGGCCAGCAACGATGCCTCGCTGGGCGACAGCTACGCGCCGGTCGGGTATTACCAGAACATCGCCATCCGCGGCTTTCCGCTGGACACGGCCACCGGCTACCGCTTCAACGGCCTGTCCATCGCCGGCGAGCAGCGCCTGGCGCTGGAGAACGTGCAGCAGGTGGAAATCCTCAAGGGCGAAGCCGGCCTGGCCGCGGGCGTGATGGCCCCCGGCGGCATCATCAACTACGTCGGCAAGCGGCCCACCGAAGTACGCAACGTCACCCTGGGCACCGATTCGGAAGGCTCGCGCTACGCGGCGGTGGACGTCGGCCATTGGCTGACGCCGCGCTTCGGGGTGCGCCTGAACGCGGCGTGGGATGACAGTGCGTCGTACATCGACCACGCCGACGGCCGCCGCAACTTCTATGCGCTGGCCACCGACTGGCTGATCAGCGACCGCAGCAGGCTCGAGGTGGATGCCAGCTACCAGACCAGCGCGCAGCGTTCGGCATCCGGCTACCAGCTGCTCGGCGCGACCACGCTGCCGCGCGGCGTGGACCGCACGCGCATGCTCGGCTACCAGCCGTGGCAGCAGCCGGTCGGCATCGACAGCACCAACCTCACCGCCCTGCACACCTTCCAGATCAACGCGCAGTGGCAGACACGCGTGTCGGCCAGCTACAGCCGTTCGGTGATCGATGACAACGTGGCCTTCGCCTACGGTTGCTACTACGCCGCGCAATGCGCCGACGGCAGCGTCCCGGGCAACTACTTCGCCCCCAACGGCGACTACGACATCTACGACTACCGCAGCCCGGACGACACCCGCCGCAACCTGGAAGGACGCGCCGAACTGCGCGGCAGTTTCGATACCGGCCGCGTGGGCCACGAACTCACCCTCGGCGTGGACCGTTTCGAGCGCACGGTGGACAAGCGTCGCAACGTCAACGAGTACGTCGGCACCGCCAACATCGATGACGCGCGCGTGCCGGTGTTCGCCCCCTCGCCGCTGCAGCCGGGCCCATCGGTGCGCCGCCTGGACAGCGCGCAGACCGCCGTGTTCGTGCTCGATCGCATGCACCTTGGCGATGACTGGCAGTGGTTGGCCGGCGGGCGCTTCGTGCGCCTGGATGAGCGCGCCTTCGACAAGCGCGGCAATCCCGAGCGCCACAGCACGCTGTCGCGTTTCCTGCCGCAGACCGCGCTGGTGTGGAAGGCCACCGACGCGGTGAACGTGTATGCCAGCTACGTGCGCGGCATTGCGCTCGGCCAGGAGGCGCCGTTCTGGACCTCCAACGACGGTGCGTACCTGGCGCCGGTGCTGTCGCGCCAGACCGAGGTGGGCATCAAGTACACCGCCGCCGATGCGCTGACCCTGGGCGCGGCGGTGTTCCGCACCTCGCAGCCGTTCCAGTACGCTAGGCCCGACGACAGCGAGGCCGGCTACACCTTCGTCGCCGCGGGCCAGCAGACCCACACCGGACTGGAGCTGACCGCCAACGGCCGTGTCGCCGAAGGCCTGGTGCTCACCGCCAGCGTCAGCGCGCTGCAGTCGCGTGCGCGCGATACCGGCACCGCGTTCTACGAAGGCCACCCGCTGGTCAACGTGCCCAAGGTGCGCGCCAGCGTGCATGCCGATTACGCGCTGCCCTTCGCCAGTGGACTGTCGGTCACCGGCGGCTGGCGTTACGCCGGCTCCAATGCGGCCACGGTCGATGGCGACGTGCGCGCACCGGGCTACCACGTGGTCGACCTGGGCCTGCGCTTCAGGCATGACCTGCGCGCGCATCCGGTGACCTGGAACCTGTCGGTGGACAACGTGTTCGACCGCTTCTACTGGCGCGATACCGGCAGCAGTGCCGGCGATTACTACCTGTTCGCCGGTGCGCCGCGCCAGGCGCGCCTGTCGGTAACGTTCGGGCTATGAACGCCGCGGCGATCCTGGAGTGGTCGGCGGTCGTCGCCAGCCTGCTCGGCGTGTGGCTGATGGCACGCCGGCGGATGCTGGCGTGGCCGGTCGGGCTGGTGGCGGTGGCACTGTATGGCGTGGTGTTCGCCGAGGCGAAGCTCTACTCGGACACGCTGCTGCAGGTCGTGTTCGGTGGCTTCCTGCTGTACGGCTGGCTCAGCTGGCGTCGGCACGCGCAGGAGGACGGCGCGATCGTGATTGCGCCGCTGGCACGCGCGGAGCTGCTGCGCGATCTGGGCATCGGCGTGGTGTTCGGCATCGCGCTCGGTGCGGCGATGCACACCTGGACCGGCGCCGCGCTGCCCTGGCTGGATGCGATGCTGGCCGCGCTCAGCCTGGTGGCGCAGTGGTGGCAGGCACGCCGGCACATCGCCACGTGGTGGTTGTGGATCGTCGTCGACGTCATCTACGTCGGCATGTACCTGGTCAAATCACTGGACGTGACCGCCGGGCTGTACTTGGTGTTCGTCGGGCTGGCGGTGATGGGGCTGCGGGCATGGACGGCGGCCGGCAACCAGACCCGATCGGTCGCCTGATCGGGTCTGCGCCGCGCGACGCTGCGTCGTGCAGCGTGGCTCGCCTCACGCCACCGGATGCGCGGGGCGACGATGGAACTTGCGCGACAGCCAGTTGCCCACGTCATCCACCACGGTGAAGGCGGCCGGAATCACGATCAGGCTGAGCAGCGTGGAGGTGATCAGACCGCCGATCACGGCGATCGCCATCGGCGCACGGAAGCTGGAGTCGCCGGCAAACCCCAACGCGATCGGCATCATGCCTGCGCCCATCGCCAGCGTGGTCATGATGATCGGCTGCGCGCGTTTGCGGCAGGCATCGATCAGCGCATCGTGCTGGGTCATGCCCTGTTCGTCCTCGGCCATCACCGCGTAATCCACCAGCAGGATCGAGTTCTTGGTGGCGATGCCGATCAGCATCAACAGGCCGATCAGTGCCGGCAGCGAGAGCATGTTCTGGGTGATCAGCAGCGCACCGAACGCACCGCCGGCACACAGCGGCACCGCGGCGAGGATGGTGACCGGCATCAGCGCATGGTTGAACAGCAGCAACAGCACCATGTAGATGCAGATCAGGCCGGCGGCCATCGCCAGCATGAAGCCGATGAACAGTTCGACGAACACTTCGGCATCGCCGGTGTTGAGGAAGGTCACGCCCGGCGGCAGCTGCTTCACGCTCGGCAGCGCCTGTACTTCGGTCATCACATCGCCCAGCGGGCGACCGTTGAGTTCGGCGGTGAGGGTCACGTTGCGCTGGCGCTGGTAGCGCGAGATCTGCGAGGGACCACTGCCCTGCTGGATGTCGGCCACCGCCGCCAGCGGCACCGGGCCGTAGCGCCCGGGCACGCGCAGCTGGCTGATCAGGCCGGGGTTGGCCAACGTGGCTTCGGCGAAACCGACCCGGATCGGCACCTGGCGATCGGGCAGGTTGAGCTTGGCCAGGCGCTGCTCGTAATCACCGGCGGTGGCGATGCGGGCCGCTTCGGCGATGTCGGCCGTGGCCACGCCCAGGTCGGCCGCGCGCGCGGCGCTGGGCACGATCTGGATTTCCGGGCGCAGCAGCGAGGCGGTGGAGGTGACGCTGCCCAGGCCCTGGATGCCGCGCAGGTCGCGCTCCAGCGCCGTGGAGGCATCCTGCAGGCGTTGCGGATCGTCACCGGAGAGGACCAGCTGCAGCAGGTTGCCCGGCTCGGAACTCACATAGCTCACGCGCACGCCGGGCAGGTCGGCCAGGCGCTTGCGTGCCTCGCGTTCCAGCACGCGCTGGTCGCGCTCACGCGTGTCGGTGGTGCCCCAGTCGAGCACCAGCGTGGCCTTGCGCGGCTCGCCGACGCCGGTCGCGCCGGGGTCGCCCAGGTCGAGCACGCTGCCGACGGCGGTGTAGACCTGCTTGAGTTCGGGAATGTCCTTGAGCAGTGCGCGTGCGTGCTCGGCCACCGCCACGGTCTCCTGCAGGCGCGTGCCCGGCGGCAGTTCGAGGTTGAGGTTGCTGCGGCCCAGGTCGGACTGCGGGATGAAGGTGGCCGGGATGAACGGCACCAGCGCCAGCGAGGCCACGAACAGACCGGTGGCCAGCCACAGCGTGCGACCGCGATGGCGCAGCGCCGCGTCCACCCAGCCCAGGTACCACGTCATCAGCCTGGATTCCGGTTTTTCCTCGCCATGCGGCTTGAGCAGGTAGGCGGCCATCATCGGCGTGAGCAGGCGGGCGACCAGCAGCGAGAACAGCACGGCCGTCGCCGCCGTCCAGCCGAACTCGCGGAAGAACTTGCCGGCGATGCCGGGCATGAACGCCACCGGCACGAACACCGCCGCCAGCGTCAGCGACGTGGCGATCACTGCGTTGCCGATCTCGCCGGCCGCTTCGCGCGCAGCCTCCAGCGGCGGCTTGCCCATGCGCAGGTGGCGCACGATGTTTTCGATCTCCACGATCGCATCGTCCACCAGGATGCCGACCACCACCGACAGTGCCAGCAGCGTGATCATGTTGAGGGTGAAGCCGAAGAAATACATCACCGCGAACGTCGGAATGATCGACAACGGCAGCGCCAGTGCCGACACCCAGGTCGCGCGCCAGTCGCGCAGGAACAGCCACACCACCAGCAACGCCAGCAATGCGCCCTCGTACAGCATCGTCATCGACGAGTCGTAGGAGCGGTGGGTCTCATCGATTGCGGTGGTGACCAGGCGGAAGTCGATGCCGGGGTGTTCGGCCTTGATCTTGTCCAGCGCGGCATGCACGCCGGCCTCCACCTTGACCTCGCTGGAGCCGCGCGTGCGCGACATCGAGAACGCCACCACGCCCTTGCCATCCAGCAGCGCGGCCTCGGTCGGGTCGGCGGCGGCGTCGGTCACCGTGGCCAGCGTGGACAGCCGTACCGCGCGCCCGTCCGGCAGGGCGATGGAATAGTCGCGCAGCGCCTGAGCGTCACCAACGGTGCCCAGCGTGCGAATGGTCTGCTGCGCGCCCTCGACCTCGGTCTTGCCGCCGGCGCGCTCGACCTGGATACGAGCCAACTGCTGGGACACATCGCCGGCGGTGATGCCCATGGCGATCAGCGCATTGGGGTCCAGGTCCACGCGTACCTGGCGCTGCACGCCGCCGACGCGGGTGACCCGCGCAACGCCGGGCACGCCGTACATCGCACGCGAGATATCGCGGTCGACGAACCAGCTGGCCTCATCGGTGGTCATGTGCGGGGCGACCAGCGCATAGGTCATCAGCGACCCGCCGATGTCGACCTTGGAGATCACCGGTTCCTGGATGTCCTGCGGCAGGTCGGTGCGGATGCGGGTGACCGCATCGCGCGTGTCGTCCAGCGCGGTGGCCAGGTCGGCCTCCAGCTGGAACTCGATGGTGGTGGTGCTGACGCCTTCGCTGACCGAGGACATCACGCGCTTGACGTTGTTGACCGTCGCCACCGAGTCCTCGACCTTGCGGGTCACCTCGGCTTCCAGCTGGCTCGGCGATGCGCCCGGCTGGGTGACGGTGACGGTGGTCATCGGGAAGGCGATGTCCGGGAAGCGCGCCACCGGCAGCTGATGGAAACCCCACAGGCCGGCCACGCACAACACGAAGAAGATAAGCAGCGCGGGGAGCGGGCGTTTGATCGCCCAGGCAGAGATGTTCATCGCGCGGCAGCCTTGGCAGCGGTCACCACGCGCACGCGGTCGCCCTCACCGAGGAATCCGGCGCCGTCCACCACCACCTGGTCGCCGGCCTTGAGCCCTTCCAGGATCGCGGTGCGGCCCTGCACGGCCTGGCCGGTGCTGACGCGGTGGCGCGTGGCCTGCTGTTTGTCGTTCACGGTGAACACGTAGTTGTGGCCATCGCGCTGCACGATCGCCGCAGTCGGAATGGTCAGCACCTGGCCGTCGCCGGTGACGATGCGACCGTCCACGAAGATGCCCTGCTTGAGCGGGCCGGGCGCGGGCAGGTCGGCGTAGATGGTGCCGGTACGGGTCTGCCCATCGACACCTGGCGTCACCGCCCGGATGCGACCGCTGACCACTTGGCCTGCATACTGCAGCTCGACGGTGTTGCCAACGGCCACATCGGCCAGCTGGTTCTCCGGCAGTTCCGCGCGCCATTCCAGGCGGCCATCGCGGATCAGGCGCAGCAGTTCCGTACCGGCGGACACCACCTGACCCGGCTGCACCAGGCGCTTGGAAATCAGCCCGTCGGCCGGTGCGCGCAGGTCGGCGAAATCGCGGCGCAGTTTGGCCGCATCGCGCGCGGCACGTGCGGTGGAGGTCTGCGCTTCGGCATTGATGCGCGAGGCGCGCAACTCATCCAGGCTGCTGGCGCTGATCAACTGCTGCGCGGCGAGCTTGGCGCTGCGCTCGTAATTCATGCGCGCCAGCTCCTGCGAGGCCTGTGCCTGCCGCAGCGAGGCGTCGGCCTGCGCCAGCTCGCTGTCGAGGGTGCGGTGGTCCACCTGCAGCAGCACCTGCCCCTGCTTGACCCACTGGCCCACGTCCACCGGCAATGCGGTCACGCGCTGGCCGCTGATCTCCACGCCCAACTGCATTTCCTCGTAGGCGGTGACCGGCCCGGAGACCAGCACCGTACGCGCCATGGTCTGCTGCTGCGCGGGCGCCAGCGACACCGGCAGGGCCGAACTGGCGGCCGTTGCATCGGCCGTGGCCTTGTCGTCCTTGCCGCCGCACGCGGTGAGCAGCGCGGCAACCAGGATCAGGGAGAAACTGCGGAAGTGGGATGCACGCATCGAGGGGCTTTCCGGGTCGGAACAGCGGGAGAAAAGGAGGTGATGGAATCAGGCGTCGCGGGACAGGCGCAGTGCGATGCCATCCAGCATCAGGCCCAGCCCCTGCTCGAAGCGCGTGTCGAAATCGACCTCGCTCCATACATCACGGGCCAGCCAGCAATGCGGAAAACGTTGCTCGGCCAGCGCCATGAACGCCTCGCCCAGCGCTTCCATGCTGCCGTCGCCGGGCCACGACTGTTCTTCGATGACAAAGCCCATCGTGTAGTACACCAGGTCCATCGAGGTGGTCGCGGCAAAGCGCACCGGCGCACCGGCACCCACCAGGGCGGCGATGCTGGCCTCGCCCACCCGCAATACGTTTTCGGTGGCCAGGAAGGTGCCGGCGTACACCCGCGCGCCGTCTCGGCGCGCCTTGAATGCCAGCCGGAACTCGCGCGCGATCTGCAGCAGGCTCTGCCGCCA
Organism: Stenotrophomonas sp.; assembly: GCF_031995405.1. Taxonomy (GTDB): domain Bacteria; phylum Pseudomonadota; class Gammaproteobacteria; order Xanthomonadales; family Xanthomonadaceae; genus Stenotrophomonas. The sequence goes on along the minus strand of NZ_DAMAGC010000019.1, from coordinate 9,741 downwards.
TGGCCGGCCGGCCGGGAGCTCACGGGCGACGTCGCAGATCATGGCGTCGGCCATGGCATCGATCAGCGCCTGCTTGCTCTTGAAGTGCCAGTACAGCGACGGCGCACGGATGCCCAGCGAACAGGCCACCTTGCGCAGGGTAATTCCCTCCAGGCCGGCCTCGTCGAGGATCCGGAAGGCCGCCTCGACGATGTTTTCCCGCGCGATGGGTTGACGCACTGATCGGCCTGCCTAACGGTGTTAGGCGGCGAATCTAACAGCGTTAGGTGAGGGGAGGCAAGCGTACCCCTCCGGGTGGACAGTCCCGTGCCGGCATCGGAGGGGCGGAAGTCCGGGGGTGTGTGGCTAGCGGGGTGGCTGACGCAGGCGAACGGACCTTGCGCGGCCTGTCCGCTCCGCTGCGCCGGCGCCGGCGCCGATCATGCGGCCACCCACCGGGCGCGTTTGCCCGCACCGCGGGGGGGCGGGCTGGGGCGGTCTGCGGTCATGCTCGTGCGCTGGAGGTGCCCGATGGCCCGCCGCGACCGGCATCGCGGCCCGGACAGCCGTGCTGGCGGCAAGACCGATACTATTCTGGTTCCGCAGCCTCCCGTTGCAGGCGTGCGATCTGGTCGACCAACGATTGCGCCGAGGGCTCGTCCATCGCAGCGCGCCGCGCCGATACCATCGCCTCCTCCAACAGGCGCGCGCGCTTCGCCGCATCGGCCTCTTCCTGCGCTTCGAGGAGCCGACGCGTGGCGTGATGATGCAACTCGAAAAGATCGCCGAGTTGCCGTGCACGTGCACGCCACGGCTCCGCCGATGCATTTACATCACCGCTGGCCTCGTAGTGGGCAATCAACTGCTTGATCGCGCAGAGGTCGTCGTTATCGGCCGCTGACAACGCGGCCTTTTCCTGGGCTGCCGAGAGCGAGGCATCTCCGGGTGGCGCCGAGTTTCGACACGCGATCACGAACAACGAGATCCACAACAGCACACACAGCTTGAGGAACCGCTTCATGGCGAGCACCAGGCAAAAATGGGGAGGGGGTCCTGCCCGGGGCAGCAGGCTGGCGTGCAGTGCCCACCCCTCATCGATGTATCGGAACTGCCCGAAGTTTCGCCAAGCACTACAGAGGGAATGCTAACTCGCTAGTAAATGCGCAAACAACGCAACGTTTGAATGATTCTGCGTGCGTCGATTCACGCCCTCATACGCAATCGCGGAAAATGTGCATCATGCCGACTGCTGCACCCGGTGGCTGTTTGCCCTTCCTGGGCGCGCGATTTGACCCGGCTCGCGAGGTCCGGATGGCAGCCCTGCACACAGCCTGGTCGCTGGCGGTGACGCCAGCAGCGCAATACCATGCCGATGAGGACACTGGGCCCCGAGGAGTGCTGCATGCGATTGAAAGCATGGATGAACGGACGCGAGATCGGCCGCGTCACGCCACGCGCAGGCGAGCCATTGCCAAGCAACCGGTCCGTTTTAACCAGGCCGGCCAGGACACTGGCCTTGCTGCTGCTCGTGGCGTTTCTACTGGCCCCCGCCATCAGCCAGGCCATGGAACAGTCCTTGTACGACCCCGACGGGGAAGCCGTCGGGTATATGGACACCCGCGACCAGATGAGCATCTATCTGTGGGATGGCCAACCCGTCGCCTATCTGGACGGCCAGTCGATCTACGGCTTCAATGGCAGGCACCTTGGCTGGCTAAAGGACGGCATCGTCATCGACCACGACGGCTACGCGGTCGGTTTCGCCGAAGGCGCCTTCAATCGCCCGCCGCGCCTGGAACGCCTCAAGGGCGTTCAGCAGCTTGCGCCACTGAGGGCGCTTCCCGAATTTGAACCTTTGGAGCCGCTGCAACGCGGCCGCTGGTCAGACGTTCCGCTGGCGGTGTTCCTTTCGATGGGGAAGAAGTAGTTCGTATTGTGTGGTGGTCGCTTTGCAACGGAATCGGAGGCTTGTCGGACGGATGGGCAGCGCCCACCTGCCGTTCCCGTCTGGCTGCTCAAGTCCTGACCACAAGCAGTCCATAGACCGAGTGGGTTGGTCGGTCTGGATGATTAACATCCAGTCGCGCGCGGGAGCGCAAGACGCACATTTTATTGAGTCACTGTACATCCGCTCATAATCATTGAGCGACGCGTTTGAGTCGTGACATCGAGCTCCAGCTCAGAACTCCACGCCGCGCTGAAGCGAGAGCACATCAGGCAACGTTCCTGCTGGCGAAGGTCGTCCGTAGCTTGCGACGGGAACTCAGCTATCGATCCATTGCTCTGCTTCGTAGCATCTACTGACTCAGAGGGGACGAAGGGCTACTCACAGATCCGGCGGGCGCTCGCCAGCGTGCGGTCATGTGCGTTGTTCTTTTCGAGCTTTTCGACAATACCCTTGCAGTCGACCCGCGCAGCGATCCCGCCAGGATAAACCAGTAGCCGCCCCTGGGGATCGACACCATCCAGGTAGAGCACCGCACATTGCCCGCCATCAATTGTTATACGAACCGCCCTCGTTCGGAGCTCGCTTAGCTCCTGCATCCCAGACTTGCACATAGCGCCGTAATACAGGCCGCTCAGATCCACATATATCCGCTTCGCCTCAAGCTCGCCGCGGCTGCCTTCATCGCACGCGGCAACGAAGGACACAGCGAGGGCCGAAACACTAACCACCTCGAAATGGAACCTTCAATCTTCGTCAACGCCGCGCCCTCGCCCGGCGCAGACCAATTGAACCAACTTTCCACATCGCGATGGCAAAAATTATAGCGAACAACAGCGCGACGGCTGCACTAAGTCCGTAGACACCCTCACCGAATACAATATCCCTGATGACAAAAAAACCGATCAGTGAATATCCAACAATCATAATAAATGAAACAACTCTAAGCACCCAAAAAAAGCATATGTAGTAGTAACTCATAAGTGAGCCCCGCTTAATGACGTTAAGGGCATACGCATTTATCCGAAACAGGGGTGACGATCTGCCCGGATACAGTGTAGCCAGATCCACTCATAGCCCCATACCCAACGCCAACCATCGGAGGAGAGGAAAGAGATGCTCCGCTGACCTGATCCCTAGTAGCATTATCAGAGGAAAGCGGCTTTCGCAGCCACGTCCAGTCATTCCATCCAGCACTACCTTCGACCAGGTTTTCGGATCTCTGAACAGAGCCGCAAACGAAGCCGCCCTAACCGAAGGCAACCTCAGAGTATCGATAGACTCCAGTAGTCAGGCCTAGAGACAGTGAGCCCCCACTTTTCGATCCAGTTCTACAGGATGCAGAAGATTGAAGCTTGAAAAGATAAATTTTTATTTGAATACGCGACGATACCAATAGGAGTTACTTCCCTTGAACCATCCGGAAAATTCCTCGCGATCAAACACCCTTAACTGCCGCATGGATATCCTATACCTTTGAAAGAACGCCAAGATCTCCATCAGCCCATCATCTGTAACAGCAGGGATGTTGACCTTTATATATATTATCGCCCCCTACCAACAACATCCTCGACAAAACGCATTTCCCCAAGCCACTGAAAGAAAAGTCTCTCATCGCTCATTGAGTAGAACACCACATTCTCCGCTTCCAACTCAAAGAAATCGCCGCTTTGATCACCCATCATCGAGTGTGCCCTCCAGGGTATTTGTTGATGTATCCGCCACGTTTTAACTGCACATCCCAATGCGGGCCGCCGTGCGCATCGCTCGGACCGTCAGTTTTAGCCCAGTGGGAATCCACACGTTTCCGCTTTCGTCCTTCCAGCCATATCCACGACCATTTGGCGAGCGCGCCCACTCTGGGCCTTTTTTTCAGGACAATAGCCCTCTGCCTCTCCTGGCAAACCCGGTCCTTCGCGCCATTGGGGTACGTTGATGCCCATCGGAAGAGCGGGGTACGCCCAGCCGGTGGGCGGCCCGAACGCAGCATGGGTCACTTGGCTGATCACCACCTCACGCCCCAGCCCGGAACGGGTGAGGCCGATCTGGCTGATGCGGCCTTGGCTGTCGCGACCGTAGTCGGCGACGCTGCCATCCGGGTAGGTAAGAGACACCAGTCGCCCCACGTTGGTGTACGCATAGTGCAGCGCGCTGGCCACACCCTTGACGGTCTGCACCTTGCGGGTGACCTGGCCGAAGCGATCAGGGCAGTGCAACGTGCTGCCGCCTGCATGCAGGACCGTCCCCAGACCCCCCCCCTGCCGAAACGCTCGTCTGCCGCGCTGGCAGCCGGCGCGGTGTCGTGAGCCCCACCAGAAATCACCGCCTCAAATTTCCACGCTAATAATCACAAAGTGAACTTTCGTAATTCCAACTTCCCCCACTGTCCAGGCAACCGTCTATCTTCAACTGCCATCCTAGCCAGAGCGCACCCGCAATTACCAACGCCACCCCGATCAAAATCAGACCAGATTTTGTGATTTTTTTCACATCAGCACCCCGGCGGCGGGCCATTGGGACGAAGACTTGAGCATACCTGAGAACAGGCCCCGTCCCCAGAATGATTCCTACCTAACAAATTAGCAACTTGGTCATCAGCTGAATCCTGAGCTGAATCCCCCTTCACCCTTTGGTCAAAAATCTCTCGTGCGTTGCTTACATTACAGGCAGCAGCCTTTCCGCCGGCCCCTCTTTGAGACGCCTCGCAGTTCGCTTTGCAATGAAAGTACTTGACGGACTTTTTGATATTGGATTGACGTATGTCGACGCAGTTCCATATAAAGTCCATAACACCCGTTCTGTACTCAGCAAAGTAGGGACTAGGTGGACGCGGAACCGCACCCGATTGTTTGTAGATGTATTCGAGATCCCGCGACCGCAATCCTTCGGGATCAGTCAGCGCCAGTGGATTGGCTTTCACATAGGTATAAATACTGATCCCACCAACCAATCCAGCAGGATCACTCTGCAAATACCGCCCCACCGCCGGATCGTAATCCCGCTGGTAGTTGTAGAACAGCCCACTAGCGTCCGTCGCCTGCTGGCCCGGGAAGCGCAGCGCCAATTCAAAGCCAACCCCGTCCCCATCCGCATCCGCGTTCGGCACCTGGTTACCAAACACTTCGCTCTTGCTGCTCCACTCCCAGATCGCCACGTCACGGACGGGATCGATCACCACCCGCGGGTGCCCAGGTGGTCCGGCTGCACGTTGGCCACTTCCGGCACACCAGCACTCGGCGCATTGATCAACGCAACCGGATAGTTGTCCAACCAGATAGCCTGCTGCAGCGGCTGACCCGTCGCACCGTAGTTGCCGATCCATTGCCCCGCTTCGTCATACACAGTGACCTGCGCATCACCTGACGCAGGCGCGCGTAACACACGCCCACCTCGATGGATGATGTGCCCGCGCGGCACTATTTCCGTCGGAACCGCAGACTCTGATAACAAATGACTCGACCCGCCAAGGCTTATCCACGCTCTTCGGGATAGAGCTCGATGGCGAACCCTATACCCGCGCTCGCCAATCGTTTGAGCAACAGCGAATTGAGCTCGAAGCCACCAAGCTCTTTGAGGAAAGCACTTACGTAAAACTCTACTTTTCCACCCGCCTCCACAATACTTCTGATGAAATCAGCATGCACCTCAATGCGACTGTAGCAGCTCTCGATCTCATCACCGAGCTCGACTGTTTTTTTTCTTATCATCGGCATTGATACATACGTATCCTCATAGACTCCATCCAAGGGTGCCCCAGAAGGCGAAGTCCTCGCAGCACCAGCGGTATGAGCGAATCTTTCAGGAAGACCTATCCGTTCAGAAATTGAATCATGAGCGAGAGTTGGGTGCCACACACGCAACGAAATATTCAGAAGAATCTCGCTCATATTTAATATCCGTATCCATAGTCGCCTATATTACCTTCCTTCCGTCCTTTTCCGTCTTTTTCCGTCATTGGTTCCAACCCAAATGTCGCCATTCGGAGCGATCCCTGTCCAAGTGGTCGGGCTGGCACCAGCACCGTCCTTGATCGTCTCAACGGCATCATGATCCAAGCCAAATGGCTTCTTTGCCAACGTTCCAGTAGGACAGTTGTTTGGCTTGGACGCAGAGCCGTCCTTCTGATTCTGCATCCAAAACGGCTTCAATAGCGGCAGTAATTGACCAGCATGTGACAGAAGGTCAGCCAGAGCTTGTTCGGCGATGCGGTCAGGGTAGATGTATGGGCCGCCGTTGCTACCGCTGTAGAAATCTGGATGGTCGGAGTCATACTGCTGATACCCGCCGGGCCGGGCATATCCGGCTGCGGGATAGAACGCATGGGCTGGCTCGTTGAGGTGGCCTAAAGGCCCACACTGTCCACGTCACTGGTCGGGCGTGCTTCAGCGTACTTGTACGTACTGATTCCTCCCAGCAGCCCAATCGGATCACTCTGCGAGTACCGCCCTACCGCCGGGTCGTACTCCCGCTGGTAGTTGCCGCCGTGGTCAGCGCGGTGCGATTACCGGTGGCGTCATAGGCATACGTCTCGATCGCCACGCCGGTGGCGCCGTCCTTGGTCTCGGTCAGCCGACCCAGCGGGTCGTCGCCGTTCCGAACCCACCCCCGCGATAGTCCACCGTGAGCGATTTACGGATCCTTCCCAACACAGTGAGGTATCCCTTTCACCACCGCCGTACGAATGGATCTCGAGCCATCCCGCACATAACCCACGCCACCTTTAAAGCACACCTTCACAACATATCTCGCTTTATCAGGATAATCATATCCAACTATATCCATCGGACCATCGGCAGTTCCCAATAGCATTCCACCTGCAGGACTATCATATACATGCACCACTCCATTCGGCACAAGCTCTTCTGAGTGGCGCGCGCAACCCATCAAGAGAATGAGCGCCATGATAGAAATGAAAATTATTGTGCGACACATATCCATCTCTTGGCAGGGACACTAATTGAACTATTGAACATCACATAAAGTAATTAAATGCATCCGGAGGCACAAAGTTATTTGGCGGCATCTTAAATACGTTTTCGCGCGGGTAGTTTTGGATGGGTGTAGCACAGTTGTTCATGACGGCACTGTGCTTTCCTTGCGCCCTCGCCAGGCAGGCACCCACTTCAGCCTCTTTTTCTGGATTCATATTTAGAGTGCGCTTTATTCCGGCCCTCAGTTCCAACTGAGAAGTAACGTAGCCCGTTCCAACTGAGCCCCCACCTGGTCCAAATGAATAGTCAGTACCTAAGGCCGTAGATGACACATGTCCATAGGAGGAGTGCAGCTTCCCATAGCAAGGTAGCTCCCCTTCATACGGCCGAGGCATCCACACCCATGCATCCACAAGACCCTCAGAATCGACTCGCAGAGTGGGACCGACTGATACGTAGAGGTACGAATTGATGCCCGCCACCGAGCCCAATCGGATCACTCTGCGATTACCGCCCACCACCCGATCGTAATCCCGTTGGTAGTTGTAAAACATACCACTAGCGTCCGTCGCCTGCTGGCTTGGGGAGCGCAGGGCCGCCTTGAAGACAACTCCGTCCCCGTCCGCATCGACGTTTCCACTCCCAGATCCTCACGTCACGGGTTGGATCGACCACCACCTGCGCGGTCCACAGGTGGTCCGGCTGCACGTAGGCCACTTCCGGTACGCCAGCACTCGAAGCATTGATCAACGCAACCGGGTAATTGTCCAACCTGATGGTCTGCTGCACCGATGGAAATGTGCAATTTTGGCAGAAGCGACTCCGTTAAAATTGCTCGGAGAAACGACGCGAGGCTCGCACTGACCCAATCCGACAACCATGCACTGCTGTTTCAGTACTAGCTGCAGGAGGCAACCGAGAAGACTGCCAATCCACCTGACGGCGACCTACTCATCATCAACATTTCAGTGTCATTCTTGTGCCTCGCCTGGCATGATCATCGAGACCTCGAGGGCTGCCCGCTACAGTGCTATTTTGCTAGCCAGACATAGGTAATGCTGTCTGCAGCATCACTGAAGACACCTCGCACATGACCAGCCGCCTCTGTACTGCTGAGCTCGACTGCGGCTATGGGCCAAAGCCGACGGCCATCGCCACCACCTTGTTTAGCCGCACGTAGTAGCAGATGTTTGAACCATCCTCCTGATAACCACACACACGATCAGCGGGCACACCCGAGATCTGCTCGACGATACTATCCCACTTCATCGTGCTTCTGACAGCCTTATGAACCCGCTCCAGAGGGTCACCAATGCGGACCCCTTTCAATGAGATACCTGTCAATGGTTCAACTTTATCCAACACGACATACCCCGAAGCAACAGAGGAAACTCGAATTTCATCAATGGTTCGAAACTCTGCGGCGACATCTGGATTCGACGTAATTCTAACTTCAAAACCTGACACTGCGTCCCGATACAGTCGGCGGATCAATCCACTCCGGTCAACACTCTGTTTTCCAGGCCCATAGCGATTGACGACATCGCCCTCATCGTAGACATATGGCAGGTAAGCGCCGTCTCTAAACACCTTTGAAACATAATTAACCCCGGTCCGGCGCGCATCTACGGGAGATGCCACTAGGCACACGCAGAACAACAGCAAAGCTGCCAATGATGATTTTCTCATTTTAAGAAAAATGGAACAATAGTTGGGCTGACGTAGGCAAGACGCTGATATCGAATTCGCTCAGGCGAGCCCCCTTGCTTTCTTTCCCGCACCATATCTACAAGCTCCTGAATGTCCTCATTTTGCATCCTAGTACAGCCTACTGCAGGCCTCCAGCCCTGTCGCGGAGCAAGCGGGTTGAAAAGGCCGCTACCCCCTCCGTGGATCCACCTCCCCCGAGCGTCGTCCGTCTTTAGAATATCATTTGGCCCAAAGGCTCTAGGATTGTTCTTGTAAGGGCCGCTAGTTGGATAGACATCGGCAGACTCATAGGGACCTGCCGCACCTGGCTTCGCGCTCCGCGCTACCGAACTTAACGAATCCCAAGATTTGACGACGTTGCCATTGCTGTCCAGGTACACGGTCTGCCCCAGATTTTGATAAGTGACAATTGAGTCCAATCCAAACGGATCAGATTTGGATAGTGGATCGCCCGACACATATCCATAAGTTGAAATGTCACCAGCCAGCCCAATCGGATCGCTCTGGGAATACCGTCCGACCACCGGATCGTAGTCCCGCTGGTAGTTGTAGAACAGCCCACTAGCGTCCGTCGCCTGCTGGCCCGGGAAGCGCAGCGCCAATTCAAAGCCAACCCCGTCCCCATCCGCATCCGCGTTCGGCACCTGGTTACCAAACACTTCGCTCTTGCTGCTCCACTCCCAGATCGCCACGTCACGGACGGGATCGATCACCACCCGCGGGGTGCCCAGGTGGTCCGGCTGTACATAGGCCACTTCCGGCACGCCAGCACTCGGTGCATTGATCAACGCAACCGGATAGTTGTCCAACCAGATGGCCTGCTGCAGCGGCTGCCCTGTCGCACCGTAGTTGCCGATCCATTGCCCCGCTTCGTCATACACCGTGACCTGTGCGTCAGCCAAGACAGGCGCGCGCAGCACACGCTCACCCCTATGGTTGTAGGTGTAGCTCTCGACGACAGCCCCTGCCTGCTTCACCGCGCTCATGCGGTTGGCATCGCTGTAGCTGAATGCCTTGCCGGCAACGCTGATCGCATTACCTGCCGCGTCGTGATTGCGCGCCTCGCCATCAATGGCGAGCAGGCGGTGGCTGCCAGCCGGATAGGTGTAGCTGGCGGTACCTGCCGCCGTGGTCAGCGCGGTGCGATTACCGGTGGCGTCATAGGCATACGTCTCG
>NZ_DAMAGC010000018.1:33168-50428 GCF_031995405.1 Stenotrophomonas sp. | reverse complement strand
GCACCGGCAGCTTCTGCGTGGCCGCCTGCGGCGGCAGGTAGACGGCGACCTTCATCTCGCAGCCCAGTACCTGCGAGCGGTGCTGGTACACGTCCTGCCAGCCGCCGGAGGCGGCCCGATGTTCGATGCGTTCCATGGTCTCTCCGTGAGCCGGGCGCGCGTCAGCGCGATGCCCCGGCGTTGATGTCATTGTCCAGCTCGGTCAGCAAGCGCAGCAGCGTTTCCGTCTGCGGCACGCCGTCGAGATTGCGTACGGCCGCCACGGCCACCTGGCTGCGTGGTGGCCATTGCCCGCTGCGCCGGGCCTCGTGCAGGCGCGGCACGAACACCTGCACCAGCCAGTGCTCGAACGGCATCTCATCGCCGCCAAACGCCGAGGTGACCGCAGCCGGTGCACCTACCTGGCCCTGCAGCCAGCCCAGCTCACGCAGGGCCTGCTCGATCCGGTCCACCAGCGCATCACGCACCGGCAGCGCCGGTGCGGTGCGTCGCTTCCAGAAATCGGTCAGGCCCATGCCGGCGGCTCAGTAATGCACGACCGAGCGGATCGACTTGCCTTCATGCATCAGGTCGAAGGCATCGTTGATCTGCTCCAGGTCCATGGTGTGGGTGACGAACGGGGCAAGTTCGATATCGCCCTTCATCGCATCTTCGACCATGCCCGGCAGCTGGCTGCGGCCCTTGACGCCGCCGAAGGCGGTGCCCTTCCACGAGCGGCCGGTGACCAGCTGGAACGGACGGGTGGAGATCTCCTGGCCCGAGCCGGCCACGCCGATGATCACCGACTGGCCCCAGCCCCGGTGCGCGCATTCCAGCGCCGCACGCATCACGTTGACGTTGCCGATGCACTCGAAGGTATGGTCCACGCCCCAGGTGGTCATTTCCACGATCACCTGCTGGATCGGTTTGTCGAACTCCTTCGGGTTGATGCAGTCGGTGGCGCCGAACTGCCTGGCCAGTTCGAACTTGGACGGGTTGGTGTCGATGGCGAAGATGCGCCCGGCCTTGGCCTGGCGCGCGCCCTGGATCACCGCCAGGCCGATGCCACCGAGGCCGAACACCGCCACCGAATCGCCTTCCTGCACGTTGGCGGTGTTGTGCACCGCGCCGATGCCGGTGGTGACGCCGCAGCCGAGCAGGCACACGTGCTCCGGATTGGCGTCCGGGTTGATCTTTGCCAGCGACACTTCGGCCACCACCGTGTACTCGCTGAAGGTCGAGCAGCCCATGTAGTGGTAGATCGGCTCGCCGTTGTAGCTGAAGCGGGTGGTGCCATCGGGCATCACGCCCTTGCCCTGGGTGGCGCGCACGGCCACGCACAGGTTGGTCTTGCCCGACGTACAGAACAGGCATTCACCGCACTCGGCGGTGTACAGCGGAATCACGTGATCGCCCGGCGCGACGCTGGTGACGCCCTCGCCCACTTCGACCACGATGCCCGCGCCTTCATGGCCCAGTACCGCCGGGAACAGGCCTTCCGGATCATCGCCGGACAGGGTGAACGCATCGGTGTGGCAGACACCGGTATGGGTGATCCGGACCAGCACTTCGCCCTTCTTCGGCGGGGCGACGTCGATCTCGACGATCTTCAACGGCTGGCCGGGACCAAACGCAACAGCGGCACGGGATTTCATCGGCAACACTCCAGGGCAGTAGACAAGACAGGACAGCGCGCGGTCGCCCGCGCACTCATTTCAGGTAGGAACGGATCAGTGCGCTCATGTCGCGCACGCGCTCGGCACGTTGCGCATCGGATTGCGCCGGCTGGCCGAATTCTTCGCGCAGGTGGGCTTCCATCACCTCGGACATCAGCCCGTTGACCGCGCCGCGGATCGCGGCGATCTGCTGCAGCACCGGTGCGCAGTCGGCACCGCCCTCCAGCGCCCGGTCGAGCGCATCGCACTGGCCGCGGATGCGGCGCACGCGGGCCAGGACCTTCTTCTTCTCTTCGGGGGAATGGGGCATGGGCGGCACGGTTAGAGAACTATACTGGGGGATAGTATACACCAGCGTGGCCGCGGAGCTGGATGGCACCCTGCGAGCGCCCCCTTCGACGACCGATTCGCCATCGCGCAAACGAACACCGGGCGCAGTGCGCCCGGTGTTCGTTGCCGCCGATGCCAGCGGCGGCACCCGGTGGGCGAGCGTCAGTCGCCCAGCACCACGCCCACACCGACCCGGAAGATCGGGCGGTCGCCACGTGCCGCCGAAACACCGGCATTGACGTTGACCCGGCCGTTGTCGCTCCAGCGCGAGACACCCACGCCGAGCGCGGTCTCACCGCGATAGCTGGCCATGCCGGCATTAAGCACGGTCTTGCCCGGCAGGTACGGGGTCACCTGGACCAGCGCGGCGGCACCGGCGATGCCCCGGTTGGCCTGACGGCTGGCATGGTCGAAGCGGTCGTTGACGTTGTCCCACATGTCCTGCATGCGTCCGTCGGTGTAGGCGTTGGCATCGGCCATGCGCTCGTTGAGCTGCGACACGTTGACCGCGTCGGTGCCCTGCACGCCGGCCGCCACGTTGGTGATCTGGCGCTCGCCACCGGCACGCCCCACCGACACCGTGTCCTCGCGGTCGGCGACGGCACCGGCGCCCAGCGCGACGGCGTTGTTGGCCGAGGCACTGGCACCTGCGCCGGCAGCGACGGCACCCTGCCCCGTTGCCGTGGCCGGGCCACCGTTGCTGGCAACGTTGCCGGCATCGGCCGGGACCACCGTGCTGCCGCCACCGGCGGAGGCGTCGTAGTAAGGGTTGTCGCCACCACCGGCACCCGGATTGTTTTCGATATGGGTGACGCGGTTGTCGATGTCGCCGATACGGTCCTGCAGCTGGTCGCGCAGCGCGGCCACCTGGCCGCCGTTGACGGCCTCACGGCTGCCTGCACCAATGCGTCCGTCGGCGACGTTGGCCAGCACCGTCCCGTTGGCACCGGCAAAGGTCACCTGCGACCGCTGGCTGTCCTGGTCATAGACCACCGCGTCCAGGCTCTGCCCGGCATCGCCGATCAGGCCGGCGGCCTTGAGCTGGCGCAGGTTGACCGCGTCGGTGTCTTCGCTGCCGTCGGCCACGTGGGTGATCTGGCGCTCGGCACCGGCCGCACCGACGGCGACGGCATTGGCGCGGTCGGCGATGGAGTTCGCACCCAGCGCGATGCTGTTGTCGGCCTGGGCCTGGGCGCCCTGGCCCAGCGCCACCGAGCCGACCCCAGTGGCCTGCGCGCTGGCGCCGGCGGCCATCGCACCGCTGCCGACCGCGACCGCGTCATCGCTGCCGTCGTTGTTGCCACCGGCTTTGAAGTAGCGTGTGTCGCCGCCGCGCACGCCATCGATGGCCGCACTCAGCTGCGCGACATTCACCGCATCGGTGGTGTCGGTGCCATCGGCCACGCCCTTAAGCTGGCGCGCACCGTCGGTGCCGCTGAAGTCCACGCCGGTGCCGCCGCTGGCCGCCGCCACGGTGACCACCGCGCTGGCCGCCGTCTGCTGGACCAGCCCCGCGGTACCGCCGGACAGGTTGCCCAACACCGTGTTGATGGTGGTGATGTCGCCCTCGGTGGTGGTCACGCGACCATCGAGGGTGGTCAGCGCCGTATCCACGCCGCCCAGCGCATCGCCGACGTTGTCATGCACGGTGCCCTGTACGGTGTAGCGCGGGCCGGTGACCACGCCGGTGCTGGCGTTGACCGCCGCCCCGCCACCGAGTGCCGACACGACCGGACGCAGCTGCTGCACGTTGACCGCATCGGTATTCTCGGTGCCGTTGGTGACGTTGATGATCTGGCGGGTGCCGTTACCGATCAGCGGACCGGCACCTACCGAGACCACGTTGTCGCGGTCGGCGACCGAACCCGCGCCCAGGGCGACGGAGCTGTCCCCGGCAGCGCTGGCATTGGGGCCCAGCGCCATGCTGGCCGTGCCCTGCGCGCGCGCCGCGGTGCCGACGGCGATGGCATCGGCCACGCCCGCGTTGGCAAGACGACCCAGCGCGACCGTGCCCAGGCCGGTCGCCTGTGCGTCATCGCTGTCGTCGTCGCGGCCGTTGATCTTGACGTAGCGGGTGGCACCGCTCAGCCCGTCCTGCAGGTTGGCGATGTTGGTGGTGTTGTTGAGGACCTGGGCGTTGGTGGCCTGCAGCTGGCCACCATTGACGGCCTGCTGGCTGCCGGCGGCCAGCGCGCCATCGGCCACGCCGTCGAGCGTGCGGGCACCGGCGGTGCCGCTGAAGTCGACCCGGCCGCCGGCGCTGGCGGCCGCCACGGTGACATCGGCGGTGGCATCGGCCTGCCGGACCAGGCCGACGGTGCCGGCGTCGATCGCGGTGGAGAGCGCGCTGACGCGGCCATCGACGTTGAGCACGCTGCTGTTGAGGGTGGTCAACGCATCGCCGACGTTGTCGACCGTGGCATCACCGCCATTGACCAGGTCGGCCACGGTGTAGCTCGGTGCGCTCAGGGTGCCGTCTGCATTGACGCCGGCACCGCCGCCCAGGGCGGCGGCCGCGCTGGACGAGGCGGCGCTGAGCTGGCCCAGGTTGACCGCATCGGTCGCTTCGGTGGCGTCGGCCACATTGACCAGCTGGCGCTCGGCGCCAACAGTGCCGAAGGAGACGCTGTCGGTGCGGTCGGCGAGCGAGGCCGAACCGATGGCCACGGCGTTGCTGGCCGTGGCCTGGGCCTGGTCGCCCAGCGCGCTGGCATTGGCGGCGGTGACGCGGCTCTGGGTGCCCAGGGCCACGGCATTGATCGCGCTGCCGGTGATGGTGCTGGCGTTGCCGATCGCCACCGAGCCGGTGCTGGCCGCGGCGATATTGGAGGCCTGGCCGATTGCCGTCGAGGAGACGCTCGCGGCGGTGGCGCCCTGGCCGATGGACACGGCCGATTGCGCGGTACTGCGCGCGCCGCCACCCACGGCCGTGCTCCCGCCACCGGAAGACACAGCGCCGTAGCCCAGCGCGCTGGCGTTGTTGCCCGACGACTGCGCGCCGGCACCCACGGCGAAGGCACCGTTGGCACTCGCGCGCGAGTTGGTACCGAACGCGTTGGCACCGTTGCCGCTGGCAACAGAGCCTTGACCCACCGCCAGCGAATTCGGGCCCGCCGGGGTCGAAGCGGCGGTGCCGGTCCCCTGGAACGCGGAGATGAACCGGCTGCCGTTGGGAATGTTGGCAATCGCTTCTTCATTGCTGGTCACGCGCGCATCCAGCCCGGTCAGCGCACTGCCGACGTTGGTATACGTCGCGCCACCGAGCACATAGCTCGGCGCGGTGAGCACGCCGGCAGCATCCACGCCCGCACCGCCGCCCAGTGCATCGGCGACGCTCTGCACGCTGCCGCGCAGCTGGCCGACGTTGACCGGATCGGTATCGGCGAACACGCCGATCGAACGAGCACCTTCGGCAGCGCAGGCAACCTGGATGCCGTGCTCGTCCACGCACGCCGCATCCTCTGCGGCGATGGGTTCACTGGCACCGGCAGCGGCGGCCAGCGACAGCGACAACAGGCCACCGAGCGCCGCGGCGCGACGGGTCGGCTGCTTGCCACGGCCCTTGGCGAACTCCGAAGCGACGGTCCACGTGCCGGTCGTCGCGTTCCTGACAATGCGATAGATGATGTTCATGGGTGTACTCCGTAAGGGACAAGGGCGGCGGCACCGGGTTGGCACTGCTGCGTCGGAGTACAGGCTAGGTGGGGCGGATCGCCGGCCCCATCGGACACGGCCCAAAACGCGACAGGGGCGGCGCCGGCTTCAGCGGCGATTGCCCAATGGATTCAATGCCCTGGCCCGGCGAGGCGGCGGGAATGGGCCCGGTCCTATGGGAGCGGCAGGGGGCGCTCTCCATCCTTTGGGGCCTCCCCCGCGTACGCCGCCTGGCGTACCCGATGCCCTTCACTGTCGCGGCGCGCGGGCGTCGTTGCCTGCCCGTTCCCGGAGCCCCTCATGTTCAACGCACTGCGGCGCCTGTACGCCCCGTTGCCCTCCCGGGGCAACGCAGCACAGCAGGATGTAATGGCCCTGCACCGGCATCACCGGCGCATCCTCGTCGCCGGTGGCAGCCTGTTGAGCCTGGTCATCGCGCTGGGAATGCTCGCGGCCATCGCGATGCACGTGGAGCGCTACCACGACGAACGCAAAGCCGCGTTCGGTCGCGCTGCCGCGGCGCTGAACACCGCGCTTGCCCAGCGCGATGTCGATCTGGCGCGCCTGCAGAACATGGCCGAATACGCCTGGCGGCATCCACCGGAGGTATGGACCAGCAGCTTCGACAGCGACGATCCGGCGACCACCTTCCTGCGCCAGCACGAGCGCGACCTGGCTAATGCCGGCGCCGACAGCGTGCCGCAGATGGTTCTGGGCCGGGGCACCGCAGGGTGGGAGCGGGTCCGGTTGCAGCGCTACCTGCGCTTTGCCACGGCACTGTCGATCATCATGAGCGTCTCCAGCACCGATCCGCAGCAGGCTGCTGCCGAGCCCGCGTTCTTCCATGACGCGCGTGGACGACTGCTCGTGCTCAACCAGGGATTGACCGAAGCGCACCTCACCCGATCGCTGCATGTCGACACCCGCGACGCGCTGTTCCAGCGGTTGATCGCCTATGGCCAGCTGGCCCCGCCGACCCACTCCGGCCACACCATCCCCGGGCTGCATCCCTCCCGCGAAGGCGCACGCGTGCGCCGGGGTATCGCCGCGCATCCGGTGAACGGGCAGCTCAGCCTGGTGTCGGCGTTTTCAGTGCTCGACGGCGACACCAACGTGGGGACCTTCGTTGCCTTCGAACCCATCGCACGCCTTGCCCCGCTGCTGGGCGGCAGCGACGATGGCCACCTCATGGTGGTGGCCCCCAACGGCCGCGTGCTGATGGGCAGCCGCCCGGCAACCGCACCGATACCGCTGGACGCACTGCACGCCGCCGGCCTGTGGACACCCGAGCGCGCCGCACTTACCCGCCACAGCCGGGACGGGCGCTACTACATCGCCAATCTGGTGCACGACACCGACTGGTCGCTGGTGGATGTCTATACCTGGCAGGACATCCTGCGCGACGGCGGCTGGAACATGGCGGCGATGGTCGCGCTGGGACTGGGCCTGATTGCCGGGGTCTGGCTGCTGCTGGTGCGCCTGGATCGGCGCGTACTGGCGCCGCTGATCGCACGGGCCGTGCACGTCTACCAGAGCGAAGCGGTCAACCGCGCCCTGATCGAAATGTCGCCGGTCGGCCTGTGCCTGATCGACATCGAACGCAACCGGCCGGTGCTGGAGAACGAACAGGTACGCAGCTATGCCGCCGGTGTCGATGGCGCGGGCGAGTCGCTGTACCAGAACCTGGTGAGCGGCTTCGACGCTGCCCTCCTCACCGCCGCAGGCCGCGAGTACCAGATGGCCGTCCCCGACCCCGACGGCGGGCCCCCGCGCGAACTGCTGGTGGGCGCAGCCCGGGCGATCTACCAGGATCGCCCCGTGCTGCTGTGCGCCCTGCGCGACCTGACCGCACGCATCCAGCTGGAAGAACGGCAGGAGCGCGCACGCATCGACGCCGAGAATGCCAGCCAGGCCAAGACCATGTTCGTGGCCACCATCAGCCACGAGCTGCGCACCCCGTTGCACGGCATCCTCGGGCACCTGGAACTGCTGGCGCGATCGAACCTGGACGACGCCCAGCAGGAACGCCTGTCCCGCGTCACCCAGTCGGCCGATGCGCTGCTGGCCACCATCAGCGACGTCCTGGAGCTGTCCAGCATCGAATCGGGCGAACTGGGCATCGACGATGCGACGTTCGAGCCGGCGCAGATGCTGGAACGGGTGGCGATGCTGTATGCGCCGCTGGCCATGGAACGCAGCGTGGACCTGGACGTGTCGCTGGCCGGGTGCACCGGTGCGGTCTACCGCGGCGCCCAGGGACGCATCGAACAGGTACTGCGCAACCTGGTGAGCAACGCGGTCAAGTTCACCCTGTCCGGTCGCATCGTGCTGCGCGCCGGCGTACGTGAGCACGACGGACACACCCTGCTGCGGGTGGAAGTGGCCGACTCGGGCATCGGCCTGAGCGCCGAACAATGCGTACGCCTGTTCGAACCCTATGTGCAGGCCGATGCCTCGATCCGCAAGCGGTTTGGCGGCAGTGGGCTGGGCTTGTGGCTGTGCCAGCAGCTGGTGGAGCGCATGGGCGGCTGCATCGCGGTGAAGAGCACGCCCGGCGTCGGCAGCGTGTTCCACTTCGAGGTGCCGGTACAGCGCGTGGCGGCCGCATCGCCGGACTATCCGCTGGCCGGCATGCGGCTGGCGCTGGTCTCGCGCTCTGCGAACTGGCGCGTCGAACTGCTGCGCCGGCTGGAAGCCTGGGGGGCCCAGGTCGCGGTGCGTGCCGAGGCGGACCAAGCCGCCGAGGAACCGGCCATGCCGACCGACGCCGTGGTGGTGTTTGAACGCTCGGCCACGGCCCTGTCGCTGCCGGCAGCGCACCGGCCGCTTGCCCAGGTGGTGCGCGTGCGCACCGATGGGCCGCTCACCGCGCAGGCGCACCCCGACGGCTGGTGCGTATCGTGCTACGCAAGCGACGCGTTGCTGCACGTGCTGCGCGGCGTGGGCGGACGTTTCCCGGTGGCTGGCGACGGCTCGCGATGACGCTGCCGGTGACCCACCCTGCCATGGAAAACACCGCCCCGTTGGCGCACCATCGGCCCATGAGCAAACCCTCACGCCCGGTAGAACGGCTGTCCTCGCTTCGACGCCACCAGCGCAGGCTGTTGTTTGGCGGCGGCATCCTGGTGACCGCGCTGATCCTGTCCACCGCGGCGATCAGCGTGCTGCTGGGCATCCGCGATTTCCACGCCAGCCAGCGCCAGCAGTACCTGCACGCCAAGGAAGCGGTGGATTTCCACCTGGGCCAGCGCGACCGCGCCTATGCCAATGCGATGAACGCCAACGACGCCCTGTGGAGCACGCAGCGCGCCTTGCTGGTACGCAACGGCGAGCCGCTGCGGCAGGCCTTCGCCACCGCCGGCGAGCAGCTGGTGATTCGCGCCGAAGGCAAGACCGCCCTGCCCTGGCTGGTGCTTGGCCGCGATACGCAACAGCTGCCACGGGAAGAACTGGCCGCCTACCTTGGCATGATCCAGGAGTACTCCGCCTATGCCGCGGTGAGCATCACCGCGTTGCAGGCCGGTTCGACGCCCTCCATATACGTCTACGATCCCTCGCGCAGGCTGGTCGCGGTGACCGGGGTGCGTGACGAGGTCGAGCTGCTGCAGATGCTCAAGGTCGGCACCCGCGCGCAGGCGTTCGAGCGCCTTACCGTGCATGAAGACCGCCTCGCCGGCATCCGCCCCGCACCGGGCCCGCTGCAGAGCGCCTACGCCGAGGGCCGCCTGGTGTCCTTCATGGGCGAAAACCCGCTGACCCACCAGCAGGCCCTGGTCGGCGTACTGACGCTTGCCGCCCATGGCCAGGCCTACATCCGCCACGTCACCTTGGAACGCCTGGACCTGGTCCAGGCCAGGCTGGCAGCGTCCACCCCGGGCGCGTTCCTGATCGTGACCCGCAGCGGCAAGCACGTGCTCTCCAGCGGCACGCTGCCGTCCAACGCGGACGTGGCCCTGCGTGGCCTGACACTGCCGCTGCAACGCGGCGCGCCGGTGTACCTGCACCGCGATGGACTGTTCATGGTGGCCGGCCCGATCGGCGGCGTGGACTGGACCCTGGTGCACTTCTACACCTGGCGCGACCTGTTCAGCGACCAGCGCGACGACCTGGCGCTGCGCGCCGGCGCGACCGTGCTGATCCTGGGCATCCTGTGGGCACTGCTGTTGCTGCTCGATCGGCGGGTATTCGCGCCGGCCCTGGCCGATGCCTCGCGGGTCTACGAAAGCGAAGCGTTGAGCCGCACCATCATCGACGCCACCCCGGTCGGGTTGTGCCTGCTGGACCCGCGCGACGGCGCCCCGCTGGCCGAAAACGAGGTCGCCCATGCCATCGCCGCACACCAGCCGGCGCAGCGACCGTTGTATGCGGGCCTGGTCGCCCACGTGCACAGCCCGGCCGGCCCGGCCCCGCAGGAGTTCCACTGGTCGCTGGACGAGGCCGACGGCAGTACCCGCCAACTGCAGGTGGTGATGGCCGCGGCGTCCTACCAGGACCAGCCGGTGTGGGTCTGCGCACTGCGCGATGTCACCGCGCAGCTGGAGCTGCAGGAGAAGCTGGATGCCGCCCGCCAGGATGCCGAGCGTGCACGCCTGGCGGCCGAGTCGGCAAGCCGTGCCAAGAGCGCATTCGTGGCGACCATGAGCCATGAGATACGCACTCCGCTCAATGGCGTGCTGGGCCACCTTGAACTGCTCGCGCGCTCGCGGCTGGACGATGCCCAGCATGAGCACCTGGACCGGATCCGGCTGTCGGCCGATTCGCTGATGGCCACGATCAGCGATGTGCTGGATTTTTCGAAGATCGAAGTCGGCCAGCTGGACATCGATCCCCTGCCGTTCACGCTGCGCGCGTTGATCGAACAGTCCGCGCTGCTGTACGCACCGGCCGCGCAGCAGAAGGGACTCAAACTGTTCCATGCGATCGATCCGGCGCTGGCCACCGGCTATGTCGCCGATGCCCATCGCATCGGCCAGATCCTCAACAACCTGCTCAGCAACGCCATCAAGTTCACCGACGACGGGCGCGTGCTGCTGCGTGTCGCGCCGGCACCGGTAACTGCCGATGGCACGTCGATGCTGCGCTTCCAGGTGGTGGACAGCGGCATCGGCATGACCGCCGGGCAGATGGAGCACCTGTTCCAGCCGTTCTCGCAGGCCGATGCCAGCATCTCGCGCCGTTATGGCGGCACCGGCCTCGGCCTGGCCCTGTGCCAGCAGCTGGCCCACCTCCTCGGTGGCAGCCTGCAGGCGGACAGCACCCCTGGCGTGGGCAGCGTGTTCACCCTTGACGTGCCGGTGGTGGCCTCTGCCGAATCGACCCCGCCGGCGCGGCTGCAGGGCGTTCCGATCACGCTGCTGTCGGCGGCGTCGGAGTGGCGCGCCGAGTTCGATACGCTTCTCGGCGGGCTGGGTGCGTCGCTGACCATACTGGACCGCCCACGCAGCATCGCGCCAGGCGATGCGGTGCTGGTGATCGTCGGAGAGCGCCGCGCGTGGAGCGAGGAGGAAGAACAACGCCTGGTGGACGCGCACCCGCGGGTGATCCGCGCCCATGCCGCCGGGCCGCTGGTGGCCCGGCAGGTGGACGGGCAGCTGCAGGTCTCCTGCTATTCCAGCGCGGCCCTGCTCGATGCGATCCTGGCACATCCGCGCCCGGCAGCAGGACCGGCGCTGCCGGCGGCACCGGTCGCCCAGCGCGGGCGGATCCTGCTGGTGGAAGACAATGCGGTCAACCGTGAGCTGATCCTGCAGCAGCTGGAGGAGCTGGGCTTCCTGGTCGATACCGCCGACAACGGTCAGCAGGGCCTGCAACGCTGGTCGCCCGGGCACTACGTGGCCGTGCTGACCGACATCAACATGCCCGTCATGAACGGGTACGACCTGGCCCTTGCGCTGCGTGAGCGCGACGCGCGCGTGCCGATCCTGGCGATCACCGCCACCGCGCTGTCGAGCGAGCGTGAACGCTGCCGCGCCGCCGGCATCACCGACATCCTGCTCAAGCCGATGAGCCTGGGCGCGCTGGACACGATGCTGTCGCGCCACCTGGACGCGGTTGCACGGCCGCCAAGGGGCACCGACGCTGCCGCCTCGCCCGTGCCCGTCTCGCCCCGCGCGCGCGCGTTCCCGCCGCGGGTGCTGCGCCTGTTCGTGGATACCGGGCGCGATGACCTGGCCCAGCTGGCCGATGCCCTGCGCGATGGCGACGGCACACGGGCAATCGAGCGTCTGCACGCGTTCAAGGGCGCCCTGCAGATGCTGGGCGAACGCGCACTGGCCGAGCGCTGCGGGATGTTCGAACAGACGCTGCAACAGACCCCGGTGAGCGCGCTGGAGGCGCCGATACGCGAGTTGATGGAGGACCTGTCGGCAGCGCTGGAGGACTGCGACACCGCCCTCGGCAAGCACGAGGGCGACCGCCCAGAATAGGCACGGTCCGATGGGGCAATGAACGGGCATCGCCGATGATGCCCCGCGCGGTCGATGTCGTCCGCCGGAGCGTTCGCATGCCTGATGCCACCCATCCCTACCTGTTCCGCACCCCCTACGGGCACTGGAACGTGATGCGCGGTCGCCAGTTGCTGGCCGGCCGCAGCGACCTGTTCGACGCGCTGAACCTGCTCTGGTATTTCACCCGCCTGCAGCGCGGTCCGGCCGTACATCGCACGGTCGCCAACCGATGACGCCGTCACCCCCGCGTCCGGATGGGCCGCCCTTGCGTGCACAGCGCCGGTGGCAGCGCCTGCGTAGCCGCCGGGTCCAGCATGTCGAGCATGCCGCGGTCATCGACAACGTGGCCGATGCCGGTGGCCTGAGCCCGCGATTTGCGTTCATGGCGGTGATGTCCTGTGGCATCGCCATCCTTGGGCTGCTGCAGTCTTCTGCCGCCGTGGTGATCGGGGCGATGCTGATTTCCCCGCTCATGGGCCCGATCGTGCAGCTCGGATTCTCACTGTGCGTGGTCGACTTCCGGATGATGGGCCGGGCGCTGCTGGCGTTGTTGGCCGGGGTGCTGCTGGCGCTGGCCACGGCCATGTGCATCGTCTGGCTGTCGCCGTTGCGCGAAGCCACCAGCGAGATCCTGGCGCGCACGCAGCCGACCCTGTTCGACCTGCTGGTGGCGATGCTGTCCGGCCTTGCGGGTGGCTATGCGGTCATCACCCGCAAGGGGGAGGCGATCGTCGGGGTCGCCATCGCCACCGCACTGATGCCGCCGCTGGCCGTGGTTGCCTTCGGGCTGGCCACCGGGGACCTGGGCATTGCCGGCGGCGCGTTCTTCCTGTTCATGACCAACCTTCTGGCGATCGCGCTGAGTGTCACGCTGATCGCGAAATGGTACGGCTTCGGCATGGACAATTCGCCGAAGCACACGGCATGGCAGGCCATCGTGATCGCCTCGACGTTCGTGCTGTTGGCGCTGCCGCTGGGCCTGGCACTGCGCAACATCGGCGAGCAGACCTGGACGGCCAACCAGACCCGCAGCGTGGTGCAGAAGTACCTGCAGGAACGTGGCGGCTCCATCGAGCAGCTCCGCGTGGAGCGGCACGGCCAGGGATATTCGGTGGATCTGGTGGCGATGGTGCCGACCTATATCGGCCATGCCCAGGCCGAACTGGGTGCACGCCTGGCGGCCCGGCTGCCCGCGCCCCCCACCCTCCGCGTCCGCCAGACGTTGGAAGCCAACGATGATGGACGCCGCGATCGCGCGGACCTGGAGGGACTGCGGCTGCGTGTCAACGCGCTGACCGAGCAGACCCGCCAGCTGCGTGCCGAAGCCGATGCATGGACCCTGGAGCACGTGCGTGCGCTGCTTGGGGACATCACGGCCGAGGTCATGCTGGATGGCATGCAGCGGCGCGTCGTGGTCACGCTGACGCCGCCGCCGGCGGGCACGGACGCCGTGCAGGACGCGGTCGCCATTGCCGCGCTGCGCCAGCGGCTGGCCGCGGTCACGCCCGGCTGGACGATCGTGGTGGTGGAAATGCGCGATCCGGCACCGGCGATCGCGCAGACCGCCAACGCATCCGACAGCCGGGGGGCGGTGTCGCACGCCCTGTTGCCCTGAGCCGGCTAGGGGTCGCGGTCGCCGTCCTGGCCGACCAGGCCAAGCTCGGCGGCGTACTTGAACAGGTCCGCGTCGCGTTCGATGCCCAGCTTGGCCATGCCGCTGACCTTCTGCGTACTGACGGTCTGCTTCCGCAGCTGCAGCTGTTCGGCAATCGCGCCGATCGATTTGCCGTCCACGTACAACGACAGTACCTGCTGCTCCCGCGGCGACAGCTGCGTGGTGCGCCGCTGGCCGGGAAGCGAGGGCGACAGCGCGGCGATGGTCGGGGACAGGTAACGACGGTTCGCGTGCGCGGCTGTGACTGCCAGCGCAACGTGGGAGACGTCATCGGCCTTGCTGAGCAACCCGGCGACCGGACGCGACAGGATGGCCTGGATCATCACCGGTTGGTCGATGCCGGTCATCACCACGATCAGCAATCCGGCGTACCGCTCGTGCAGGAAATCCAGCAATTGCAGGCCATCGCCATGGACACCACCGGGCATCGCGAAATCGGTGATCAGCACGTCGCAGGGCTGCGCATCGAGCAGTGCCACCAGCTCGGTCGAATCGGCGACCGAGCCGATCAGCCGGATCATCGGAAAGGCGTCCAGGCTGCTCTCGATGCCCATGCGGACCATCGGGTGGTCATCGGCCACGGCAACCCTGAAAGGCGTGGTGTTCATGCAGGTCTCCAGGCAGCTGCAGGGCAGTGCAACGCCGATAAATGCCAGCGCAGGCCAGCGTATCATAGCCCCGCAAGCGGGCAGTTCCGGGGAGCGGCGATGGCCGTGCCCCTTCCCCATCAAAGGACGCATCGCCTTGAACATCCGCGTTGTCATTGCCGACGACCATCCCGTGCTGCTGGCGGGGATGGAACACATGCTGGCCCCTGTGGCAGACATCCAGATCGTGGGACTGGCTGCCGATTCCACCGCCATGGTGGATCTGCTGGCCAGTCAGCAGGTGGACGTGGTGGTCGCCGATTTTTCCATGCCCCAGGGCCGCTACGGCGATGGCATCGCACTGCTGCGTTTTCTCGCCCGGCGGTTTCCGCAGGTGCGTCGCCTGGTGCTCACCGGCGTGGAGAATCCGTGGGTGCTGCGCAGCATCCTGGAGATCGACGTGGATGTGATCGTCAGCAAGACCGATCCACACCTGCATCTGGAACACGCCATTCGCTGCGCCGTGGCCGGGCAACCGTTCCTGTCGCCGGTGATCCAGCGCCTGCTCGAGCAGCTGCCCGCGTCGGGCGATGCCGACGCGCAGGGCACGCTGACCAAGCGCGAGAGCGAAGTGCTCAGGATGTTCGCCGAAGGGTTGTCCGTGGCCGAGATCGGCGAGCGCGTGGGTCGCAGCCGCAAGACCATCAGCACGCAGAAGATGTCGGCGATGCGCAAGCTGGGCCTTGCCCGCGATGGCGACATCTTCCGCTATGCGATCAGCACCGGGCTGGTGCAGGCATCGCAGGTATCGCGCAGCAACGCCGGTGACGGTGACGCCTGAAGCAGGCGGGCGATGCGCGCTGTCTGCAGCATGCCCGGCACGATGGGTGTGCCGGCGCATGCCCGATCCCGGCGCGGTGCGAAATCCGGGCCATGTCCGATTGCCCTGACGCGGCCGGCTCCTAGTCTGGACATGGCCGTTCTGTACCTGGCGGAACGGATTTCTCCAAGGCCGCACACCGTGAAATCACCCGATCAATACCGCATCCAGCGTCTGCTGCTGGCGTTCTGCGCGCTGGACAAGCGGCGTCAGGACGAGTTCCTCGGCGCGGTCAATCGCTACCTGTACGCCTCCCCGCGACAGCGCGAACGTCTGCGCCAAGGCTGGGTGCGCCACGTCATCGACGCCGATGCGGGCGCCGCGTCCAGCGAGGTGGATGCCGGCACGCAAATGGGTCCAGTCCGATAGGGCCGCCGCGCGCGACTGCCTACGATTCGCTTCGCCGGACGTGTTCCGGTTACGGCAGTCCACCTCCTCCTGAAGAAGTGATCGCAATGAAGCACATCAAGCTTGCCTCCGCCCTCGGCCTCGTACTGGGCATGACCGTTGTCGGCGCCGCCAGCGCGGCCGCCACCGGCGGCACCATCCGTTTCACCGGCGCAGTCACCGATGAAACCTGCACCATCAGCGGCGGTTCCGGTACCGATGGCGGCACCGGCAATTTCGTCGTGGCGCTGGATCCGGTGCGCGCATCGCTGCTCGCCGCTGCCGGCGACGTCGCCGGTGCCAAGCCGTTCCAGGTGATCATCGGCGGCCCGGGCCAGGGCTCCTGCGTCAACGGCAAGGTCGCCACGATGTCCTTCCTGGCCTCCAGCCCGCGTATCGATCCGATGACCGGCGCACTCACCAACGCACTGGTCGGTGAAGCCACCCTTACCCAGGTCCAGGTGATGGAAGGCGACGGCACCCCGATCAACATGGCCGATCCAGCCAATGGCGTGCGCAGCCCGGCCATCGTGAACAACACCGCGATCATCGATTTCCAGAGCCAGTATCTGGCCACTGGCGCGGCAACCCCCGGCCTGGTCGATACCAGCGTGGTGTACGCCGTTTCCTACAACTGACCTCCCCCGGGGTCTGTTGGCGCCGGCGGGTCCCCCGACCCGCCGGCGCACTTTGCCTGGAGCAACCCATGAACCAGCTGATCCGCTGCGGCCTGGCCGCCGTGATGTCGATCGCGTGCCTGCACGCCGCGCCCGCCCGGGCGAGCGTGGTGATCGGTGGCACCCGCGTGGTGTACCCGGCGCAGGACCAGGAAGTCACGCTCAAACTCAACAACGAGAGCACCTCGCCCGCATTGATCCAGGTATGGCTGGACGACGGTGACGAGCGCTCTTCGCCGGACACCGCCAAGGCCCCGTTCAACGTGGCTCCGCCGATGTTCCGCATGGATGGCCAGACCAGCCAGGCCGTGCGTCTGATGTATACCGGTGAGGCCCTGCCCACCGACAAGGAATCCCTGTTCTGGGTGAACGTGCTGGAAGTGCCGCCCAAGGCGGACAACAGCAGCGAACGCAATGTCCTGCAGTTCGCCTTCCGCACCCGGATCAAGCTGTTCTTCCGGCCCGCCGGCCTGCGGGGCGATCTCGCCGGCGCCGTTGACGGGCTGACCTGGTCGCTGGTGGATGCGCCCGCCGGCAAGGGCCTTGCCCTGCAGGTGCGCAACCCGAGTGCCTACCACGTCAACTTCGCCCAGGTCGGCCTGAAGACCGCGCAGGGAACGCTGGGTGACCAGGGGGGCGGCATGGTCGCGCCCGGCGCGGTGGCCGTGTTCCCGCTGAAGGATGTGCTGCAGCGCCCGGCCGGCGCGCTGCAGGCAGCGTTTGCGGTGATCAACGACTTCGGCGCGCTCAACCTGCTGGATCGACCGCTCTAGCCCGTTTCCATGCACCCTCCCCTCCCCCGCCAAGCAGGCCTGCCACGCGCGGCCATGCTGCCGATGCTGATCGCGTTGGCGCTGTCGGCGCGTGTCGGCGCGTCCACGCTGGCCACCGGTGCCGGCGCCGCAGCGGCCAGCGGCAACGTGAGCTTCGATGCGGATTTCTTTCCGCGTGGCAGCGCTGCGGCCGTGG
>NZ_DAMAGC010000018.1:24630-33158 GCF_031995405.1 Stenotrophomonas sp. | reverse complement strand
TGGCGCGCTTCGGTCGCAGCGGCTACGTCGCACCGGGAACCTACCGCGGTGATGTGGTGATGAACCAGCAGTGGCGCGCGCGCACGGACATCGTCTACGTCGACGACCCCGACCAGGGCGACGCACAGCCCTGCTTCAGCGCCGAGGCGCTGCGGCGCTATGGCGTGGACCTGGAGCACCTGCAGGACGACCCGGTCGATACGCCGCGCAAGCCGATCCCGGCCGGTTCGTTCTGCGGGCCACTGGGCGATTACATTCCCGGGGCGACGGCGACCTTCGATGCCGGCAACCAGGTGCTGCGCCTGTCGGTGCCGCAGATCCACACCCTGCGCCACGCCCGTGGCCAGGTCGACGTCGCGCAGTGGGACGCGGGCATCCCGGCCGCGGTGCTGGGTTACACCACCAACCTGTATCGCAGCGCAGGCAACGGCACCGGCCAGCTCAGCGGCTACCTGGGGTTGAACGGCTCCCTGCACGCGCGCGGCTGGCAGTTCAGTCACCAGGGCGCGCTGGGCTGGAGCGAACACGGCCACGCCCGCTATCGCAGCAGCGCGGCCTACCTGCAGCACGACGTGCCCGCCTGGCAGGCGCAACTGGTGGTGGGCGACACTTTCACCTCTGGCGAACTGTTCGACAGCATCCGCATGCGCGGTGCGCGCCTGTCCAGCGATGACCGCATGCTGCCGCAGTCGCTGCGCGGCTTTGCACCGGTGGTGCGCGGCATCGCCGATACCAACGCACGCGTGGTGATCCGTCAGCGCGGCACCTTGATCCACGAAACCAGCGTCGCGGCCGGCCCATTTTCGATCGATGATCTGTACCCGACCGGCTACGGCGGTGACCTCGACGTGGAGATCACCGAAGCCGACGGCCGGGTCAAACGCTACAGCGTGCCGTTTTCGGCGGTCACCCAGCTGCTGCGCCCCGGCCAGAACCGCTGGAGCATCACCGCTGGCCGCGTGGCCGATCCGGATCGCCGTAACCCGCCCGACATCCTGCAGGCCACCTACCAGCGTGGGCTCGGCAATGCGCTCACCGGCTACACCGGTGCGATCGCAGGCAGCGGCTACCAGGCCGCGCTGGCCGGTGCCGCACTCAACACGCGCAGTGGCGCGTACGCGTTCGACCTGACCCGCGCCAGCACCCGCATCGGCTCCGAGCCCGCCCGCCACGGCGCGAGCATGCGGCTGAGCTACAACAAGAATTTCGTCGGCACCGGCACCGATCTCGCCATGGCCGCCTACCGCTACTCCACCAGCGGCTTTGTCAGCCTGCAGGACATGTCGTTGATGCGCGACGCGCAGGCGCGCGGCGAAGGCAGCGCCATCGTGGCGCGCCAGCGCAACCGCATGGATATCAGCGTCAACCAGTCGCTCGGCGCGCGCGCCGGCCAGCTGTACCTGATCGGCGCGCAGCGCAGTTTCTGGGGCGATGTCGGCCGCCAGCTGGATTTCACCGCCGGCTACAGCAACCAGTGGCGCGCCATGAGCTATGGCCTGTCGGTGCAACGCACCCGCGACAGTCTGCTGCCGTGGCAGGCCGACGGCCTGCGCGACAGCATTCCCGGCACGGTCCCGGCCACCGCGCCTGCGCTGCGCAACGAGCGCAGCGACACGCGCCTGTACTTCACGCTCAGCGTGCCGCTTGGCCGAGCGCCGCGCGCACCGGCGCTGACGGCGCTGGTCAATCGTTCGCAGCAGGGCGGCAGCACGACCCGGCTGGCGGTCAGCGGCACGGGCGGCAACGAGGACCGGTTGAGCTGGGGCGCGGGCCTGTCGCGCGCGGCGTCCGCCACTGCGCTGGACCTGCATGGCCAGTACGCGGGCCAGCACGGGCAACTCACCGCCAACGCCAGCCATGGCCCCGGTTACCGCCAGTTCGGTGCCGGCATGTCCGGCGGGATGGTGCTGCACGCAGGGGGACTGACCCTGTCGCCGCCGCTGGGCGATACCGTCGGACTGGTGCATGCACCTGGCGCGGCGGGCGCGCGGGTGGAGAACGGACAAAGCACGCGGATCGATGCGCGTGGCTACGCCATCGTTCCCTATCTGATCCCGTACCAGCTCAACGACATCGCGCTGGATCCACGCGGCGCCGGCATGGGCGTGACCTTCAAGGAAACCAACCGCCGGGTCGTGCCTCGCGCGGGCGCAGTGGTGCGGCTGGACTACGACAGCAGTGCGGGACGCGCGGTCATCATCGAGACCACGCTCAATGACGGGCGCGCCATTCCTTTTGGCGCGGACGTGCTCGACGCGCAGGGCCAGGTGGTCGGCGTCGCCGGACAGGGAAGCCGGCTGTTCCTCAACGGGCTGCACCGCTCCGGGGACGTCAGCGTGCGCTGGGGCGACGGCCTGCAGGATCGCTGCCAGGTCCGGGTGACCCTGCACAAGGACCCTGCGCCACCGCGGGGTGGCTACGAAACCCTCCAGGCCGTCTGCGAACAGGGGCCGGCGCCGACCGCCGCCGCACACCCCACGCAGCGGCCTTCCTCCTCCAGCAGTGAACGCCTGCAGGACACCGGTACCCCATGAGCCCGCATTTCCGTTCCGTCCTCGCCTCCGCCGCAGTGCTGGCGCTGCTCGGCCTGCTATGGGCCTCGCCGGCGCAGGCAGGCCGCTGCAGCTACCTGCCCGAGTTTCCCGCTGCGTTGCGCTTCAGCGTGCCGATCACCGGCACCATCACCGTCGGTCGCGACCTGCCCATCGGGGCGGAGATCTACCGGCGCAGCTTCTCCACCACCCGCGATTTTACCGTGGCCTGCGACCGCGCGGCCTATACCTACAACCGTGCCTACAGCGCCACGCCGTACCCGTTGTCGAGCTACACCCATCCCACCTATGGCGCGCGCATCTACACCACCGCCGTGCCCGGCATCGGTGCCGCCGTGCTGATCGGCCCCGGCACCACGGCGCTGCCGGTACAGAACGCGGTGGATTACAGCGCCGCTCCCGGCAACCCACGCATCTCGCTGTTCGCCGATACGCAGTACATCCTGGTGCTGTTCAAGACCGCTGCCACCGTCGGCGCCGGCAGCATCCAGGGCAGCGGCCTGCCTTCGCCCTGGTTCAACGTGCAGGGCGACAACCGGCTGGACCTGCTGCAGGCGCAGTTCACCGGACAGATCAACATCGTCTCGCGCACCTGCAGCACGCCGGATGTGCCGGTGAATCTGGGCACGCACCCGATGACCGCGCTGGCCGGCGTCGGCACGGGTACCGCATGGGTGGATGTGCCGGTACGGCTCAATAACTGCCCGGCCTTCCATGCGCGCAGCCTGTCGGGCACCTACAACGACCGAGGCCAGGCAACGCAGGGCGGCGTGGCCAACACCCTGCAGTACCGGGTGGATCCAGTCACTGCGATCGTCAACGCGGCCCAGTCGGTGATGGCCCTGCAGCCGGATGGGGTCAACCAGACCGCCACCGGCATCGGCATCCAGGTCGGTACGGGCACGCTGGTGCCGGTCGGCTTCGGTACGCCGCGCAACGCTGGGCTGCCGCTGAACCAGGTCGACGGTTCCAGCTACACCCTGCTGCTGAAGGCACGCTACTACCAGACCGGCGCGACGCCCACGTCGGGCCAGGCCAATGGCGCGGCCACCATCACGCTGGTGTACCAGTGAACGCGCGTACCGTCCGTTGCATGCGGATGCTCGCGCTGTCGGCCGGCGCGCTGGGCGCGGGCAGCGTGGCTGCCGCCGACCTGACCGTGCGCTTCACCGGCCGTTTCCAACCGGGCACCTGCGCCTTCTCGGTGACCGACGCCGACCTTGGCAGCTACCCGTCCAGCACGTTCACCGGCAGCACCAGCACCGGCTGGCGTCGGCTGACGATCACCCGAAGCGCCTGTACCTCGGACATCACCGTGGTGCACCTGCGCGCCAACGGCACCGCCAGCGCCGACAACAGCCAGTACTTCGCCGCACGCACGGCCAGCGGATCGCTTACCGGTATCGCCATCGAGCTGGGCAACCTGAGCAGTCAACGCATGGTGCCCAACAGCACCGCGTTCGACTGGGCCGCCGGTGCCGGCACCGCCACCTATCAACTGCAGGCGCGCTTCGTACAGACCCGCGCCGGGGTCAGCGCCGGCCAGGTCCGCACCCCGATCACGCTGCAGTTCACCTACAACTGAGGATTTCCATGACGTACGCCCGCTATTGCCTGTCCGCGGCACTGCTGCTTGCCGCTGCCACCACCGCACACGCCCAGTCGGTGACCTTCAATCTCACCGGCGAGATACTGCCGGGCGTCTGCCAGTTCACCGCCAGCGATGTTGACCTGGGTACGTACTACGCCACCGATTTCACCGGTGCCTACGCCGGTTCCTGGGTCAACGTCCCCATCCAGGTCACCCGCTGCGATCCGTTGATCACCCGCATCGCCATGCGCATCACCGGCCTGGCCGATACCGCCCAGGCGTCGTACTTCCGTGGCCTGGCCGGGGTCGGTATCGAAGTCCAGCAGGGCACCACCAACGCGGCCGTGGTGCCGGCGGGCACCACGCTGCCGTACACCACCACCACCGGTACCTATCTGCTGCGTGCCCGGCTGCGTCAGTCCGCCGCCAGCGTGGCTGCCGGCAGGATCAGCTCGCCGGTGACGGTCACGCTGTCCTACAACTGAGCGCATGGCGATGGTGTCATCAGCCTTCCGCCGTGTTGCCGCCATGGCCTGCGTACTCGCAGCCGCGCCGGTACAGGCAACCGACTTCAATCTGACCGGTGAAGTGATGATCGGTACCTGCGACTGGTCACTGGGCAGCGCGGATCGGCTGGTGGTGCTCGATCCTGTCGCTGCCAGCCAGCTGCCTGCATCGGGCGGGGCGCGCTACGTCGGCTTCGAGCTGAACCTGCAGGGATGCGCGGCTGCGGTGCGACAGGCAACCTTCGGCTTCAGCGGCAGCCCGGATCCGGCTGAACCGACCGTGTTCCGCAATACCGGCGATGCCGCCGGCGTGGCGGTGGTGCTGGTCTCGGAAGACGATCGCGTCATCGCAGCGGACGGCTCGGACAGCGAACGCAGCGTCGGTGTGACCGGACAGGCGGTGCGCCTACGCCTGCGCGCCGGCTACTGGCGTCTTGCCGGGCAGACACCGGGCGTCGGCAGCGTGGCCGCGACGGCGACGGTCACTTTGCGCTACGACTAGGCCGTCCACCACACGCACGCTGCACCGGTTGCACGCCCTGCTTCGCTCACTCCGGCACGTAGCCGAATGACGTCCCCATCCCATCGAAACCGATGCTGCGCTGGATCAGCGCGGCTGCCGCGTCTTCGCCAACACCGCCGGTGTGCATGGCCGGGCTGGCGTACAGTTCGTGCAACGCCTGCACCTGTTCGGCGCGCAGATAGGGGCGGTGCGAAGCCAGCCAGTGCTGCAGGTTGTCGACCACATCGCCCTGCTCAAGCAGGCTGCCCTCGAGATCGGCGACCGCATCGACCATCATCCGGAAGATGAAATCCTGCAGGTTGTTCGCCAGCAGGTCCACGCGGTCATCGTCGTGCCACAGCAGCACCACGCGCGCCTCGTCCGGCGCGGTCGGATCGCGCCAGAAGCAGTAGTAATCGCCGGCACCGGTGCTGCCGAAGGGCAACAGCTGCAGACCCTCGCGCAGGCGCACGTGGCTGTCCGCATCGGTGAACTGTTCGGCATGGCCCACGATATCGGCCGGCGCGATCAGCTCGAATTCGCGCGCGTACAGCAGCAACGGCGGACGCGCGCGCAGCGTCTGGAACACGGTGGTGACCCAGCCGTGGCAGACTGCGCCCCAGTCCAGCATCTGCTCCCGATGCAGCGTGTGGTAGAGCGCAGGGAAGCGCTGGTCGAGCTGTTGTTCGATGTCGTGCGGCGTTTGGAGGGTCATGCCACGGTGCATCCGATGCGGCGGGCAAGCGTGCCACCGCCGGCGTCACCTCGGCAACCGCCGCGCGCATCACGCCGTGGCCCGCACCATGTCCACGAACGCGCGCAGCGCCGACGACATCTGCCGCTGCCGCGGGTAATACAACACGAAGCCCGGGAAAGGCTCGGCCCAGTCTTCCAGCACCGCCACCAGCCGCCCGTCATCCAGGTACGGGCGCGCCGAATCTTCCAGCACGTACGCCAGGCCCAGCCCGTCGATCACCGCCTGCAGGATGGTGTGCTGGTCGCCCAGGGTGAGCCGGCCGGGCACGTCCACCTCCAGTTCCTGGCCATCGCGCTCGAACTGCCATTTGTACAGATGGCCGCTGGCGAAGCGGAAACGCACGCACTCGTGCTGGGCCAGTTCGCGCGGGTGGCGCGGTGCCGGCCGGCGCGCGAGGTAGGACGGCGCACCCACGATCAGGCCGCGCAGTGGCGGCCCCAATGGCACGGCGACCATGTCCTCGGGCACCGACTCGTGCAGGCGCACGCCGGCATCGAAACCGCTGGCGACGATATCCACCAGGCCATCGTCCTGGGCCAGCTCGATGCGGACGTCCGGGTGGGCCTGCAGGAAGCGCGCCAGGCGCGGGCCCAGCTGGGTCTGCACGGCGGCGCGGGTGGCGTTGATGCGCAGCAGGCCGGCCGGGGCGGCGCGGAAGTGGTTCATTTCTTCCAGCGCGTCGTGCACCTGCTCCAGCGCCGGCTGCAGGCGCTCGAGCAGGCGCTGGCCGGCCTCGGTCAGGGCCACGCTGCGGGTGGTGCGGTGGAACAGGCCCACGCCCAGCCGCTCTTCCAGCGCGCGAATCGCATAGCTCACCGCCGAGGTCGACAAGGCCAGCTCGGCACCGGCCCGGCGGAAGTTGCGGTGCCGGGCCACGGCAGCGAAGGCCGCCAGGTGAGTCAGGTTGTCAGTGGCCACGATTGTGCAGTCTGCCTTGATGAATCATGCCGATATATTGACTGTATACGCACAGGATGCGGGCGTATTGTAAAGCGCCTTTCTACAAAACCTGCCAAGGATTCCCTATGTCCCTCGCCCATGGTTATGCCGTCCACGACCAGACCGCACCGCTGGTGCCGTTCTCCTTCGAGCGCCGCCCGGTGGCTGCCGGCGATGTCCGCATCCAGATCCTGTACAGCGGCATCTGCCACTCCGACCTGCACCAGGCCCGCGACGACTGGGGCAACTCCAAGTTCCCGATGGTCCCCGGCCACGAGATCATCGGCCGGGTGACCGAGGTCGGTGCCGGCGTGACCGGCTTCAAGGTCGGCGATTTCGCCGGCGTCGGCTGCATGGTCGATTCCTGCCGCCATTGCGCGGCCTGCGATGAAGATCTGGAGCAGTACTGCGAGAAGGGCGCAACCTTCACCTACAACAGCACCGAACGCGACAGCGGCCAGCCGACCTTCGGCGGTTACTCCGACCATATCGTGGTGGAGCAGCGCTTCGTGGTGAAGGTGTCCGAGAAGCTGGACCTGAAGGCCGCCGCGCCGCTGCTGTGCGCCGGCATCACCACCTATTCGCCGTTGCGCCACTGGAAGGTCGGCCCCGGCCAGAAGGTGGGCATCATCGGCCTGGGTGGCCTGGGCCACATGGGCGTGAAGTTCGCCAAGGCGATGGGCGCCACCGTGGTGATGATCACCACCACCCCGGAAAAGGGTGCCGATGCCAAGCGTCTGGGCGCCGATGAGGTGCTGGTCTCGCGCGATCCGGCGCAGATGCAGGCGCACGCCGGCAGCTTCGATTTCCTGCTCAACACCATCCCGGTCAGCCACGACACCAACCCGTACATGTCCCTGCTCAAGCGTGATGCGACGATGTGTCTGGTGGGCGTGCTGACCGAGCTGGATCCGCCGCTGATGGGCGCTGCGATGATGTTCGGCCGCAAGCACATCACCGGTTCGGCGATTGGTGGCATGGCCGAAACGCAGGAGATGATGGACTTCTGTGCCGAGCACAACATCGTCAGCGACGTGGAAGTGATCGACATCAAGACCGTCAACGAGGCCTGGGAGCGCATGGCGAAGAACGACGTGCGCTACCGCTTCGTGATCGACATGGCCACGCTGGAAAAGGCGGCCTGATCCTCCTGCGTTGGCATGAAGAAAACCCCGGCATTGCCGGGGTTTTTTATTTCCCAAGGGTGGGAAGCGTCATGCTCCCAGGGCCGCAGCAGATGGGCCAGTGGTTTGCCGTGGCAGTCAGGCATCGTGTCGATCCAAGCGCGTCTTCGATCGAGTCTGTCGCGCGCGTTGGGCCCCCGTAGCGACCGGTAGGCTCCTGGCGTAGTGTCCCCCGGCCGCAAGCGGCCTCCTCCTTTATTTTGCCCAGGAGCCTACCGGCCGCCACGGGGCTGGCTTGCGGTGCGCAGACGGGAACCCCGCTCTTTCTGCAGGCAGTTGGTGGGTCGGGCGCTGGGCCGGGCGCTGGGCCCGCATGCCCTTGGAGGCGAAATAAAGGAGGAGGTGGCGGCCGCAGGCCGACGCCGGGGGACATTCGCCGGAAAGGGCATGGGGGCCCAGCGTCCGACCCACCGACTACAGCTGGAGGCGAAACAAAGGAGGCGGTGGCGGCCGCAGGCCGACGCCGGGGGACATTCGCCGGAAAGGGCATGGGGGCC
>NZ_DAMAGC010000018.1:6266-24530 GCF_031995405.1 Stenotrophomonas sp. | reverse complement strand
CAGCGTCCGACTCACCGACTACCGCTTCCGCCCAACTCAGTAAGCGAACGCCTTGAACACCGGATCGATGTTCTGGTTCCACTCGCCATGGAACAGCGCCAACTTCCGATCGGCCGGGGTCAGGCCCGAATCCACGATCTCCTGCAGCACCTCCAGGAACTTGCTCTCGTCCTGGCCATCCACGTTACGCGCAGCGCGCCGCTTCAGGCCGGCCACCGCGATCTTCAGTGCCTCGCGCGACAGATCGAGCACCGTGCCATTGCGGAACGGCAGCTTCAGCCCGTGCTTCGGCACGCCATCGCGCAGCACGTTGCGCTCGACCAGGCTGAAATCACGCACCAGGTCCCAGGCCGCGTCGAGTGCGGCATCGTCATACAACAACCCTACCCAGAACGCCGGCAAGGCGCACAGGCGGCTCCACGGACCGGCATCGGCACCGCGCATTTCCAGGTACTTTTTCAAGCGCACTTCCGGGAACGCAGTGGTCATGTGGTCCGACCAGTCGCGCAGCGTCGGCAACTGGCCCGGCAGCGCCGGCAGCTTGCCCACCATGAAATCGCGGAAGCTCTGCCCGCTGGCATCGTGGTAGGTGCCGTCGCGGTAGGAGAAATACATCGGCACATCGAGCAGGTAATCCACGTAACGCTCGTAACCGAACCCGTCTTCGAACACGAAGTCGAGCATGCCCGTGCGGTCGTTGTCGGTGTCGGTCCAGATGTGCGACCGGTAGCTCTGGTAGCCGTTGGGCTTGCCTTCGGTGAACGGCGAATCGGCGAACAGCGCCGTGGCGATCGGCTGCAGCGCCAGCGACACGCGGAACTTCTTCACCATGTCCGCTTCGGTGGCGTAATCCAGGTTGACCTGCACCGTGCAGGTGCGGGTCATCATGTCCAGGCCGAGCGTGCCGACCTTGGGCATGTAGTCACGCATGATGCGGTAGCGGCCCTTCGGCATCCACGGCATTTCATCGCGCGTCCACTTCGGCTGGAAGCCCATGCCGAGGAAGCCCAGCTGCAGCTCGCCGGCCACCTGCGCCACTTCGTTCAGATGGGTACCGGTTTCCACGCAGGTATCGTGGATGGTCTCCACCGCCGCGCCGGACAGTTCCAGCTGGCCGGCCGGTTCCAGCGTGACCGAGGCGTTGTCGCGCAGCAGCGCGATGGTGTGCCCGCCTTCCTGCACCGGCGCCCAGCCGAAGCGGGTCAGGCCGTTGAGCAGGGCTTCGATGCCGCGATCGCCTTCGAAGGTGGGCGGACGCAGATCGTCCAGGCGGAAGCCGAACTTCTCGTGCTCGGTGCCGATGCGCCACTGCGCCTTGGGCTTTTCGCCGGAGGCCAGCGTGGCGACCAGTTCATTTCGGTCGGTGATCGGCGTCTCGGCGACGTGGCTGGGGCTCGACAAGGGGAGGCTCGCAGGATTCTGGTCAGGGCGGGGATGTGGGGTCCAGGCCCCCGCATCGCAAGGGCGCACTATATCGTGGCGTCCCCCACCGTCGTGTCACCGTGACGGTTTTCAGCATCCTATTGAAAAGGGCTTGACCGGCCGGAAGCGCCGCTGCGACGCATTCCGCCTTCGGCCCGGCGCAGCCCCTAGACTGTGGGCATGAGCCGATCCAGACATCCCGAAGTCCATCGTTCCGATCGCGTCGGCTGGCTGCGCGCGGCCGTGCTCGGCGCCAATGACGGCATCGTCTCGATCGCCGGGCTGGTGGTCGGCATCGCCGCCAGCGGCGCGAGCGCAGCCACCGTGCTGGCCACCGGTATTGCCGGCACCGTCGCCGGTGCGATGTCGATGGCGGCCGGTGAGTATGTGTCCGTGCAGTCCCAGGCCGACACCGAAGTGGCCGACCTGGCCGTGGAAAAACGCGAGCTGCACGAAGACCCGCACAGCGAGCTGGAAGAGCTGGCCGCGATCTACCGCCATCGCGGGCTCAGCCCCGAGCTGGCCCAGCAGGTGGCGGTGCAGTTGACCGCGCACGACGCCCTGGCCGCACACGCCCGCGACGAGCTGGGCATCACCGAAGAACTGCGTGCGCGTCCGCTGCAGGCGGCCATGGCGTCGGCCGGTGCGTTCGTCTGTGGCGCGGCACTGCCGGTGCTGACCGCCCTGCTCGCCCCGCACGACCACGTCGCCGAAGTGACCACAGTGGTTACCCTGGCCGGGCTGGGCCTGACCGGCGCGATGGCCGCACGCGCCGGTGGCGCACCGCCGTTGCGCGGCGCACTCCGGGTGATGTTCTGGGGCGCGTTGGCGATGGGCGCGGCAGCGCTGATCGGCCAGTTGTTCGATACTGCGCGGTAATGGATACCCGCGTGCACCCCGATCCGCTGTTGGCCGAGATGGCGAGCCTGGCCGACTGCCAGCGCGCCGACGGCTACGCCTGCATCACCGCACGTCGCGAGCACGGCGCCTCCTCGGTGGACATTCCGCAGCCACAGCTGGCGATCCTGCTGCAGGGACGCAAGCAGGTAGCCACCGCCCAGCAGTCGCTCACCTTCGTGCCCGGCGACCTGTTCCTGATCACCCGACGCTGCCGCATCGACGTGGTCAACATCCCCGATCCGGAATCCGGCGTGTACCTCAGTGCGATCGTGCCGCTGTGCGCCGAGGCGCTGTCGGCCGCGCGCGTGCTGTGGAACGAGCCACTGCCCGAGGCCGGCGACGCGCTCGCGCGGTTGTCGCTGGCCGAACACGGCGACCTCCTTCGCCAATGGCGCAGCGCACTGGAGCACGCCCGCTACACCGAGGCGCGGCTGGCGCTGGCCGCGCTGGTGCTGGCGTTCTGTCGCCGTGGCCATGGCAGCCTGCTGGTCGCACCCGAGCCGAGCCTGGGCGAACGCATCCGCGACCTGATCGCCGCCCAGCCCGAACGTGACTGGCAGTCGCGCGACTTCGAGGAACAGCTCGGCCTGAGCGGTGCCACCCTGCGCCGCCGGCTGGCCAGCGAGCAGGCCAGCGTGCGCGGATTGATCGCCGATGCGCGGCTGGCCCACGCGATGAACCTGCTCTACACCACCCGCCTGCCGCTCAAGACCGTGGCCGCGCGCGTGGGCTATCGCTCGCTGGGCAGCTTCACCAAGCGATTCGCCGCCCGATACGGCCTGGAACCGGCGGCGATCGGCAACAGCTGAGCGAGCGGATCGCGCGGCATTCTGAGCGGATCGCGGCAACCCACGCGCGCAGCATGGAGGCATCGCGGCGCTGCCGCCCTGCCCGGAAACACCCATGTCCCTGCCCCGCGTCCGCGCGCTCGCTGCCGCCTTGTTGCTGGCGGCCGTCGCCAGCCCCACCTTCGCCGCCACCACCCACACCCCGCACGAACAGGTGCCCGGTGTGTACCACCAGCAGATCGGCA
This sequence comes from Stenotrophomonas sp., assembly GCF_031995405.1. Taxonomy (GTDB): domain Bacteria; phylum Pseudomonadota; class Gammaproteobacteria; order Xanthomonadales; family Xanthomonadaceae; genus Stenotrophomonas. The sequence continues at coordinate 21,175 of NZ_DAMAGC010000018.1, read as the reverse complement.
CGCTGCAGGTGACCGCGCTGTTCGACGGCACCGTCGCGCTCGGTCGGCAGGAACTGGTGGGCATCGATGCCGGCAAGGTCACCCGCCTGCTTGACCACCGCTACGTGCCTGAAGACGGCAAGGGCCTGCAGACGGCGGTCAACGCCTACCTGGTGCAGCAGGGCGACCACCTCACCCTGATCGACACCGGCACGGCCACCTGCTTCGGCCCCGGCCTGGGCCAGGTGCTGGGCAACCTGCGCGCGGCCGGCTACGACCCGGCCGAGGTCGATGACGTGCTGCTCACCCACGCGCATCCGGACCACCTGTGCGGCCTGCTCGATGCACAGGACAAGGTCGCCTATCCCAATGCCACGGTGTGGTTGTCCGCCGCCGACGCCGCCTACTGGCTCGATCCGGCCAGCGAAGCGACCGCGCCGCAGGGCGTGCGCTTTGCCTTCGCGCTTGCGCGCAAGGCAGTGGCACCGTATGCGACCCGGGGACGATTGAAGCGCTTCGCCGCCGGGGAGGCGTTGCCGACCGGCATCAGCGCATTGGACAGCCACGGCCACACGATCGGGCATGTGTCCTACCGCATCGATGGCGGCGGCCAGCATCTGCTGGTGTGGGGCGACATCGTGCACTTCCACGCGGTGCAGTTCGCCCAGCCGCAGGCGTCCTACGAGGCCGACAGCGACCGCGCCGCCGCCATCGTCAGCCGGCGCACGATGATGGCGCAGGCCGCGGACCAGGGCTGGTGGGTGGCTGGCGCGCACCTGCCGTTCCCCGGACTGGGGCACGTGCGGCGCGAGGGGGATGCGTTCGCGTGGGTCCCGGGCGAATACGCCCCGTTACCCACCCGGTAATGCCGGCCGCTGGCCGGCTCCCCCCAGGTGCAGGTGTCAGGCCGTTTCCGGCGCCGGCTTGTTCAACCCCAGCCAGCCACCGATGATCCCGCGGGCCTCGTCCACGCCCTGGCGGGCCGGACCGGAGAAGGTCTGCACGCTGACCGTATCGCCAAAGGAGGACTGCAGTTCCTTGCGAACCTTCTGCAGCGCGATGCCCTGCTGGCCCCGGCCGAGCTTGTCGGCCTTGGTCAGCAGCGCGTGCGCGGGCAGGCCGCGCTGCACCGCGTAGGCCAGCATCTGGCGGTCGTAGTCCTTCAGCGGGTGGCGGATGTCCATCACCACCACCAGGCCCCGCAGCGCCTCGCGGGTGCGGAAGTACTGGTCGATGAAGGCCTGCCAGTGGGCCTGCAGGTCCAGCGGGACCTTGGCGTAGCCGTAACCGGGCAGATCGACCAGCTTGGCCTCCGGGGTGACCTCGAAGAACACCAGCTGCTGGGTGCGGCCGGGGGTCTTGGAGACCCGGGCCAGGCTGTTCTGGCGGGTCAGGGCGTTGAGGGCGCTGGATTTGCCGGCGTTGGAGCGTCCGGCAAAGGCAACTTCGGCCCCGACATCCTCCGGCAATTGCCGGGTGTTGTGGGCCGAAAGCAGATAGTGGGCACGTTCGAGGAGCAATGACATGGGCATAGGATCGCATGTCCGGGCCGCATCCGCGCTGCCGCCGACCGGTTTTGCTGCACCCTGCGTTGACCGTGGCGCGAAAGCGCATGGATAATCGGGCGATCCTCAGCCAGTGCAGCCTGCACTCGCCAGGCCGGTCCACACGGAGCTTCCGCATGCGCCACGCTCGCGTTCTTGCCGTTTCCGCTGTCGCTGTATCGCTGCTGGCCGCCGTTGCGGTCGCCCAGACCTCGATCACCCCGTTGCCCGACAACGGGCCGATCAAGACCGCCTCGCTGGAGGTCGATTTCAGCAAGACCAAATGGGGCGACGCCAAGGCCGGCCAGACCAAGGCCGCCGCCTGCGCGGCCTGCCACTCGGCCGATGGCAATTCCACCGTGGAGATGTACCCCAGCATCGCCGGGCAGAGCGAACGCTACGTGGCCCAGCAGATGGCGCTGATCGCCAACGGCCAGCGCACCTCCGGCGCATCGGCGGCGATGGTGCCCTTCGTGCAGGACCTCACCCCGCAGGACATGCGCGACATCGGTGCGTATTTCGCAACGCAGAAGGCCGGCGCCGGGCTTGCCGACGATGGCCTGGTCGGCGAAGGTCCGTATGCCGGCAAGAAGTTCTACGAGATCGGGCAGCAGCTGTATCGCGGCGGAGACGCGCAACGGGGCATCCCGGCCTGCATGGCCTGCCACGGTCCCACCGGCGCCGGCAACCCGGGCCCGGCCTACCCGCACGTGGGTGGCCAGCACGCCGCGTATGTGTCGCGCCGGCTGCAGGAGTACCAGGCCGGCACCACCCAGGAAACCGACAAGGCGCACTTCCAGATCATGGCCAGCATTGCCAGGCAGCTTACCGAACAGGAAATCCAGGCACTGGGCAGCTATCTGCAGGGCCTGCACAACCGCGCCGACGACGTGGCCGCGGTGACCGCCACGCAACCGGCCAAGGCGCCGTAAGGACCGCTCGGCGGCGCAGTCGCCGCCCCGCCCCCGTGGCGGGTTATGTTCACCGCCACGCCGGCACTGGGCCGGCGTTGTTTTTTCCGATGGAGATGGATGTAGATGACGTTGATGCCCCGCCTGATGCTGTTGCTGCTGGCCCTGAGCCCCCTGACCACCCTGGCCGCCACGCCGACCAAGCTGGTCGAAGGCACCGACTACGAAGTGATCGAAGCCCCCGGCCCGTATGCGCCGCTGGCCGGCAAGATCGAAGTGGTGGAAATCTTCGGCTACACCTGCCCGCATTGCGCGCGCTTCGAGCCGCAGCTGGAAACCTGGGCCGCCAAGCTGCCCAAGGACGTCCGCTTCACCCCGGTGCCGGCCGCGTTCGGCGGGATCTGGGATTCGTTCGCCCGTGCCTACTTCGCCGCCGACCAGCTGGGCGTGGCCAAGCGCAGCCACCGCGCGATGTTCGAGGCCCTGCATGACAAGCAGACGCTGCCGATGCAGAACGTGTCCCCGGACGAACTGGCCGGCTTCTACAAGACCTACGGCGTGGCCCCGGAGACCTTCCTGGCCACCATCAAGGGCGATGCGGTGGAACAGAAGCTCAAGGCCGCGCGCGCCTTCGCCCAGCGCACCAAGGTGCCGGGCACCCCGGCGCTGGTGATCAACGGCCGTTACCTGGTCAAGGGCGACTCGTTCGAATCGATGCTGCGCAACGCCGATGCGCTCATCGCCCAGGCGCGCACCCAGCCCAGGCGCTGAGTGCAGGCTCGCTGAACCGTCACACACCGTGTACGCGGGACGCGCGTGGCCGCATGCCATTATTTCCCCCTGAGCCGGCGCCCCGTGCGCCGGCCCCACCTTGTTCATCCGTTGGAGATGCCTAGATGAAGACCCGTTTCGCCATTGCCCTGGTGGCCCTGCTGCCGATCCTTGCGGCCTGCAAGGCCCAGGACGGCACCGCCAATACCGCCGCGCCGACCGCGCCGGCTGCCCCGAGCAGCACCCCGGCCAGCGATGCCGCACCGGCGACCAACAACGAGGCCCCGGCCGCCAGCGGTGAATCCTCCGCCGCCGAGACCGCCGCCGCTGCCGCCAGCACTCCCGCACCGGCACCGGCGTCCTCGCGTCCGACCGGCCCGGAGCCGGTCGCAGGCACCGACTATGTGGTGATCGAAAACGGCCAGCCGTTCCAGCCGGCCGCGGGCAAGATCGAAGTGGCCGAGATCTTCGGTTACGTGTGCCCGGCCTGCGCCGCGTTCCAGCCGCTGATCGGGCCGTGGAAGGCCGGTCTGCCGAGCGACGTCAACTTCGTGTACGTGCCGGCGATGTTCGGCGGCACCTGGGACAACTACGCGCGCGCCTTCTATGCCGCACAGAGCATGGGCCTGCAGGAAAAGACCCATGAGGCGCTGTACTCGGCCATCCACGTCGAGCAGACCCTGAAGGGCGAGCGCGGCAAGGATTCGGTTGAGGACATCGCCGCCTTCTATGCCAAGCACGGCGCCGATGCCAAGCAGTTCGCCAGCACCATGGGCAGCTTCGCGGTGAACGCCAAGACCAATGCCGCCAAGCAGTTCGCCCAGCGCAGCCAGATCACCGGCACCCCGTCGGTGATCGTCAACGGCAAGTACCTGGTCAAGGGCAAGAGCTTCCCGGACATGCTGCGCATCGCCGATCACCTGATCGCCCGCGAACGCGCCGCCAAGGGCAACTGATCCAGACCGAGCCCGCTACCGTCGTGAATTCCCCCACCACGCGGACCCTGCGCCTGCTGACGGCCAACATCCAGGCCGGCAGCAGCACCCGCCGCTACAGTGACTATGTGACCCGCAGCTGGTCACATGCACTGCCGGCCGGGCGCAAGCGCACCAGTCTGGACGCGATCGCACAGTTGGCCCGTGGCCACGACATCGTCGGCCTGCAGGAGGCCGACCCCGGCAGCCTGCGCTCGGGCTTCACCAACCAGACCCACTACCTGGCCGAGCGCGCCGGCTTCAATTACTGGAGCCACCAGCCCAACCGCCGCATGGGCGGGGTGGCCTCCAGCGCCAACGGCCTGCTCAGCCGGCTGGAACCGGTGGAAGTGCAGGACCATGCCCTGCCCGGCCGCATCGGCGGGCGCGGCGTGCTGCTGGCCAAGTTCGGCGAAGGCCGGGAGGGGCTGGCGGTGGCGGTGGCGCATCTGTCCCTGGGCACCAACTCGCGGATGTCGCAGCTGGCCTTCATCGCCGACCTGCTCACCGACCACCCCAACGCGGTGCTGATGGGCGATTTCAACTGCCTGGCCGACCGCCCGGAAATGCAGGCGCTGTACCGCAAGACCAACCTGCAACCGCCGGGCTGCGCGGTGCCCACGTTCCCGAGCTGGCGCCCGGACCGGGCCATCGACCACATCCTGCTCAGCGACGGCCTGCAGCAACGCAGCGCCGAGGCCGTACCGGCCGCGTTCTCCGATCACCTCGCCCTGGCGATGGCCATCGACGTACCCAGCAGCGCGCTGCGGTAACGCGTCCCCCCGATACCCGCCGCCCTTGCGCGGCGGGCATCTTCGCTGCGTAAACAGCCCGTCCACAGCACCTGTGGGGTAATAGTCCGGGTCTGCCGTAACCGGCACCGAGAGTACCCCCACCCCATGAGCGCTGTGGAGTCACCTCAACGCGAGGTACGCACGCTTCGACCGGTCTTCCTGCTTGCCGCCACGATCGTGGCGGCATTCGCCCTTCTGGTCACCGTGTTTCCCATCGATGCCGGCGTGCTGCTGCTGGATGCCCAGACCTGGGCGTCGCGCAACGTCGGCTGGTACTACCTGCTGGCGATGACCGTGTACCTGGTGTTCGTGGTCGGCGTGGCGCTGTCCGGCTACGGCACGGTCAAGCTCGGCGCGGACCACGACGAACCGGAATTCAGTTATCTGTCCTGGGCCGGCATGCTGTTCGCGGCCGGTATCAGCATCACCCTGTTCTTCTTCTGCGTGTCCGAGCCACTCACCCACTATCTGCTGCCGCCACAGGGCGGCGTGGGCAGTGGCGAGGCCAGCGCGCGGCAAGCCATGCAGCTGCTGTTCCTGCACTGGGGCCTGCACGGCTGGGGCGTGTTCGCGCTGGCGGCGATGGCGCTGGCCTACTTCGCCTACCGCCACAACCTGCCGCTGGCGCTGCGCTCGGCGCTGTATCCGCTGATCGGCAAACGCATCAACGGCCCCATCGGCTACACCGTCGATGCGCTCGGCATCGTGGCCACGGTGTTCGGCCTGGGCGCGGACATGGGCTTTGGCGTGCTGCACCTCAACGCCGGCCTCAACACCCTGTTCCTGGTGCCGCATGCGGCGTGGGTGCAGGTCGGGCTGATCGTGCTGATGATGGGCGCGGCGATCGCGGTGGCGGTGTCGGGCGTGGAAAAAGGCGTGCGCTGGATGTCCAACATCAACATGCTGCTGGCCATCGGGCTGCTGCTGTTCATGCTGTTCGCCGGCCCCACCCAGTACCTGCTCAACGCCTTCATGCAGAACATGGGCGACTACCTGGGCAACGTGGTCGGCAAGAGTTTCGACGTGTACGCCTATGGCGGGCGGCCGGACTGGCTGGGCAACTGGACGGTGTTCTACTGGGCCTGGTGGATCGGTTGGGCACCGTTCGTGGGGCTGTTCATCGCGCGCATCTCGCGCGGCCGCACCATCCGCGAATTCGTGCTCGGCGTGCTGCTGATCCCGCTCGGTTTCACCCTGGCGTGGCTGTCGATCTTCGGCAACAGCTCGCTGGACCAGATCCTCCACCACGACCAGGTACAGCTGGCGCAGATGGCGGTCGATAACCCGCCCACCGTGCTGTACGCACTGCTGGACACCTATCCCTGGAGCCGGGTGGTCATCGCGGTCACCGTGATCGTCAGCTTCGTGTTCTTCGTGACCTCGGCCGACTCGGGCACCGTGGTGCTGTCCACCCTGTCCTCGCACGGCGGCGCGCCGGAGGACGACGGTCCGCGCTGGCTTCGCGTGTTCTGGGGGGTCATGACCGGCCTGGTCACCGCCGGGCTGCTGCTGGCAGGCAGCATGGACGCGCTCAAATCGGCGGTGGTGCTGGCATCGCTGCCGTTCTCGGTGGTGCTGCTGCTGATGCTGTGGGGGCTGACCCGCGCGCTGGGCGAAGAGTCGCAACGCAAGAAGGCGTCGCAGTATTCGCCGATCCCGCTGATCGGCCAGTCGCGGCACCAGCGTGGCTGGCGCCAGCGCATCACCCAGGCGGTGCACTTCCCGGTGCGTGATGAGGTGTACCGGTTCATGGACACCGACGTGAAGCCGGCGATCGAGGCGGTGGCCGCGCAGCTGCGCGAGAAGGGCCTGGATGTGCACACGAAATTCGACCCGGGCCACATGGAACTGCTGGTCGACCACGGCGAACAACAGGTGTTCACCTACCAGGTGATCATGCGCGGCTACCTCACTCCGTCCTTCGCCGCGCAGCGCTTCCGCAACCAGCGCTATTACCGCGCCGAGGTGCACCTCTATGAAGGTGGACAGGACTACGAGCTGTTCGGCTACAGCCGCCAGCAGATCATCAACGACATCATCGACCAGTACGAGCGCCACCTGCAGTTCCTGCATCTGACCCGCTGATCCCACTGGTCCCCCGCTGCAAAGGAGTCATCGACATGCCCCATTTCCCCGACCAACTGCTCTACATCGGCGGCCGCTACGTTCCCTCGCAGGGCAACCGCACCTTCGAGGTCACCAACCCGGCCACCGGCGAGGTGCTGGCCAAGGTGCACAGCGCCAACAGCGACGATCTCGACGCTGCGGTGGAAAGCGCGCAGGCCGGCCAGAAGGTCTGGGCCGCGCTGACCACGGTGGAGCGCTCGCGCATCCTGCTGCGCGCGGTGGCGTTGCTGCGCGAGCGCAACGATGCGCTGGCCGAGCTGGAAACGCTCAACACCGGCAAGCCGCTGAGCGAAACCCGCAGCGTGGACATCGTCACCGGCGCGGACGTGCTGGAGTACTACGCCGGGGTCATGCACGGGCTGGAAGGCAGCCAGGTGCCGCTGCGCGAAGGCAGCTTCTTCTATACCCGGCAGGAACCCCTCGGCGTGGTCGGGGCGATCGGCGCGTGGAATTACCCGATCCAGATCGCGCTTTGGAAGGCCGCTCCCGCACTGGCCGCTGGCAACGCGATGATCTTCAAGCCCAGCGAAGTGACCCCGCTCACCGCGCTGAAGCTGGCCGAGATCTTCACCGAAGCCGGCCTGCCCGATGGCGTCTTCAACGTGCTGCCCGGCGATGGCGCGGGCGTGGGCTCGGCCCTGACCGAGCATCCGGGCATCGAGAAGATCTCCTTCACCGGCGGCACCAGCACCGGCCGCAAGGTCATGGCCAGCGCGTCCAGTTCCACGCTCAAGGAGGTGACCATGGAGCTGGGCGGCAAGTCGCCGCTGATCATCTGTGCCGACGCCGATATCGAGCTGGCCGCGGACGTGGCGATGATGGCCAACTTCTACAGTTCCGGCCAGGTCTGCACCAACGGCACGCGCGTGTTCGTGCCCAGGGACCTGCTCGCCGATGTCGAACAGGCGTTGCGCGAGCGCATCGCGCGCATCCGCATCGGCGACCCGTTGCAGGAAGACACCAACTTCGGCCCGCTGGTCAGCGCCGCGCACATGCGCCGCGTGCTGGAACATATCGCCAGCGGCAAGACCGAGGGCGCGCGCCTGGTCTGTGGCGGCGAGCGGTTGACCGACGGCGCGCTGGGCAAGGGCTGCTACGTGGCGCCGACGGTGTTCAGCGACTGCCGCGACGACATGCGCATCGTGCGCGAAGAAATCTTCGGGCCGGTGCTGAGCCTGCTGTCCTATGACAGCGAAGAAGAAGCCGTCGCCCGCGCCAACGCCACCGAGTACGGCCTGGCTGCCGGCGTGGTCAGCCGCGACCTGAGCCGCGCGCACCGCCTGATCCACCAGCTGGAGGCCGGCATCTGCTGGGTCAACTGCTGGGGCGAATCGCCGGCGCAGATGCCGGTGGGCGGTTACAAGCAGTCCGGCGTGGGCCGCGAGAACGGCCTGGCCACGCTGCGCGCCTATACCCGCACCAAGTCCATCCAGATCGAAATGGACCGCTACGCGTCGGTGTTCTGAACCGGCCTGACAGGAGACCCCCACGATGAAGCGCGAGTACGACTACATCATCATCGGCGCCGGCTCGGCCGGCAACACGCTGGCCGCGCGCCTGACCGAAGACGCCGGCGTCAGCGTGCTGCTGCTGGAAGCCGGCGGCCCGGACTATCGGCTGGACTTCCGCACGCAGATGCCGGCCGCATTGGCCTTTCCGCTGCAGGGTCGCCGCTACAACTGGGCCTATGAGACCGAGCCGGAGCCGCACATGGACAACCGGCGCATGGAGTGCGGACGCGGCAAGGGCCTGGGCGGCTCCTCGCTGATCAACGGCATGTGCTACATCCGCGGCAACGCGCTGGACTTCGACAACTGGGCCAGGTTCGACGGCCTGGAGGACTGGAGCTACGCCGACGTGCTGCCCTACTTCCGCAAGGCCGAAACCCGCGACATCGGCCCCAACGACTACCACGGCGGCGACGGCCCGGTCAGCGTGGCCACGCCGAAGAACGGCAACAACGTGCTGTTCCACGCCATGGTCGAGGCCGGGGTGCAGGCCGGCTACCCGCGTACCGACGACCTCAACGGTTACCAGCAGGAAGGCTTCGGCCCGATGGACCGCACCGTCACCCCGCGCGGCCGCCGTTCCAGCACCGCGCGCGGTTACCTGGACATGGCCAGGGACCGCGCCGGGCTGGAGATCGTGGTGCATGCCACCACCGACCGCATCCTGTTTGCCGGCAAGCGCGCGGTGGGCGTGCGCTACCTCGCCGGCAACAGTGCCGAGCCGATCGACGCCACCGCGCGTCGCGAGGTGCTGCTGTGCGCCGGTGCGATCGCCTCGCCGCAGATCCTGCAGCGCTCCGGCGTGGGCGCACCGGCGCTGCTGACCGCACTCGGCGTGCCGCTGGTGCACGACCTGCCGGGTGTCGGCGAAAACCTGCAGGACCATCTGGAGGTGTACATGCAGTACGCCTGCAAGAAGCCGGTGTCGCTGTATCCGGCACTGCAGTGGTGGAACCAGCCGGCGATCGGCGCGGAGTGGCTGTTCGCCGGCACCGGCATCGGCGCCAGCAACCAGTTCGAGGCCGGCGGGTTCATCCGCACGCGCGAGGATTTCGAGTGGCCCAACATCCAGTACCACTTCCTGCCGGTGGCGATCAATTATAACGGCACCAATGCGGTCAAGGAACACGGCTTCCAGGCGCACGTAGGCTCGATGCGCACGCCCAGCCGTGGGCGCGTGCATGCAAAATCGCTCGATCCGCGCGAGCATCCTTCGATCCTGTTCAACTACCAGTCCACCGACCAGGACTGGCAGGAATTCCGCGATGCGATCCGCATCACCCGCGAGATCATCGCCCAGCCCGCGCTGGATGAGTATCGCGGCCGCGAGATCAGCCCGAGTGCCGAGTGCCAGAGCGACGCCGAACTGGACGCGTTCGTGCGCGCGCACGCCGAGACCGCCTATCACCCGTCCTGTTCCTGCGCGATGGGCACCGATGCGATGAGCGTGGTCGACGGCCAGGGCCGCGTGCATGGCATGGAAAGCCTGCGCGTGGTGGATGCCTCGATCATGCCGCGCATCATCACCGGCAACCTCAATGCCACCACGATCATGATCGCCGAGAAGATCGCCGACCGCATCCGTGGGCGCGCGCCCCTGGCACGCAGCACGGCCGCGTACTACGTGGCCGGGGATGCGCCGGTCAGGCGCTGAAGAACCGGTCGTTCCGGCCGTTGGCCGGCTTCTCGCGATCCAGCGGCAAGGGGAGCCGGCCAGCGGCCGGCACTACCGGATCACGTGACCGGTACGGGCGGCGCCACCCGCCGTGCCGTCAGCGTACTGCCCACCGAGGCCACCACCGTGCAGCCGATGGCCGCCCACTGCAGCGGGGTCAGGTGTTCGGCCAGCAGCCCCATCGCCAGCAGCGCGGCCACAGCCGGTTCCATGCTGATCAGGATGCCGAACGTCTCCTTCGGCAGACGCTTGAGCGCCATCATCTCCAGCGACATCGGAATCGCACTGGAGACGATCGCCACGCCCAGGCCGAACAGCAGGATCTTCGGGTCCAGCAGCGCCATGCCCGCGTGCGCCACGCCCACCGGCACCACCACCAGCGCCGCCGCGCACAGCCCCAGCGACACTGTATGCCCGGCATGCAGGTGGCCGGCGCGCTTACCGAAGATGATGTACAGGGCCCAGCACACCGCCGCCCCCAGCGCGAACATCACCCCGACCGGGTCCAGCGGCGCACCGTGTCCCAACGGCAGCAGCAGCAACAACCCCGCGAGCGCGCAGCCGACCCAGACGAAATCGACCGGCCGGCGCGAGGACCACATCGCCACCGCCAACGGCCCGCAGAACTCGATCGCCACCGCGATGCCGAACGGAATCGTGCGCAGCGCCATGTAGAACAGCAGGTTCATCACCCCCAGGGTGATGCCGTAGCGCAGGATCGCCCCGGCATCGGCGCGCGTGGTGGTCCAGCGCCACGGCCGGAACACCGCCAGCAGCACCAGCGCTGAAAAGCCCACGCGCAACGCGCTGGTGCCCTGCGCGCCGATCAGCGGGAACAGCTGCTTGGCGAAGGAGGTGCCCACGGACAGGGCGGTGACCGAGCCGAGGACGGCCAGGACGGGGACGAGCGAAGCGAGGCGTGATGTCGACATCGCACCAGCATATTGCGTCCGGACCGAAGCAAAGGCTCAATTGCAGGTGCCTTCCTGCACGTTTCACTCGCCCATGTCTGCCGTCCCCTACAGCCCTGACGACTTCGACCGCGCCATCCTGGCCATCCTCCAGCGCGACAACACCACCCCGCAGCGCGAGATCGCCGACGCGGTGCACCTGTCCGCGCCGGCGGTCCAGCGCCGGATCAAGCGCCTGCAGGAGGCCGGCATCATCCGCGCCAACGTGGCCGTGCTGGATCAATGCCGACTCCGCCGCCCGTTGACGATCATGGTCGAGGTGCGGGTGGCCAGCGAGCAGCCGCACCGCGTTGCCGCGTTCCGCCGCCGCGTGCAGGAAGATCCCGCCGTGCAACAGTGCTACGCCATCACCGGCGATGCCGATTTCCTGCTGATCCTCACCGCCGCCTCGATGGAAGAATACGAGGCGATCAGCGCGCGCCTGTTCGGCAACGACGACAACATCGAGCGTTTCCGCACCGCCGTGGCATTGAGCACGTTGAAGCGTGGCCTGGACGTGCCGCTGTAACCCGAAGACGGGTGCTCAGCCGCGCACCGCCGCTTCGATCTTCGCCACATCGATCTTGCGCATCGTCATCATTGCCTCGAACGCGCGCCTGGCCACCGCCGGGTCTTTGCTGGTCACCGCGTCGGTCAGCACGCGCGGCGTGATCTGCCAGGACAGGCCCCACTTGTCGCGGCACCAGCCGCAGGCGCTTTCCTCACCGCCATTGCCGACGATGGCATTCCACAGGCGGTCGGTCTCGGCCTGGTCGTCGGTGGCGATCTGGAAGGAGAACGCCTCGCTGTGCTTGAACGCCGGGCCGCCGTTGAGGCCGATGCACGGAATGCCGGCGACGGTGAAATCCACGGTCAGCACGTCGCCCTGCTTGCCGGACGGGAAGTCGGCCGGGGCATGGTGGACCGCGTGCACCGCACTGTCCGGGAAGGTCTGGGCATAGAAAGTGGCCGCCTCCAGGGCGGTGCCGTCGTACCAGAGACAGATCGTGTTCCGGGCCACCATGACCGTTCTCCTGCTGCGCAAGTGCTGGTGTCCAGCCTACGACCGCCGATGTTAATCCGCCGCCCTTTCCCTCGCGGGCCTTGTGCAGCAAGGGGTGCGGGGGAACCATGAAGGCTTCAGCCGGCGTCGCATCCAGCCGAATTGCTGATAGCAATGATTCGCATTAACATACTGTGATCCCGTTCGCGCCAGGGAGGCGCGGCGGAGTTCGGTACCGAGTCGCGCACCGACCCCCCCCCCTACCGCCAAACGCCTGGCCACCGACGGACATCGGCCATGTGCGTGCCGCCGCCCTGGAAACGCCGATGACCCGTTCTTCCGCTGTGCTGTCCCGCGCCCTGCCCCAACGCCGCCTGTCGCAGGCCGTGCTCGTCGCGCTGTGCGCGCTGTTCGCCGCGCCTGCCTTCGCCGACGATGCCGCAGCCCCCGATGCCACCACCCTGGACAGGATCGTGGTCAAGGGCGAGCGCGCCGAAGGCTATTCGGTGCGCAAGACCTCGGCCGGCACCCGCTTCGACCTGGCCCCGCGCGAGATCCCGCAGTCGGTGAGCATCATCAGCCACCAGCGCATCGAGGACCAGAACCTCGACGACATCATCGACGTGCTGGCCAACACCACCGGTGTGAGCAGCACCCAGTCCGACACCGAGCGCACCGAGTTCTACGCGCGCGGCTTCTACATCGACAGCTACCAGTTCGATGGCCTGCCCACGCAGATGGTGCAGAACTGGAGCTACGGCGATTCCGGCCTGGACCTGGCCCTGTATGACCGCGTGGAAGTGGTCCGTGGTGCCACCGGCCTGCTCAGCGGCGCGGGCAATCCGTCGGCGTCGGTCAACCTGATCCGCAAGCACGCCGACAGCGCCGAGCTGACTGGCAACGTGTCGGTCAACGTCGGCAGCTGGGGCCGCACCCGCAGCACCGTGGATGTGACCACGCCGCTAAACGCCAGCGGTTCGGTGCGCGCACGCGTGATCGGCAGCTACCTCGACACCGAATCGCAGATGGACCGCTACGACCAGCACAAGACGCTGGGCTATGCGGTGATCGACGCCGACCTGACCCCGGACACGCAGCTGAGCGTGGGCTACGACTACCAGCAGAAGCGCGCCAACGGCGTCACCTGGGGCGGTTTCCCGATGCTGTTCTCCGATGGCAGCCCGACCCCGTTCGACGAATCGTTCAGCGCCAACCCGGGTTGGACCTACTGGGACACCACCAGCAAGCGCCTGTTCGCCACGTTGGAGCATGCCTTCGCCAACGACTGGAAGGTCAAGCTTGGTGCGACGCATGACACCACCAAGGCCGATGACAAGCTGTTCTATCCGGCCTACAACGACTGGACCTCGGGCGCCTCGCTGCTGGACAAGACCACCGGCGCGGGCGTCACGCCCTCGGCAGGTTTCTACAACACCGAGCGCAAGGTCAACGCGGTGGACGGCTTCGTGGAAGGCCCGTTCCAGCTGTTCGGCCGCGAGCACCAGTTCATGGCCGGCCTGAGCTACAACAAGCGCGAATTCGCCAACTACGGCGATTACCAGGTGGGCTGGGCACCGCTGGACAACTACCTGGCCGGTGTAGGCACCTTCCCGGAACCGAACTGGGCCGCCACCCTGCCGCTGCAGAGCGAAGGCACCATCACCCAGAAGGCTGGTTATGCCGCTACCCGCCTGTCGCTGGCCGATCCGCTCAAGCTGATCCTCGGCGCGCGTTACACCGACTGGAAGAGCGAGGGTGAAGGCGCCGACCGTTCGCACAAGGTCACCACCCCGTACGCCGGCCTGGTGTTCGACCTCAACGATACCTACTCCACCTACGCCAGCTACACCGAGATCTTCCAACCGCAGACGCTGAAGAACCGCGAGGGCAGCTACCTCGATCCGGTGGACGGCAAGAGCTACGAAGTGGGCGTCAAGGGCGCGTGGTTCGACAACCGCCTGAACGCGTCACTGGCGGTGTTCCGCATGGAGCAGGACAACGTCGGCCAGGCCACCACCGAGCCGGTACAGGGTAGCCCCAATGAGTTCGCCTACATCGCCGCACGCGGCACGGTCAGCCGTGGCTTCGAACTGGAACTCAACGGCGAGCTGGCCCCGGGCTGGAACGCCACCTTCGGTGCCTCGCGCTACGTGGCCAAGGACATCAACGACGCGGACATCAACACCAACCTGCCGCAGACCACGATCAAGCTGTTCACCAGCTACACCCCGCAGTCGCTGACCGCACTCACCGTCGGCGGCGGTGCCAACTGGCAGAACCGCATCTACTACCCGGTGCCGGCGTATGGCCGCATCGAGCAGGACGGCTACGCGCTGGTCAGTGCGTTCGTGCGCTACCGCATCTCGCCGGAGTTCAGCGTGCAGGCCAATCTCAACAACCTGCTGGACAAGAAGTATTTCTCGCAGATCAATGGGTATGGTGCGTACGGCGATGGCCGCAATGGGTCGATCACGTTCAACTGGTCGTTCTGACGGGTAAGGGGTCGTATCGCGTCGTAAAGAGAGCTGGGCATTGCCCGGCTCTCTGCGTTATCGGCCGGTGCGGGTGGGTCGCAGCCACGCATGGCGTGGCTCTACGGTTGCCGGGCGGTGCGGGTGGGTCGCAGCCACGCATGGCGTGGCTCTACCGTTGCCGGGCGATGGGGGTGGGTCG
>NZ_DAMAGC010000018.1:0-6166 GCF_031995405.1 Stenotrophomonas sp. | reverse complement strand
GGTCGCAGCCACGCATGGCGTGGCTCTACCGTTGCCGGGCGATGGGGGTGGGTCGGGCGGGCACGCTGGCGTGCGGTTCCGGTAGTGCCGGCCGCTGGCCGGCTCCAGGCACCCCCAACCGCGCTCAACCGGCGTAATACCCGGGCTGATCGAGATCGCCCAGCAGGTCCGGCCCCACCGGTTCCCATCCCAGCGCTGTGCGGGTGGCGGCACTGGAGGCCGCCATGTTCGCCCCGGCCATCCGCGCGAACCAGCCGAAGTGGTCGGCGCCTCGTGAAACCACCGGCAGCTTCAACCGACTGCCGATTACCTCGGCGATGCGTTTGAACGGCACCGATTCGTCGGCGATGGCGTGATACACCGGGTGTGTCGCCCCGTGCTCCAACGCGAAGCGATACACCCGCGCCGCATCCTGGCGATGCACGCCGGACCAGCAGTTGTCACCCTCGTCCAGGTACGCCGACACGCCCGTGCGCCGGGCCAGTTCGATCAGGATCGGCACGAAGCCGTGCTCGCCCAGCCCGTGCACCGACGGTGGCAGGCGCACCGTTTCCGCGCGGAGACCGCGTTCGACCAGCGCACGGGCGGTGGGCTCGGACAGGCGCGGCGAGCCGGGATCGGGCATATCCGTTTCATACGCACCGCGCCGCAGGCCCAGCAGGCCGGAGGTCACCAGCAGCGGCCGCGCCGACCCGGCCAGCGCATCGCCCAGCGCCTCGATCACGCGCTGGTCCTGCGCGCAATTCTCGATGAACCGTGAAAAGTCGTGGTTGAACGCAGTGTGCACCACCGCGTCAGCCTGGGCCGCGGCATCGCGCAACGTGTCCAGATCGTCGAGCGTGGCGTGGACGACGCCCGCACCGATGGCCCTGAGTGCGGCGGCTTTGTCGGCGCTGCGCGCCTGCCCGGTGACGCGGTGACCCGCGGCGAGGAGTTCGTGGACCACGGCCGAGCCGACCCAGCCGGTCGCGCCGGTAACGAAGACATGCATGTTGAGGTTCCTTGAATCGGGGGGAGGATCAGCCAAGCCGCATCGATAGTTCGACATCTTCGCCGACCGCGACCGAGAGATAGCCACTGCCCGCTGCGCGCACCCGGGCCAGATAGTCCGGTGCGTCGTCGGCATTGTCGGCCACGATGAGTGCGCCCGGCGCGAGGTGCGGTTCGAGCAGGTCCAGGATGTCGGTGTACAGCGCCTTGGCGCCATCGAGCAGGACCAGGTCGATGGACGCGGGAAGGTCCTCGCGCAGGGTCTGCAGGGCATCGCCTTCGCGGATCTCCACCAGGTCATCGACACCCCCCGCGCGCAGGTGTTCGCGCGCGCGCGCCACCTTGCCGGGCTCGAACTCGCTGCTGATCAGGCGCCCGCCGCCATTGTCGCGCAGCGCTGCAGCCAGGTGCAGGGTGGAGATGCCGAAGGAGGTGCCGAACTCAACGATGGCGCGTGCACCGCGGCTGCGCGCCAGCATGTACAGCAGTGTGCCGGTCTCACGCGACACCGGCAGCCACACGTCCTTGAGCTGCGTGTACAGCGCCAGGTACTCGGTGCGGCTGTGCAACAGACGGTCGCGCTCGGCGGCGGACATGCCGGCGAACACGGGGCGGGTGGCCACTTCGGAGGCATCGAACAGGCGCGTCAGCAGCGGCGCCAGGGGGGAGCTTGCAAGGGTGTTCATGGGGATCCTGTCAGCACGATTGAGCGCGGGAGCGCGCCCACCTAGAATGCGAATGATTCGTCGCATTTCCAGAATACGGCGCATCCCAGATCCGCACTATTCGCATTCCCCACCGCGGCTGCCGCGCCCATGACAGAACACGCAACCCCGCAGATTTCCTCAAGAAAACGCCCGCGCCAGACCCGCTCCAGTGCCCTGGTGGCGGTGATCCTGGAGGCGGCTGCTCAGGTTCTGGCCCAGCAGGGCGCCGCCCGTTTCACCACCGCTCGGGTAGCCGAACGTGCCGGGGTGAGCATCGGTTCGCTGTACCAGTACTTCCCCAACAAGGCCGCGATCCTGTTCCGCCTGCAGACCGACGAATGGGCGCAGACCGGTGACGTGCTGCGGCGGACATTGGAAGACACCGCCACGCCACCGCTGCAGCGGCTGCGTGCGCTGGTGCACGCCTTCCTGCGCTCCGAATGCGAGGAGGCGCAGATGCGCGTGGCACTCAGCGATGCCGCCCCGCTCTACCGCGACGCGCCGGAGACACGCCAGGCCCGCGCGCAGGGCGAAGCGGCCTTCGAGACCTTCATGCGCGAGGCGCTGCCGGAGGCGACACCGGCCACGCGTGCATTGGCCGTCGACCTGATCGGGACCACGCTGAGCACGGTGGGCAAGCAATTCTCCAGCAGCGCACCGTCACCGACCGCCATCGATGCCTACGCCGAGGCGATGGCCGACATGTTCTGCGCGTACCTGCAGGCACTGGCGCCACCCGTGCCGGCCGCTGGCCGGCAACCTCATGAACGATGTCGGTAATGCCTGGCTGCCGGCCAGCGGCCGGCAACTCCATGAACGATGACGGTAAAGCCTGGCTGCCGGCCAGCGGCCGGCACTACGGGCGGGCGCGTAGCAGCGCGAGTCCGAAGCCGATGAAGATCGTGCCGACCACGCGGTCGAACACCTTGCGCAGACCCGGCCGCGCCAGATAGCCAGCCAACCCGCGTCCGCCGGCGGCATACACCGCGTACCAGAACATCTCCATCAGCGCGAACGTGCCCACCAGGATCATGAACTGCGGTAGTTGCGGCTGGCTCAGGTCGACGAACTGCGGCAGGAACGCCGAGGCGAACAACAACAGCTTGGGATTGCTGATGCCGATGATGAAGCCATCGCGGAACAGGATGCGTCGCTTGCTGGGGGTGATCGCCGCAGTGCTGCCAACATCGATCGGTGCGTCACCGCCGCGCCACGCCTTGATCCCCAGGTAGACCAGGTAGGCCACGCCGGCATAACGCAGCACGTCGAACACCATCGGCGAAGCCTTGAGCACCGCACCCAGCCCGGCGGCAGAAATCGACAACGCCAGCACCAATGCGCTCAGGCAACCGGCCATGGCCGCGATGCTGCGGCGAAAGCCCACGCGCACGCTGCGGGTCATCACGTGCATCATGTTCGGGCCCGGCGTGCCGCACAGGACGAACACGGTGACGGCGAAGATCCACCAGGTATGCAGGTTCATGGCAACAATCATCGAAGCGGCAGTAGCGCCGGGCCATGCCCGGCTGCCCCATGATGCCTGACCCGGGCAGGCACCGGCACGGCAAACCCACGCAATGGCCGGTACGCGCAACACATTTGTCCGTCCTTGAACGGTGACGGGCGTGGCCGGTTTCCAGCGCGCGCCAGCACCGGGGCGCCGTGCTGGCGCCCCGGTGGCATCACACCTGCCTCAACCGAGGATCAGAACCGCAGATCCGCGCGCATGTACCAGTAGCGACCGCGCGGAATGTCGTAGGTGGAGGCGTCGTAGCCGTTGAGCGAGCACGACAGGCAGATCGGCGGATCCTTGTCGAACACGTTGTTCAAGCCGGCGCTGAGCTGCAGGCCCTTCATCCAGTCGATCTTGTAGCCCACCTGCACGTCATGGAAGGTGGTGGCCTTCAGTTCGTTGGTACCCGCGGTCTGGTCGCTGCACACCGGGAACGCCACGGCATCGCCGCAGTCTTCGGTGAGTTTGGAGATGTGCCGTACCGTCCAGGAGGCATTCCAGTGGGCCAGGTTCCAGCTCAGGTTGACGTTGCTGGTCCACTCCGGGATCGAACTGTCGGAGACTTCCACCCCCGGCTTCTGCGGCTGGCGCTGGCCGGCCGCGCCGACGGCTTCATAGCGGCCGACGAAGGTGTTCTGCCAGCCGAGCTTGAACTTGCCGGCCGCGGTGTCCGGCAGCGTCCAGAACAGGTCCACGTCCCAGCCGTCGGTCTTGATCGAGCCCAGGTTGGTCAGGCGGTTGTTGAAGCCGCTGACCGCACCGGTGGAAGCGCGGGTGATGCCGCCGCAGTACAGCGGGTCCAGCGTGTCCACGCACAGGTCGAGCTGGGTCTGGGCGTTGATCGCCTGGATCGCGCCTTCGATGTTGTGCCGGTAGAAGGTCACGTCCACGTCGAAGCGCTCGGACCACGCGGCGTTGCTGCCGAACCACGGGCTCCACACGAAGCCGGCACTGAAGCTGCGCGAGCGTTCCGGGTCCAGATCGCTGTTGCCGCCGGTGGTGACCGAGATCTGCGAGTTGGCCTGCTGGAAGCCGGCAGGCACGCCAAGCGCGGCGCAGTTGGCGGCGCTGCCGCGTGGCGGAGTACCGCCCAGCCCCACCGAGCACGGATCGAACAGCTGCAGGTCGGCGCGCGCGGCCGAGCCGTACAGCTCGCCGATCGACGGTGCGCGGAAGCCTTCGGCGTAGGTGGTCCGCAGCACGAAGTCGTTGGTCACCTGCCAGCGCAGGCCGTACTTGGGCGTGAATTCACCGCCGAAGGTGGAGTAATCCGAATAGCGCCCGGCCAGGCTGAGATCAAGCTTCTCGCCGATCGCGCTCTTGGCGAAGATCGGGACGCTCAGCTCCAGGTAGGCCTCGTTGACGTCATAGGAACCGGAGGTCGGCAGCGACGGCACGCCGTTGTAGTGGCCGATCACGGTCAGCGGGTCCGGGTCGTAGCGGCCTTCGTACTTGCGGTATTCGTAGCCGGTGGCGAAGGACACCGGACCGGCCGGCAGGCGGAACAGGTCGCTGCTCAGGTTGGCGGTGAACAGGCTCAGTTCGTTCTGGCTGCGGTCGTGCACCACCGGTTGGATCCAGGCCAGCATCGCCGGGGTGATGGTGCCCGGGCCACCGAAGATGTTCAGCGGTACGCAACCGGGCGTGGCCGCGCACACGGCCGGATCGCCCAGGGCCATGTTGACGTTGAAAATGTTGTAGCTGCCGTAGTTGGTCTGCTCGGCCTTGTTCTTGCTGTACATGCCGTTGACGTCCCAGAACCAGCTGCGGTCGGCCGCCTCGAACTGACCGACCAGGCCGGTGGCGAAGTACTGGGTGTTGACCTCCTGCTCGAACACGCGCGCGCCGCCTTCCACCGGGCGACGTCCGATCATGATCAGGTTGTCCGACGAATCCAGGTCGAAGCCGAACGGGTTGTACGGGTTGAGCGCGGAGATGACGATGTTGTCGGCCAGCGGATTGCCGGTGGCGCCGTCGGGACCGAAGAACAGCGGCTCCGGGCCGGCCTGGTTGGTCGACTCGCGCCGGTTGGCCAGCGCCTTGACGTACCACTGCAGGTTGTCGGTGATGTCGAAGCGGAACTGGCCGAAGATGCCTTTGCGCTCGGACGGCGTCAGCACCATGTTGTATTCGGCGAAGTTGAAGCGGTCGGCAGTGCCGAAGCAGTGGTAGCTGTCGGTGCGCGCGCAGCCATCGGCACCGTTGAAGGTAGGCGTGGTGGCGCCGGTGTTCGGGGTGAGGTCGTGGGTGATGCCGGTGTTGGGGTCGGTGAAGATGAAGCGCCCAGTCGGGGTGGCCGAGCTGCCGAAGGACAGGCCGGTACCGGGAATCGGGAAGCGCGACTGCTCGCGATCGCTGGCATACACCGCATCCTGCTTGGTCCAGCTGGCACCGAGGAACAGGCTGTACCGGTCGCCGCGCGTGCCCCAGGCCAGGTCCACGCCCTTCTGGGTACCGTCGCCCTTGCTGTATTCGCCGTAGTTCACGGTCACCTGGCCGCCGTCGAACTCGCGCCGGGTGATGATGTTGACCACACCGGCGATGGCGTCCGAACCGTACAGTGAGGACGCACCGTCCTCCAGCACTTCGATGCGCTCCACGATCGCCAGCGGAATGGTGTTCAGATCGGTGGCCGCGCCCACGCCGGAGGCGGAGGATTCGTTGACCCAGCGGATGCCGTCCACCAGCACCAGCACGCGCTTGGCGCCGAGGTGGCGCAGATCGACCTGGGCCGAGCCGGCACCGACACCGCTGCCATCCGGCGGGAAGCCGAAGTTGCCCGAGGAATTGAATTTGGCATTGAGCGCCGAGCCCGAGCCGGTCAGCTGCTGCAGCACCTCGCCGATGGAGTTCAGGCCGGTGCGTTCGATCTCGGTGCGGGTCAGGGTCTGGATCGGGACTCGCCCTTCCACTTCGGCCCGTTTGATGCGGGTACCGGTCACCTCGACGCGGTCCA
>NZ_DAMAGC010000017.1:26563-51426 GCF_031995405.1 Stenotrophomonas sp. | reverse complement strand
TGCGCCCGATCAGCCGCGGGCGGTCCAGGGTGAAGCTGCGGCCGTGGTGCTGGCCCCCGAGGCCGCGCAGCAATCGCTGCTCTTCGCTGCCCTCGTCGCTGCGCGCCGGGGCCTGGTTGGCCGCTTCGCATTCGCCCTGGACGAGCATCTCCACGCCATCGGCGTAGACCGCGTCGCCGGCGCGCAGCATCGCCATGCGCCGCACCGGGCGGCCGTTGACGTGGATACCACGGATGCCGTTGGCGACCTGCAGCCACAGGCCGCGGTCGTCCAGGCAGAACTGGGCCAGCAACAGGTTGCCGACCGCGTCGCTGCTGAGGCGGACGCTGCCCGAAGCGTGGCGCACGATGCGTTGCACCCCGGGCCGCAGGGGCTGGTCGGGCTGTTGACGATGGGTGAAGTGAACTAGCAGGTTCTGCACGCGGCGAAAGCCTAGCAGGTTGCATGTCATCGAAGAAGAAGTGTGACGCAGACCTTGGAGTTGGGCGCAAGGATGCGCACAATGCACGCCCTTCCCCGCAGCGGCCCGTCAGGAGCCCTCATGTCCAACATCGATATCCGCCACGCCCACACCCTGCCCGCCGATGGCGCGCGCCAGGCGATCGAAGACGTGGCGGCCAAGCTGTCCGAGCGCTTCGGGCTGCAGAGCAGCTGGGTCGGCGACGTGCTGAATTTCAACGGCTCCGGCGTGGACGGTGCGATCGAACTGCAGCCGGGCGCGGTGCGGGTCACCGCAAAGCTGGGCTTCCTGCTGTCGGCGATGAAGGGCATGGTGGAGAGCGAGATCCAGCGCGTGCTGCAGGAAAAGCTGGGCTGAACCCAGCCCGCCGCGCTGCGTCGGCCATCACATCGCGCAAAGCCGACGCTGATTAGCATCCGGGGTGTCCATCAACAGGATCGCCCCATGACCGCACACGACGACTTCGACGACCGCGATACACGCAGCCCGGGCGACAAGCCCTCGCTGCAGGAACAGGCCGAACGCTTCTCGCGCAAGCTGACCGGTTCGGCCCAGCAGGTGTGGCTGGCCGGGCTCGGCGCCTTCGGCCGTGCCCAGGCCGAGGGCAGCCGCTTCTTCGACACCCTGGTGAAGGAAGGCGAGAACATCGAGGCCCGCAACCGCGAAGAGGCTGGCGACACGCCGCGCTGGCGCGACAACGTGGAAGAACACCTGGGCGAAGCGCGCGAGAAGGCGGCCGGCACCTGGGACAAGGTGGAGAAGGCCTTCGACGACCGGGTCCAGGGCGTGCTCAAGCGCCTGCACATCCCCACTGCCGAGGACGTGGCCGCGCTCAATGCGCGGATCGACGCGCTCAACGCACGGGTCAACCGGGCCGAGTCACGCAACAACTCCCCCAACGCCGACCCGGCCCCGGGCAGCCACCAGTCCCCCGGCGGCGCCTGACTCCCACCCCACCCCCGACGCTCCGATTGTTGCAAAGCAGCACCGCTTTGTTGACAATCGGACTCGACCCGCCAATCGCTGTTGCGCCGTTTGTTCCCTCCCCTCACGGCTATGGATTGGCGGGTTTTTCGTGTCTGACGACCTGGCAAACTGAGACGTCTGTCACCGGGCACGCACGCGGTGCCGCCAGACCTGCGCAGATGACGTTCCGCAGACGCCTGCGAGCGCATATAAACTGTCTACGCACCCCCGCGTTCAACCTCAGCGCCTCATGTTCTCCTGGATTCTCGCGTTACTGTTGGCCCTCATCGTCTGGATGCTCTGCGCCGCCTGGTTCTGGCTGGTGAAGCGCCGCCGCAAGGAGACCCGGCTGGGTCTCAATGCCCTGGCAGGCATGCACTGGCGTGACTTTTCCGAGATCGTCCGGCGCGCCATGCGCGAGCAGCGCGGGCTGCAGGACGTGCCCGGCGAGGTGGACGACAGCCGCGAGCCGCGCAGCGATTTCCTGATGCAGGACAGCCAGCAGCAGCGCTGGCTGCTGTCGTGCAAGCACGGCCGCGCCTACCGGATCGGCACGGCGGCGGTGAATGAACTGGGCGCGGCCGCGCGCCTGGCCGGGGCCCGTGGCGGCATCCTGATCACCGAGGGCATGGTCGAGCGCGATGGCCGCGCCGCCGCCGAAAAGCAGGGCGTGGAAGTCCTGGACGGGCACCTGCTGTGGCCGCTGCTGCAGCCTTACCTGCCCGGCGACATGGAGTCGCAGGTGAAGACCGCCGCGCGCCGCGAGGCGATCCGCCGCATGTCCATTGCCGCGCTGGGCTCGCTGACGCTGGGGCTGCTGGTTGGCATGGGCTACCTGACCTCGCGCATGGAGCGGGCCACGGTGGCCGACGCCGAGGCGCCCGCGCCTGCCGCGGCGGCCGCGCCTGCCGTATCGGTGGCGGCGGACCCCGCGCCGTCGCCCGCTGCGCCGGCCCCCGCGCCCACCACGACGACCGCCGCTGCACCCACCACCAGTGCGCCGAGCATCCTCGGCGACGAGGCGGATCCGGACCCGGCCACGCTGGCGCGTTACCAGAAGGAACTGGCCCGCACCCTGGCCACCCAGCCGGGCGTGCTCAGCGCGTTCTGGCTGACCCGGCAGACCCTGGCGGTGAACCGCAGCGACGAGATCGACACGATCTGGCCGCGGGTCTGCACCGAGGTGAAGCGCTACCCGTCGCTGCGCACGGTGCGCATCCAGCTCAACCCGCGCCTGGGCGTGGACGAGCCGGTGCGCTGGCGCCAATGCGCCACGCTGTGAGCGGGCGCGGATAGATCAGTCACGCCGAGCCGCGCGCATGGCGGCCCGCCGCGGCAGCGCTAGCGCCCGCCGGGCGCGAAGCGCGCCACCAGGTCCCAGGCATCGCCCAGGAACATCTGCCGCACGCAGGTGATCGGCTGCTCGCCGCGCCAGGTCAGGCGGTCGATGACCAGACAGGCGGTGCCGGGCTTGACCTCCAGCAACGCGGCAGCCGCCTCGTCGGCGCCCCAGGCACTGATGCGGTGCTGGGCACGCGTCCAGGACACGTTCTGCAGCAGCCAGCTGCCCGGCGCGGTGGTGTCGAAATCCACGTCCAGCACTTCCGGCACGCAGACCGGGCTGATCAGGCGGTGTTCCAGCGCGAACGGGCGCCCGTCGGCGCGGTGCAGGCAGCGGATCGCCAGCAGCTTTTCGCCACCGGACAGGGCCATCTCTTCTTCAGCCTGCGCACGCGGGCGACGGTAGGCCCGGTCCAGCAGCTGGTAGCCATAGACGTGCCCGCGCGCGGCCACGGCCATGGCGATATCCGGGATTTCCAGCGCCACCTGCTCCAGGTGCGGGGGCTGCCGGGCCACGAATGAACCGGCACGGCGGCGCCGCTCGATCATGCCGCTTTCGGCCAGCGCGGTCAGCACCTTGTTCACGGTCATCCGCGAGCAGCCGTACTGCTCCATCAGCTCGTGCTCGTACGGGATACGGAAACCCGGCTGCCACTGCCCGCTGAGGATGCGGCTTTCCAGTTCGGCGCGGATGCGCTGGTTGAGGGTTTCTGCTTTCTTGCCCGTCACTCGGGAGTCCTGGAAGGGTGCGACCGGCACTCAGCCGGCCGACAACAACGTACGCAATGCATCGGCGAAACGGGCGGCCACTGCGTCACGCTGCAGGTGGCGGCCCTGATGGACCAGCTGGCGACCGTGGCGCCACACCGAACGCACCGCACCATTACGTGCGGCGAATACCCAGCTGTCAAGCAAGGCATCGCCGTCGCGGGCGATCAGCGCCGGATGCGAGGGATCCAGCTCCACCACGTCGGCCGGCGCGCCCACCTGCAGCCCGCTGGCCACGCCCAGCGCCTGGCCGGCGCCGCGCAGCGACTGCTCGAACAGCCAGCGGCCGCTGGACTGGCCATCGCCCGGGGCCAGCACGTTGCGCCCGCGCAGCTGCAGGCGCTGACCGTATTCGAGCAGGCGCAGTTCCTCGGCCGCATCGATGAGCACATTGGAATCCGAGCCGACCCCGAACCGGCCGCCAGCCCGCGCGAAGGCCTGCATCGGGAACAGGCCGTCGCCGAGGTTGGCCTCGGTGATCGGGCACAGCCCC
The DNA here is from genome assembly GCF_031995405.1 of Stenotrophomonas sp. Classification (GTDB taxonomy): domain Bacteria; phylum Pseudomonadota; class Gammaproteobacteria; order Xanthomonadales; family Xanthomonadaceae; genus Stenotrophomonas. The sequence continues at coordinate 47,398 of NZ_DAMAGC010000017.1, read as the reverse complement.
ACCACTGCGCGGCTGGCCAGGATGCGGCGCACTTCGTCGTCATCGACATGGGTGGCATGCACCAGGCACCAGCGCTCGTCGACGGCGGCGTGTTCATACAGCCACCGCACCGGCCGCAGCCCGCTCCACGCCACGCAGGCGTCGACCTCGCGGGTCTGTTCGGCGATGTGGATGTGCACCGGGCCGGTGGTCAGCGGCAGCAGCGCGGCCAGCTCATCGCCGGTGACCGCGCGCAGGCTGTGCGGGGCGATGCCCAGCACCGCGTCGTCAACACCCTGCAGTGCGCGGGCGCAGCCCTGCAACAACGCGGCGAAGCCGTCCACGTCGTGGATGAGGCGGCGCTGCGCCGGGTTGGGCGGCGCACCGCCAAAATCGGCGTGCGCGTAGAACACCGGCAGCAGGGTCAGGCCGATCCCACTGCCCTGTGCGGCGGCGGCGATGCGCTCGGCCATTTCGGCCCGGTTGGCATAGGCGCTGCCGTCGGCAGCGTGGTGCAGGTAGTGGAACTCGCCCACCCGGGTGAACCCGGATTCGAGCATTTCCACATAGGCCTGTTCGGCGATGGCCTGCACCGCCTCGGGCTGCAGGTGCGCCAGGAAGCGGTACATCAGCTCGCGCCAGCTCCAGAAACTGTCGCCACTGTTGCCGCCGATCTCGGTCAGCCCGGCCATGCCGCGCTGGAAGGCGTGGCTGTGCAGGTTGCCCAGCCCCGGCAGCGCGATGGCCAGCGCGGTATCACCGGGCTGCGCCGACACCCCGGCGCTGACCTCGGCCAGGGTGCCGTTGGCGCAGACGATGCGCACATCGCGGGCCCAGCCCTGCGGCAACAGCGCGTGGGCGGCGTGGAAAACAAGCGGCGGCGTAGCGGCGGAGACGGGGCTGGCTGGCATCACTGGACATCCCGGAAGTGGCGCCTATATTGTATAGACATATGAGCCGATGTGGTTGCTGCCATGCACTGTGACACCCTCTGGTACAACGCCCACCTGATCACCGTCGATGGCCCCGGCCTGGGGCTGATCCATGACGGCGTGATCGCGGCCACCGACGGGCGCATCGTGCATGTGGGCGCGGCCGGCTCGGCAGCGCACCTGCAGCCGGCCCGGCGCATCGACGCCGGCGGGCGCTGGATCAGCCCGGGCCTGATCGACTGCCACACCCACCTGGTCTACGCCGGCAACCGCGCCGGCGAATTCGAACAGCGCCTGCAGGGGGTGAGCTATGCCGATATCGCCCGTGCCGGCGGCGGGATCGTCTCGACGGTGCGCGCCACCCGCGCGGCTAGCGAGGCCGACCTGCTGGCCGCCAGCCTGCCGCGGCTGGACGCGATGCTCGCCGAAGGCATCACCACGATCGAAATCAAATCCGGCTACGGCCTGAGCCTGGACGATGAAACCAAGCAGCTGCGCGTGGCCCGTGAACTGGGCCAACGCCGCGCGGTCGAGATCGTGCCCACCTTCCTCGGCGCGCACGCGATTCCGCCCGGGCGCCAGGCGCAGGCGTACATCGACGAGGTCTGCAACGTCATGATCCCGGCGGTAGCCGCGCAGGGCCTGGCCGAAGCGGTGGACGTGTTCTGCGAAAACATCGCCTTCAGCACCGCACAGGCCGAGCAGGTCTTCGTGGCCGCGCACCAGCACGGGCTGGCGATCAAGATCCACGCCGAACAGCTCAGCAACCAGCACGGCGCAGCCCTGGCCGCACGCCATGGGGCGCTATCGGCCGACCACATCGAACACCTGGATGCCGACGGCATCGCCGCGATGGCCACCGCCGGTACCGTGGCGGTGCTGCTGCCCGGCGCGTTCTACTTCACCCGCGATACCACCCTGCCCCCGATCGCCGCGCTGCGCGCCGCCGGGGTACCGCTGGCGCTGGCCACCGATTCCAACCCGGGCACCTCGCCGCTGACCAGCCCGCTGCTGGCCATGAACATGGCCGCCACCCTGTTCCGCATGACCGTGGACGAGTGCATCGCCGGCTTCACCCGTGAAGCGGCGCGTGCGCTGGGCCGGCACGCGCGCATCGGCCGGCTGGCCGTTGGCCTGGACTGCAACCTGGCCCTGTGGGACATCGAGGCACCTGCCGACCTGGTGTACCGCATGGGCTTCAACCCCCTGCACGCGCGCGTGATGCGCGGCGTATCCGTCTGACCCTTGTGATGTCTGGAGATTCCATGAGCACTACCCTGACCCTGCAGCCCGGCGCGGTGACGCTGGCGCATTGGCGCGCGATCTTCGATGGCGCGCGCGTGCGCCTGGACCCGTCTTCGGCTGCGGCGGTATTGCGCAGCGCGCAGACCGTGGCCGACATCGTGGCCAAGGGCGACCCGGTGTACGGCATCAATACCGGCTTCGGCAAGCTGGCCAGCGTGCGCATCGAGCGCGACGACCTGGAAACCCTGCAGCGCAATATCGTGCTTTCCCACGCCGCCGGCGTCGGTGAGCCGATGCCCGCACCGGTCGTACGGTTGATGATGGCGTTGAAGCTGACCAGCCTGGCCCAGGGTGCGTCCGGCATCCGCCCGCAGACGTTGGCGCTGCTGGAAGCGTTCCTGCAGCACGACATCGTGCCGGTGATCCCCTGCCAGGGGTCGGTCGGCGCCTCGGGCGACCTGGCGCCGCTGTCGCACCTGGCCAGCGTGATGATCGGCGTGGGCGAAGCGTTCTTGAACGGCGAGCGCCTGCCGGCCGCCGAGGCGCTGGCGCGCATCGGGCTGACCCCGCTGGTACTGGGCGCCAAGGAGGGCCTGGCCCTGCTCAACGGCACCCAGTACTCCACCGCCTATGCACTGGCCGGGCTGTTTGCGATCACCACCGTGTTCCATGCCGCGCTCGTCACCGGCGCGTTGTCGGTGGAAGCGGCCAAGGGCTCGGACACCCCGTTCGATCCGCGCATCCACCAGATCCGCGGGCAGCGCGGGCAGATCGCCACCGCCGCGACGCTGCGCACGCTCATGCAGGGCTCGGCCATCCGCGAATCGCACCGCGACAACGACGTGCGCGTGCAGGACCCGTACTGCCTGCGCTGCCAGCCGCAGGTGATGGGCGCGGCGTTCGACGTGATGCGCCAGGCCGCCACCACGCTGGCGATCGAAGCCAACGGCGTGTCCGACAACCCGCTGGTGTTCACCGATACCAACGAGGCATTGAGCGGTGGCAACTTCCACGCCGAGCCGGTGGCCTTCGCCGCGGACATGCTGGCGATGGCGGTCTGCGAGATCGGCTCGATCAGCGAGCGCCGCACCGCGATGCTGGTCGACCCGGCGCTGTCCGGCCTGCCCGCCTTCCTCACCCCGAAGCCGGGCCTGAATTCGGGCTTCATGATTCCGCAGGTGACCGCTGCCGCGCTGGTCTCGGAGAACAAGCAGCGCGCCTACCCGGCCAGCGTGGACTCGATCCCGACCTCGGCCAACCAGGAAGACCATGTGTCGATGGCCGCGCACGGTGCACGCCGCCTGCTGGCGATGGCCGAGAACGCGGCCAACGTGGTCGGCATCGAACTGCTGGCCGCCGCGCAGGGCTGCGACTTCCACGCCCCGCTGCGCTCCAGCGACGCGCTGGAAACCGTGCGTGCGCGCCTGCGCGCGCAGGTGCCGACGCTGCAGGACGACCGCTACTTCCATCCGGACATGGTGGCCGCCACCGCCCTGGTCCGCAGCGGCGCGGTGGCCGAAGGGCTGGCGCACGTGCTGCCACAGGTGGAGCCGCTGGCATGACCACGCACCCGGAGTGGCTGCAGGTGCACGAAGGCGAGGCGCCGCTGATCGTCAGCTTTCCGCACACCGGCAGCGAGCTGCCGCATGATCTGATCGGCCGCTACCACTCACCGTGGCTGGCCCGCCGGGACGCCGACTGGTGGGTGCACGAACTGTACGACTTCGCGCGTGGCATGGGCGCCACCACGGTGCGCTCGGCGATCTCGCGCTCGGTGATCGACCTCAACCGCGATCCGAGCGGCGTGTCGCTGTACCCGGGGCAGAACACCACCGGGCTGTGCCCGTTGACCACCTTCGACAACCAGCCGCTCTACCACGCGGGCATGGAACCGGACGAGGCGGAAATCATGCGTCGCCGCGACACCTATTTCGCGCCGTACCACGATGCGCTGGCCGCGCAGATCGCGCGGCTGCGCCAGCGCCACGGCACGGTGGTGGTGTACGACGCACACTCGATCCGCTCGCACATCCCGCACCTGTTCGACGGCGAACTGCCGCAGTTCAACCTCGGCACCGCCGGTCCGTCCGGTACGGTGGACACGTCCTGCGACAACACGCTCAGCGACGTGGTGGAAAACCTGTGTCGGATCAGCGGCCTGCCGCACGTGCGCAACGGGCGCTTCAAGGGTGGCTGGATCACCCGCCACTACAGCGACATCCCCGCTGGCGTGCACAGCCTGCAGATGGAACTGGCCTGCCGAGGCTACATGCACGAGCCAGCCCCGGACCAGGTGGATGAACACAGCTGGCCCACCCCGCTTGACCCCGACCACGCCGCACCGCTGCGCCACACCCTGGCGCAGGTGCTCAACGCCTGCCTTGAATTCGCTACGAACCGGAGCGCCGCATGACCCGCAACGACCCGACCCGCACCATCATCGCGCCCACCGGCACCACCCTCACCGCCAAGAGCTGGCTGACCGAAGCGCCGCTGCGCATGCTGATGAACAACCTGCACCCGGACGTGGCCGAGCGGCCGCAGGAACTGGTGGTGTACGGCGGCATCGGCCGCGCCGCGCGCGACTGGGAAAGTTTCGATGCCATCGTGGATGCGCTCACGCGCCTGGACGACGACCAGACCCTGCTGGTGCAGTCGGGCAAGCCGGTGGGCGTGTTCCGCACCCACGTGGACGCGCCGCGCGTGCTCATCGCCAATTCCAACCTGGTGCCGCGCTGGGCCAACTGGGACCACTTCAACGCGCTGGATAAGAAGGGCCTGGCGATGTACGGCCAGATGACCGCCGGCAGCTGGATCTACATCGGCGCGCAGGGCATCGTGCAGGGCACCTACGAGACCTTCGTGGAAATGGGCCGCCAGCATTACAACGGCAGCCTGGCCGGCAAGTGGCTGTTCACCGGTGGGTTGGGCGGCATGGGGGGCGCGCAGCCGCTGGCCGCGGTGATGGCCGGTGCGTCCTGCCTCGCCGTGGAGTGTCGCAAGAGCAGCATCGAAATGCGCCTGCGCACCGGCTACCTGGACACCTGGACCGACGATCTGGACGAAGCGCTGCGCCTGATCGAGGAGTCGTGCACGGCCAGGAAGCCGCTGTCCGTCGGCCTGCTCGGCAATGTCGCCGACGTGCTGGACGAGCTGCTGGTACGCGGGGTCAAGCCGGACCTGCTGACCGACCAGACCTCCGCGCACGACCCGGTCAACGGCTACCTGCCGCAGGGCTGGACCGTGGAGGAATGGGACGACAAGCGCGTGTCGGCACCGAAGGTGGTGGAGAAGGCCGCGCGCGAATCGATGGCCAACCACATCCGCGCCATGCTCGCCTTCCACGCGTTGGGCGTACCGACCGTGGACTACGGCAACAACCTGCGCCAGATGGCGCTGGAAGAAGGCGTGGAGGATGCGTTCGATTTCCCCGGTTTCGTGCCCGCCTACATCCGGCCGCTGTTCTGCCGGGGCATCGGCCCGTTCCGATGGGCCGCATTGAGTGGCGATCCGGAGGACATCGCCAAGACCGACGCCAAGGTCAAGGAACTGATTCCGGACAACCCGCACCTGCACCGCTGGCTGGACATGGCCGCCGAGAAGATCAAGTTCCAGGGCCTGCCGGCGCGTATCTGCTGGGTGGGCCTGGGCGACCGTGACCGCCTGGGGCTGGCGTTCAACGAGATGGTGGCCAGCGGCGAGCTGAAGGCACCGGTGGTGATCGGCCGCGACCATCTGGACAGCGGCAGCGTGGCCTCGCCCAACCGCGAAACCGAAGCCATGCAGGACGGCTCCGACGCGGTCTCCGACTGGCCGCTGCTCAACGCCCTGCTCAACACCGCCAGCGGCGCCACGTGGGTGTCGCTGCACCATGGCGGTGGCGTCGGCATGGGCTTCTCGCAGCACGCCGGCATGGTGATCGTCTGCGACGGCACCGAAGCGGCCGCCAAGCGCATCGCGCGGGTGCTGTGGAACGACCCGGCCACGGGCGTGATGCGGCATGCCGATGCCGGGTATGAGATCGCGGTGGAATGCGCGAAGGAGAAGGGGTTGGACCTGCCGGGGATTCTGGGCTGAGCGAGCGGCGTTCCGAGCGTGTCGTGACCTACGGGGATCGCGGCGCAGCTGCGCCCAGGGTGGTGCGGTTTGATCCGGCACCGCGTGCAGCCACCCATGGGGTGGCTCTACGTGGTGCAACGGGATACACGCGGGCCGCAGCCCCCATCGTAGAGCCACGCCATGCGTGGCTGCGCTTGAATCCGGCATCGCGTGCAGCCACCCATGGGGTGGCTCTACGTGGTGCAACGGGATACACGGCAGGCCGCAGCCCCCATCGTAGAGCCACGCCATGCGTGGCTGCTCCTGAATCCGGCATCGCGTGCAGCCACCCATGGGGTGGCTCTACGTAACCCTGCCAGCGTTCAACGGCTCATGCACCGGTCCCACGCCGGGCAGCCCGTCAGTCGATACCCTGGTCCAGAGCGCCCGCACTGGGCCAGAAATAAATCCTCCCGGCGTCGAAATCGAACTGCATATCCAAGGCCTCCTTCAGTTCTCCACCGATGATGATGGAGAAATCCGAAGACGGCGGAGACTTCCAGAACAGAAGCGTCGGGGCATCGGCAAGCGCTATACCGTCAAAGGACACCGACTGATGGGAGACCTTGAAGGCCGGCATCACCCCGTTCTCGTCATCCGGCGTGAATTCCGGATCATCGTCCCTTACCAAAGTGGCTGCGAGAGGGTTGGCGATGGCAAGCGTGCTGCTGAGCCCAGTATCGATCATGGTCGGGTAAGCAACGCCCTTGAGCCGAGTCTCAATCAGGAACTTGCTCGACCCGAGGTCAAATGTACTGAGGAATCGGAACGCTGCCGATCGCGACTTGGCTGGCCGCTCATCAGCATTGAAGGCCAATCGCGATTTGGAGAACGTGACGGTTCGAAACCTCGTGAGAAGTCCCGTCCCGAGAATGATCGTGTCGTCGGTAGCATTGGGATCGACCTCCACCATCACGTTGGACAGCGTGAGATCTCCGATCGACACCCTCTTCGCAAGCCGATACTCGTTCTGATACGTGGGGTGGACCGCCTCGAGCTGGCGAGCCGACGTCCGCGCCCTGCCCAACACCTCGGAGATCCCAAGTCGAGTCGCGTTGTAGAGGGACATCGAAATGGCATGCGGCGCGCCTGTATCCACCAGGGCCCTGGCGCGAATCCCGTCCGATTCGATCTCGATCCAGTAAAGCTTGTTCAGGCTGCCACCCGCTTGCTTCCCTTCATCGTGTGCAACCACCGGCACCGAAAAGCGACCCGGCGGGTAAGTAATCGCCGAGGCAGGAAGCGCGGACATGCGCCGAAAATCGACGTCCGCATAGTACTTGGACCGAAAGTCACGCAGCGCATCGGCATCGATAGCTCCATCGATACCGCCCTCCTTCAGCCAGAGCATCACCTTTGCCCATTCGGCTGCATTTCCCTGATTCCTGTAAATTCCGGCCAGCAGAAGGGCGCAGCTGGCAGCCTCCGCTCCGCTTCGCCGCACCTTGCAGTCCTCGAGCAGCGGAATCGCTGCATCAAAACGAGCCCTTCCCAGGTTGGCACTCAGCGCGACGGAATCGTGGAGTTTCCCTTGAACGCTGCAGGTAGAAAATGCACAAACAGCTATCACAATCCACCCAATGGCCCGCATCACGCCCCCAGTATGCGCGGCGACAGGGCGCCGCTACGCTTCCAAAGCAACTTACGTAACCTCCTACTTCACTGCAATAGATCCAGCACTGGAGCGACATCGCCAATGACGGCGCCAGCAGCTGCTGCCAGTCGTACATGAGATGCATGGTCGGCTTGCACAACACCGCGCCGACCCCATGCCGTCGACCTCGTACCCGTTTGCCGGCGGAACGAAGCGCAGCCGAGCATGGCTCGGCTCTACCCGGGGCGGGGCCCGACCGATGGCCCTACGGCTGTGACGGGTGACGGGCGGCGCCGCACCTGTTAACTTGCGCGCCAGTTTTTTAGTTTACAGCCCTCCCCATGCCTCTGCAGTCGTATCGCCCTACCCTGTGCCCGATCGCCCTGGCGGTCGCCCTCACGCTGTCGGCCACCGCCCACGCCGCCCCGCAGGCCACCACGCTGGACGCCGTCAACGTCACCGCCGCCAGCGAGGCCGAGCAGGCCCGCACCGCGCTCAAGCGCGTGCCCGGGGCGAGCAATGTAGTCGACCTGGCCAACGCCGACCGCCGCCTGTCCACCACGGCTGATGTGCTGGCCTACCAGCCCGGCATCAGCGCGCAGTCGCCCGGCAACGAAGGCGCCAAGGTGTCGATCCGCGGCTCGGGCATCAACCGTGGGCCGGGCGCGCATGCGTCGGGCATTTCGGTGTCGCTGGATGGACTGCCGCTGACCGGCCCGGGCGGCACGCCGTACGAGCTGTTGGAACCGCTGTGGCTGAGCCGCGTGGAAGTGCTGCGGGGTGCCAACGGTTTCGAGCGCGGTGCGCTGGCACTGGGCGGTGCGATCAACTACGTCAGCCGCAGCGGCCGCGACTCGGCCGGTCTGGAGGTGCAGTACGAAGCCGGCAGCCGTGGCTACCAGAAGCGCAGCGTCGGCTACGGCGGCGTGAGTGGCGATGTCGACTACTTCCTCGCCTACACCGATACCGAATTCGACGGCTACCAGCGCCACGCCAGCGGCGATGGCAAGGGTGCGATGGCCAACCTCGGCTGGCAGATCACCCCGCAGCTGGAAACCCGCTTCTTCGTGCGCTACCGCGAGACCAATCACGAAACGCCCGGGCGCCTGACCCGCGACCAGATCCGCAACGACCCGCGCGCGGCCAATCCGGCCAACCTGGCCATCGACGCGCGCCGTCCGCAGCCGGGCAGCACCTGGATCGGCAACATGACCACCTGGCAGATCGATGATGCGTCCTCGCTGCAGGCCGGGCTGGTGTACCACACGTACCCGATGGACTTGAACGAGAGCCTGTACCGGCAGCAGCTGGACTACAGCAACCTCAACGCCACGCTCGACTACCGCCACCGACATGCACTGTTCGGCCGCGACAGCGTGACCACGCTCAGCCTGCGCGTTACCCACGACCTCGATGCGGACGTGCGCGAGACCCTGCGCTTTGCCAACAACGGCTACGCCGCCGGCACGCACACGCGCGACTTCTCGCACCACGGCACCGACAGCACCCTGCACGCCGGCAACGACCTGGCGCTCACCGATGCGCTGCACCTGCAGACCGGGCTGGCGCTGATCAACACCCGCCGCGACGTGCAGGTGACCTGGCCGGCCACCCCCGAACGCCTGCGCAAGCAACAGTGGGATTACGCGCCTCGACTGGGCTTCACCTGGCAGCAGACGCCGCAGGTGCAGTGGTTCGGCAACCTGAGCCGCTCGGTGGAACCGGCACATCCGTGGTCGATGATCTGGGGCTCGAACCAGTACTTCGGCGCGGGCAACGGGGCCTCCACTAGTCGCCAGCGCGCCCCGGTGCAGCTGGACAACCAGACCGCGACCACGCTGGAACTGGGTGCGCGGGGCGACAGCGCGCTTGGCCGCTGGGAGCTGACCGGCTACTACGCACGGGTGCTGCACGAGCTGCTTACCGTGGAAGTGATGCCGGTACCGAACCTGTTCGTGGCTGAAAACAACGCCAGTCCCACCACGCACCGTGGCCTGGAAGCGGGGCTGGACAGCACGTTGTGGGAAGGCCGAGATGGCCGCCTGTCGCTGCGCCAGGCGTACACCTTCAGCGACTTCCGTTATCGCCATGACGCCTTGTTCGACAGCAATCGCCTGCCGGGCCTGCCGCGCCACTACTACCAGGCCGAGCTGCGCTACGAGCATCCGACCGGCTTCTACGCGGCACTCAACACCGAGTACGCCTCGAAGATGTTCGTGGACTACGCCAACAGCGTCAGCGCGGACAGCCACGCCATCGTCGGCAGCCGCATCGGCTTCGATGCGCCGAGCGGGCGGTGGCAGGCATGGGCGGAGCTGCGCAACATCGGCGACCGCCACTACGCAGCCACGGTCACGCCGGGCTACAACGATGCCGGGAAGGATGTGGCGCGCTCGACGCCCGGTGAAGGGCGCGGCGTATATGCGGGGCTGCGCTGGCGCTTTGAGTGAGCTGAGCTACCGGCGTGCAGCGACCCTGCCGCTGCCGTCGGGGGCGGCGACCCAGTAGAAATACTGAGTCGAACGCGGACGATTGCCGTGGCACGCACACGGCACGAGTCAGATCGCACTGGCCTGCGCGAACAGTGCCATGTACATCGCCACCACCGCGATACTGCCGGCGACCAGCATCGAGGCCAGGCCGACCACGCCGGCCAGCCAGCGCCCATGCACGCCGCCGAAGCGCCAGACCAGCAACACCAGCAAAGGCCCAAGCCACGCTACCGGGTAGCCCGCCGCGAATGCACTGGTGAACGACGGCGGCGGCATGCCCTGCGCCTGCAGCGGTGCCAGCAACCGCGGGAGGATCACCGCCCCCATCAGGGTAGTCAGCAGTGCGGTCACCCCACTGGTGGCCAGGCCCACCACCAGTGCGCCCACACCAACGGCGCGGTAGGCGGTCAAGGTCGTCAATGCAGGCATGTTCATTTATCCCGTAAGGTCTGCAGCACATCCACCAAGGTATTGGCGTGCGGTGATATTTCCTGCGCGATCCAGCCGAGTGCGGCGAAGAACAGCAGTGCGCCGAGCAGCGGCCAGAACGTGTGTGCAAGACACAACCGCCACCAGCCCTGCGCCTGCATGCCCTGCATGCGCCGGTACAAACCACCGGCGATCGCCGCATCGACCAGCAGTTCGGCCATGAGTACAGGCGCCGTCCAGATCACCCGGCTGGCCGCGACCAGTGCGGCAGCCACTACAGTCACGACGCCGAGCAGAGCGAGGATCGGCAGGCCTTCGCCATCGGCGAGGTCCAGCATCGCGCCATCGCTGGTGCTGCCGGACGTGCCCGCCCCCGCCGCTTCGCCCCACGAGGCGGAGGCACCGCCGCCGCCGGAGCGCCCGCCACTGCCGAACCAGTCCGGTCCCGCGCCAGGTGTGGCGGAACCGCCCGCCCCACTGGCTTCCGGGATCACCGTATCGGCAGCCACATCTCCACGCCAGCGCAGCCATATCCACATCAGCAGCAGGAAGGTGGCGTATGCCAGCAGCACCGCCAGCGGATAGCGCAGTAGCATCGTCTCGATACCGCCCACCCGCAGCAGGTGCGAGGCCAGCAGCCCGGCCACGCCGGTGACCAGCACGATGGCCGCCATCTGCAGGCGCGGCCAGCCGCCGCGCTGGAGTTGCTGGCGGGCACGCGCGATCTCGCTGCCACGGGTCAACGGCAGCAGCAGCGGCCGGCTCGGCCGTGGCACGCGCCGCTTCACGCATCCGCCTGTTTGGTGACCGCTTCGATGCGATGGCCATCGGGATCGATCACAAAGGCGGCGTAGTAGGAATCGCCGTAGTCCGGACGCACTCCAGCCGCGCCGTTGTCATGGCCGCCGGCGAGCAGCGCGGCGTGATGGAAGGCATTGACCGCAGCGCGCGTGGGCGCGCTGAACGCAAGATGGAAACCCGCTCCAGGCGCGGCCGCATCTTCGTGCAGTTTCAGGCACAACAGGTCCTCATCGTCGACCAGCCCATAGCCGATCGCGGTGTCGTCCTCGAACACACGGCGATAGCCCAGTGCGCCCAGCGCGGCATCGTAGAACGCGCCGGCCACGGCGAGGTCGTGGACCCCAAGTGACAGATGATGCAGCATGCGGACGTCCTTGTCGGGGGATACGGAATGCATGCCTGCATTCTAGGGCCGCTGCCGACGTTCGTGCATATGCGCCCGACGCATTGGTCCGCTACGCCGCCCTGATGTCGGCCGGAGCCAGGCAGGACACGTGATCGGCGATGGCAAGTGCCTGCAGACGTTCACGTCCAAGCACTTCCACGTCGCGCCCGTCGACCAAGACCAGCCCTTCGGCCTGGAACCGGCGCAGCAACCGGCTCAGCGTCTCCGGTGCCAGGCGCAGATAGCTGGCGATGTCCATCCGCGACATGGTGAGCTGCCAGTGGGTGGGGGAGTAGCCGCGCGCGCCCATGCGGTCGGCCATGCCGATCAGGAACGCAGCCAGGCGCTCGTCGGCATTGGTGCTGCACGACAACCGCGCCGCGCGCGCGATCTCGCGACTCATCATGCCGAACAACCGCGCCTGCAGCGCAGGCATTCGGGTGGCCAGTTCGAGCGCACGCTGGAAGGGCAACCTGCACACCGTCACCGTATCCAGCGCCACGGCGTTGCACGGGTAGTGGCGCTCGTCGATGGCGCTGAAGCCGATGACATCGCCGGGCATGTGGAAACCCAGAATCTGCTCGCGGCCTGCGCGATCGACCGCGTATGTCTTGACCGTACCCAATCGGACCACCGAGATGCACCGGAACGGGTCGCCCTGGTGGAACAGGAAACTACCGGCATGCGTCGGGGCGGCGTGCTCGATCAGCACATCCAGCTCACCCAACAGGTCCGCCCCGACAGCCCCGGAAAAACACACCGGGCCCAACGGGCAGGCGCCGCACTCCCAGCAGCGCGCTGACGGCGTGACAACACTCCTGGCCATGGTCGAGATCTCCAGCTCTGGATGCCGCCCCCTTCCCCACCCGGTTGCAGCGAACCGCCCCGCTGCAAGGCAGCAGATTATTTTGTGCGATGTCGCGGTGCAATATCGTGGCCACCAGTATTTCTACTGGTCACGCGTATTCAGCGTACATGACGCGGTTCGATGAAGCATTCAGCCGATAGCCACGCCCCTGCAGGCTGATCGCGCCGTCGCTTGACCCACGTCAAGTGCAGGCGCGGGCGATCATCCTAACCTGCGGGGACCGGCTGCATCGCCGTCGCTCACCCTGTTCCCCGTCCCTCTTCGGAGCCGTTCCCATGAACCGCATTCTCCGCCCCATATCGCTCGCACTGGTCCTCGCCGTGGCCGGCGCAAGCCAGGCCCAACAGCCCACCGTCAACATTGGTGAGCGCCACGGCAACCTGCGCGCCGCCCAGGAGCACATCGTGCAGGCCTATCAACTGATCGGCGTGGCACAACAGGACAACGACTCACGCCTCGGCGGTCATGCCGGGCGTGCACGCGAACTGCTGATCCAGGCCGACCAGGAGCTGCGCCAGGCGGCGAATGTCGCCAACAACAACGGACGACCGTGATCGAGCAGGCCTCTGCGGCTGCCCGTCGCGGAGGCCTGCAGGCGCGTCACGCAGGCATCGCAGCGCTACTTTCCTGCGATGGAAGGCGAGCGTGCACGCAGCGGTGTGGCGGCCAGGGCGGTGACGATCCGGCGGGCCACCTGCGCCTCGTCGGCGGTGCGGCCGAAGTGGTCGACATAGCGGCCCTCGCGATCGAGCAGGAACACGAACGTGGAATGGTCCATCATGTACTGTCCGCGCCTGCCATACGGAACCTTCTTGTAGTACACGTGGTAGCGGTCGGTGACCTCGGCAATCTGCGCCGGTGTGCCGGTCAGCCCCACCAGGTCACGCCCGAACACCGACACGTAGGCCTTCATCCTGGCCGGTGTATCGCGGGCGGGATCAACGCTGACGAAGATCGGGGTCAACGAGGGCCCGCCCAGCGACCGCACGCGCCGGACAATGAGCGCCACGCGTGCCAGGTCGGTAGGACATACATCCGGGCAGGAGGTGAAGCCGAAATACAGCAACGCCGGTTTGCCCTGGAAGCTTCGCTCGGTAACCTCGCGTCCATCCTGGTCGGTAAGGTTGAACGCGCCGCCCGTCCGCGGCGGGTTCTGCGCCGCCAGCGGTGGCATCAGCAGGATCGACAACGCAAGAGCAGACGCGACGGCCAGCCATCGGGATCGCTCCATATCAATGCGCTCCACTGTAGGTCAGTGCGAAGCCGACCAGGTTGGAATCCTCGCCACCCTGTGCCTGGCTGCCGGCCGACAAGGCAACGGTCAATTGACCGGTCAGCCGGTAGCCGCAACTCAGTTCGTTTAGGTAGTCATGCCGTCCGGCACCGGGTGCCCACGGCCGCCGCTTGTCGGTGCGGGTGGCGCCCACAACCCATCGGCCGTAATCGATCGTGACCGAGGTGGTGAGGTAGCGGGTGTCGTTGCCGGCGACGGCGTCTTCGTTCCGCACAGCCGCGTACTCCACCAGCGGCACGATGTCGAAGTAGCGGCCACGCAACGTGGTGTCCAGGTCGGCGCTGGAATCGGGTGCCCAGATATAGCGCGCCGAGACGACGCGGATCACTTCATCATCGGCAGGCCCCGTGTCTGGCTGCGCCCGCCCTGCGCGGTTTCGCATGTAGCCGGCCTGCAGCTCCAGGAACGGCAGTGCGGGAATAGCATCCCAGTTCACCGTCAACGCGTAGGAATCCAGTTTGCCGGTGTTGGCCGGGCCGCCGTCGGCACGCTGGGCACGCCCACCACTGCGGAAGAACGGCCGGCTCAGCGCGGTGGTGTCGGCGGTGTAGAGATTGACGCCGCCCTGCACCATTCCCAGCGTCTGCCCGAACCAGCGATACGCGTAGGTTGCGCCGAGCACGCCCCCCAGATCATAGGTCGATACGAAATCATTGGTATACAGGCCGGGTGCAGCATCCATCGCGCGCCCGAACGGCACCTGCAGTTTGCCCACCTGCAGCTGCGTGTGTTGGGTAAGTTTGTAGTAATTGAGCTCGTTGACCACCAGGCCGATGCCACCGAAGGTGCGCTTCTCACCCGCGGCCGGTGGGTTGATCGGGTTGAGTTCAGTGGACAGCCGGATCTGGTCGTTGGGGCTGAAGCGCACGTAGAAACTGCTCTGGATGTCAGGATAGAAATCGGTGGTGTTGCGTGGCGCGATGGCACCATCGCCCTCGGCACGGTTGAAGTCGTACTGCATCACCGCGCTGTAATCCATCCCGATATTGGGGTAATACCCCTTGTCGGCACGGGCCTCGCCGGCCAGCACGGCCAATCCGCCCACGATGCCCAGCGCCAGGGTGCGTCTGCACAGTGCGTCCATCACGGACCCTCCGCAGGCAGCTGCACATCGGTCGGCAGGGTGAACTCGCGCCCGCTGTTCTTGAGGTAGCTGCAGGTCTGGTTGTCGCCGTAGATGCCACCCAGCGGGGCCAGCTTCACCGCCTGCGCATAGTCCTCGGGGCGTACCACCTGGATCACCTGCATCATCCCGCCGTCTTCGTGTTCGAGGATGTGGCAGTGGTAGACGAACTTGCCCAGCATCACCGGGTCGCGGAACGGGATGCGCAACGTGATCGAGCCACGCGTAGGGATGAACACCGTATCGCGGTAGCCGCTGAACGGCACCGGCTTGCCGTTGATGGCCACCACTTGGAAATCGGTCTGGTGGATATGGAACTGATGCAGTTCCTGGGAGGGGTTGTACAGCCGCCACTCCTCCACATCCCCCAGCTTGACGGTGGTATTGACCCGGCGCGGATCGAAGCGCTCGCCATTGATCAGGAAGGCATCGCCATCGGTGGGCGAATCCTGGAAAGCGAACTGGCGGACGTTGGCGACCTTGACCTTGCTCAGGTCCTCCAGCACCGGGTATGCACGGGTAATGCTGCGTGTGGCCACGGCCGCCCCGGTCACCCGCAAAGTGGCGATGCGCGCGCCCTTGTACTGATCACCGGCCGCACCGGTGTTGCCGGCGGCCAGTTCCACGGCATGGTCGCCCGTATCGGCGCCCACCACCAGGATGCTGAAGCGTGCCGACGGCCCGATCAGCAGTTCGTCGGTCATCACCCGTTTGTTCACCGTGTTGCCATCACGCGAGAGGATCTGCACGTTCTGGCCGTTGATGCGGATACGGAAGTACTGGTTGGCCGAGATGTTCATCAGGTGCCACAGCTGGGTTTCGCCCGGCTGGATCGTGATCACTGGATCGGCTTGCCCGTTGACGGTGCGGATGGACGGTGCGCTGGTGACGATTTCGCTGGCCAGCCTGCCGGTCAGGGTCTTCTGGAAGTTGCGCAGGACCAGCACGCGTTCCTTGATGCCCTTCAGTTCCGGGAACGGGTCCAGGATGCCGTCGACCAGGATCGGCCCGGCGATGCCCGATTCCACCTGACGCTGCGCGCCGCCGTGGAAATGGCTGTGGTACCAGTACGCGCCAGGACTGTGGTCGGGTGGCAGCTTGAAGCGGTACAGACCCTTTTCGTGCGGGCCCACCTCACGGAAGATGCTGTCGCCCGAGTCCAGCGGGGTGACGGTCATCCCGTGGAAATGCAGGTTGGTCTTCTCGTCCATCTGGTTGTCCAGCGTGATCGACACCGTGCCACCGGGACGGGTGCGGATCAGCGGCGCGTCGTAGTCTGCGTTGAACACCAGCGCGCGATAGGGTTGTCCGCCGACCGACACTGCCGACATCGCCGGGCGCAACGTGCCCTTGCTGACACCGTCGGCCCCGTAGCGGATTTCCGCCGGCGACTGCAGCGGCGCGCCGGGTGCGGCGGTGTCCACCGGAGATTGGGCCACGGTGGACCCGGTCCACAGCAGCACGCCGATCAGCACCACGGCGTATAGATCGTGCAGCCGTCGTGTGCGCGGCGAACGCCCGGGAATGGCGGGGTGATCCATGGAAGTACCTGCTAGGCGTCGGTTCCGGGGAGGGTCAGGTGCCGGTAATGGCCCAGGTGATGAAGCCGGTGGCGACCGCACTCAGCGCCAGCCCGACGAGGAACAGCCAGTCGGCCATCACCTCCAGCATCCGGTTGCGCTTGCGCCTGCGGGTGCGCAGCGCGCCATAGGCACACAGGCACGAGGCCAGGTAGATCAGCGAATCGATGCTGAGCAGGTCATCGCCCAAGGTGTCCACCTTGCGCAGCACCGTGACCACGTGCAGTACCCCGACCACGGTCATGCACACGCCCAGCATCGCGGCCGAGGTGGTGAAAATGTGCACGCAGATGTCCTCGTCCAGATGCGCATCGCGTGGCGGTGGCGGGTCGGGCGGGGGCGAAGGAACGGGGGCCATGGCGTTCTCGCAGGCAGCGTCCGGAAGGGTTCCGGGCACAGGGTCAGCCCGACCTTAGCGAACGCCATCACCCCACTTCATGACCTGGATCAAGCCGACGCGAATCATGGGCGGGACGCGCGCATTCAGCCGTTGGCGACGTGCGGATGTGGCGGCCGCGGGCTTGACCAGGATCAAGTCACCTTCACCGCCTGCGCGGCATGGTGGGCGCTGGTTCCCGCACGCGCGCCGCTGCGCCTTCTGCCTGCCATGTGGAATGACTTCAGCCATACCTTCCTGGTGATCTTCACCAGCCTGCTGCCGGTGATCAATCCGCCCGGGGCGGCACTGCTGGTGCTCGGCATCCTGCCTGACGCAACCGTGGCCCAGCGCGCGCGGGTGGCACGCGCGGTCGCGCTCAACAGCCTGGTGATGCTCGCTGCCTCCATCGGAATCGGTGCTTATGTGCTCTCGTTTTTCGGTATTTCCATTCCGGTGCTGCGGCTGGCCGGTGGCCTGGTGATCGCCGCCACCGGTTGGCGCCTGCTGCAGGCCCCGTCGCAGAGCGATCACGGCACGCTCGCCGGCGCGGCGCAGGAGGAAGCACGGGAAGACGTCGACGCCACCGTGGAATCGCAGTTGTTCTACCCCTTCACGCTGCCGCTCACGGTAGGTCCCGGCGCGATCGCGGTGGCCATTGCGGTGGGCACCAGTTCCCCTGCCGAAGGGCCGGAGACGGTGCATGTCGCTGCCGCCGCCAGCGCGCTGGTCGCGTTGTGCGTGCTGATCTACCTGTGCATGCGCTATGCCGGCCGCCTGCAATCGCTGCTCGGGCGCACCGGTACCCAGGTCGTGTTGCGACTGCTGGCATTCGTGCTGCTGTGCATCGGCGTGCAGATCGGCTGGCTGGGGCTGTCCGAACTACTGGGGCTGCCGGGCGTGCAGTGAAGCAAGCCGACGGCGCGTACTCACGCCGTGCCGGGCGCCTCCACCAGCAGCAGCAACTGCGCGGCCACCCGATCAAACGGCCCGATGTCCTGCATCGCCCGGCACATCGCCACCGCGCCTTCCACGCCGGCGATGATCATGGTCGCCTGCATGGCCGCCTGCGCGGGAGGGTGGCCGGCTTCGATCATTGCCCTGCCCAGCCGCTGTTCCCAGCGTGCAAACACCAGCGCCGCCGCGTCCCGCGCCTGGCTCGGCACGGCCTCCACCGGCACTTCCACCGACGCGGCCAGCACCGGGCAGCCGGCGTCGAAGTTGCTGCGCAGCAGGCGATCGCGCCACAGCTGCAGGAACTGCGCGATACCCGCTGCTGCGCCCGCCTGCAGCAGCTGCTCCAGCAGGGCATCCACCTTGTCACCGGCCAACGTGGTGGCGCGCGCCAACAGTTCCTGCTTGCCACCGGGGAAGTGATGGTAGGTCGAGCCGAGTGGCGCGTGGGCCGCCTTGGTCACTTCGCGGATGCTGGTGGCGTTGAGCCCCACCCGCGCCAGCATTTCCGCGGCGGCGGCGACCACACGCTGCGGCGCGTCGGTTGGACGTGGACTCATGGCACCGATCCTTGCTAAGACAGTCGTCATAGCCTAGCGTATCTGTTCTATTACAGTCGTCATATTCAGCATGAATCTCTGGTTCCGCCTGCTCCATCTGCTGCTGTGCAGCCTCTTCCGCCCAAAGCTGGCCGCGCCATTCGGGGTGTCGCGGGTGGCGTTCCGGGTGCTGCCCAACGACCTGGACAGCAACCTGCACATGACCAACGGGCGCTACTGGAACATCTTCGACCTGGGCCGCCTCGACCTGATCCTGCGCATGGGCCTGGGCCGGGTGGCGCTGCGTGAGAAGTGGGCGCCGATCGTCGGCGCCGGCACCATCCAGTTCCGCCGCGAACTGAAGCCGTTCCAGCGCTTTACCCTGGAAACGCGGCTGGTCGGCTGGGTGGGCACGCGGGTGATCATGGAGCAGCGGGTGTTGCTGGGCGAAGAGAAGATCGCCACGCGCGCGCTGCTGGTCACCGGCATCTATGACCGGCGCCAGCGCCGCTTCGTGGACATGCCCCGGATGATGCAGTCCATCGGCGCCGCGGATGTGCCCTCGCCCGCGTTGAGCAAGGCGGCCGAGGCATTGCTGGCCGCCGATGCGGCGTTGAAGCAGGACGAGGGCTGAGCAGGGCCAGGGCCGACCGTGGCGGGTGGCCGCGCCGATCAGGCGGCTGCCGCGCCGTCGCGGCAGCCCGCTGACGTCGCCGAGGCCACCGCCACCGCCTGATCACCGCGTTGCGCGCAGCGCCTGGACGATCGCCGCTTCGGCCAGCGGCGCCATCCGCGCGTAGCCCGCCGCCGTCGGGTGCACGCCGTCGTTGGCCATGGCCTTGTCCAGACCACCCTGGTGGTTGGCCAGCGGTGTGTAGTAATCCAGGTACACCAGCTTGTGCTGCCCTGCATAGCGCTGCAGCGCCGCGTTGAGCGCACGCACCTTCGGCGCCGGCTGCACGCCCGGCTGCCACGGGTACTCGCTGACCGGCAGCACCGAGGACAGCACCACGGCGATGCCGTGCGCCCTGGCCAGCTCCACCATCGAGTGCAGGTTGTCTTCGATCATCGCCTGGCTGGCCGGCCCGGTGTTGCCGGCGATGTCGTTGGTGCCGGCCAGGATCACCACCACAGCCGGTTGCAGCGCGATCACGTCCTGGCGGAAGCGCAGCAGCATCTGTGCGGTGGTCTGCCCACTGATGCCGCGGTTGACGTAGCCCTTGCCGGCGAAGAAGGTCGCGCTGCCGGTACGGCCCCAACCTTCGGTAATGGAATCGCCAAAGAACACCACGCGTGGCTGGCCGCCGGCAGGTGCCGCCAGGGCGGCATTCTCGGCGCGGTAACGCTGCAGTTGCGGCCAGTCCAGCAGCTGCCGCTGCATGCCCCGTACCTGGTCGGGCGTCAGTGTCGCCACCGGCGCGAGCAGCAGCGGATTGACTGCCGGCGACGCGGCGTGGGCTGCGGGGGGCGCCATGGCAAGCACGGCAGCGATGGTGATGGCATGCAGGAACGAAGGCATCCGGCGGTCTCCCTTGGCAATGCGGGCCAGCCTAGCATGGGCCTTGACCGCCGCTTCCGGGCAGCAGCGCGCGCCACATTTTCCAGGACCGCCACAGGCGCCGGAACGGTCGCTTCGAACGCACGCGCAGACCGGTATCGCCGTTGCGCAGACGTTGCTCGACCGCCTGCAGTACACGTGACGATGCGGCTCCATCCCTGCTCGGATGGACGCTGGCGGCGTAGGCGTGGCGTTGGGCCGACAGCCCCTGCGGCTGCGCCAACGCCAGTGCAATGGCGGCGTCGATGTCCTCCGGCGCGCGTACATCCTGCATGCACGGTTGCGGCTGCCGATGACATACGGTCACCACCGGCTTGTCGAGCAGGATGAATTCTTCCACCACCGAAGACGTATCGCAGACCAGCACGTCGGCGGCGTGCAGCATGCCGGCCAGCTGTGTCGCGTCAAGGAAGCACGCATTCGCGCCGGCCAATGCCTGATAGCGTTCGACCAGCGCCGGGGGCGTCATCGGATGCAGGGTCAACAGCCAATAGCGGTCGCCCCGCGCGATCAGTTGCTCCAGCACCGGCAGGCACCGTCGCGCCTGGCTCAGCGGCTCGTTGAAGGTCGAGGCATACATCACCAGCG
>NZ_DAMAGC010000017.1:0-26553 GCF_031995405.1 Stenotrophomonas sp. | reverse complement strand
GGCCATTCGCAATGCGGCCGCATCCGCGCCTGGTCCGGCGAACAGTGCATCCAGCTTCGGCCAGCCGGTTTCAACCACGTTGAAGTCGCGTCGCTGCGCCGCCAGCTGCTGCAGCGGCGCGGTGGTAGCGTGCCCATGCGAGCAGTACATATCGAACAGGCCCAGCATGCGGAACTGGCCCTGCCCGGGATCGCGCTTGTGCAGATTGAGACCATGGAACAACTGCACCTGCAGACCCGGGAAGAACGGTGGAATCCGGTTGACGGTGGCATACACCGCATGCGGCCGAAACGCGTACAGCGCGCGTGCGCCGCATATCCGTTGCTCCGCCGACCGCAACTGCGCCGCAACCGCATCCGGGGCCAACCACTTCACTGTGTCACCCCGTGCGAGCGCCGCCTCGGCCAGCGGGCGCAGGATGGCGAGGGAATACTGCTCGGAGGCCAACATCACCCAGCGGCGCGGAAGCACGGGAAGGCCCGCGTCATCCATCAACGCTCCGATAGCCGGTTCGCTGTCGTCCATGTCAGGAGGTGCCCACGGCAACCTGCGCGACGCTGATCTCCGACACGGTGGCCGGCTCGTAACGTGGGAAATCGCACAGGGCAGCGACCAGGCGCTCGCGAAATGCGGCGTCGCGTTCCAGAAAGCGTGCCCGCGCGGCGCTGCCCAGCTGCGTGCACTCGCGCACGCTCAACCGCAACGCCTGCAGCACGCCCTCCTCGATGGCCGAGACCGCCACGTGGTGCCGCCGGGCCAGGCCCATCGGTGCCCCCGGCGTGCTTGCCAGCAGCAGGCCGCAGTGCGCATCAACCAGTTCATTCATCGGCGCGGCATCGGTGGTGAGCACCACCGCGCCCACGCTCATCGCCTCGGCAATCGAATGGCCGTACCCCTCCGCTTCGGAGGGACACAGGTGGAAGCGATGCGCGTTCTGCAGCCGCCGCAGCTCGGCATCATGCACATAGCCGGCATGCACCACGATATTGTGCGCACCGCCTTGCGATCGCGCGTGTCGGGCGCGCTGCACCACCGTCAGCGTCGGCCACTCCGGATGCCGCCGCCAGGTATCCAGCAGCACGGCCGTGCCCTTGGCGGTGCTGCGCCCGGCCAGATGGAAAAACGCACGCTCGCGCGGCACCGACGGATCGGAACGATCGGTGCAGGTGAAGCCGGTATAGAACGTACGGCAGCCCAGCTGCGCGAACAGGGCTTCGGCATGCCGGGTCTTGCACAACACCTGCTCGAAGCGCGGCAACAGCGGAACCCAGCCGGGCTGGAACCATTCCGGATTGGGCACCAGCAGGTTGCGCGCCGCGCAGGCCAGGGTCGGTGCATAGATGCGCTCCAGCGACAGCTGCGCATCGAAACGCCCGCGCAGCCGGCACGCCGCGCGTGACCACCATTGGCGCAGCTGGTTGCGCATGCGATGTGGGCCCAGGCCGACCGTATCCACGTCGTGCTGGGCGCGCAGCACGTCGGCCACGATCATCAGATCGCGGCTCAAGCCTGCGCCGTTGTCCCGGGTGATGACCCGCAGCCTGCCCACATCCGTGTCCTCGTTCGCTGCGGCGCCGGCGACATCGCCGACGCAGGACCTCCCTTCCCCGTCGCATCATCGGCTTACCGGGCATGCCCGTGCAAGATGGGTGAGTCGCAATGCCGGGGTCAGGCGCGCCAGGCAAGCACCTGGGCCTTCACCGCCATGGCCGCCTCGATCCGCCGCAGGCAGTCTGCCCGGGGGCTTACCAGGTACCACTGTGCACTGTTGCGCAGCAGCGGCAGATCGGCGTGGTGATCGGTGTAGGCCACCGCCCAGGGCGGTGCGAAGCCGCGCGCGGCCAGCATCGGTATCTTGTTGGCGCCCAGGCAATGCTGGTCGCTTACCCAGCCACCCCACAACGGGCGCAGCGTTGATGCAACCAGCGGCACATCACCCAGCCCACCGCGCGCCAGCAACGCCTGCGCAAGCGGTGCCCAGCAGCCGGTGGCGATCACCACGCGCGCGCCCTGGGCTTGATGCTGGCGCAGCCGTTCCACGGCGGTGGCGATGAAAAGCACCTCGCCGCTGTCGAATACGGCCTCGGCATGTGCCTCGGCCAAAGCCTCCAGACCTTGCCGGCTGCGGCCGAAGGTGGCCAGCCACACGGCAAACCGGGTCGGCAGACGCCGGGTACGCGCGGCCAGCAGCAGCGGCAACAACACCGGCACCGCCAGCAGCAGGGCCGTCAGCCGCCACGGCGCGCGCCGCAGCAGGCTCTTGAAGAAACGCGCTGCGGTCTCCCAGCGGGTCAGGGTCAGGTCGAAATCGAAGACGACCACGTCGGCATCGTTCGCGTCAGGCATCCGCGTCATTCCGTCATGCGGTGGAGCGTGGATCATAAGCGCGGACACGCGCCACGTGGCAGACTTCCGCGCAACGCCCCACGCCACGACAAGGACCGTCATGATTGTTCCCGAGTACTGGGCCGAAGCCCGGCGCGAAGTCCGGCACAACCGCAGGCAGCTGATCGTGCGCCGCTTCGGCTGGTCCGACGACAGCGTGGCCGCCGCGCAGGCACATGCCGACGCGCGCGCGCAGGAGGCGCTGCACGCCATTGCCGCTGGCCAGTCGCTGCCGCGACAGGAGCGCCGTACCAACTATGGCGTGGAAGGTGTGCCGATCCGCGAGCAGATCGTCGAACGCCATGGCGATATCGTCATTACCCGCAACAGTTACGGCGCGCTGTGCCTGAATACCCCGGACGTGCTGTTTGCCGATATCGACCATCGCCCTGCGCCGTCCGGTTGCGTCCTTTCCACCCTGCTGGCATGCGTGTTGTGGGCGGGGGTGGCCATCGCTGCCGGCAACGCATGGAACTGGGTGGTCGGTGTGACCGCGGCCAGCGCGGTGCTCATCGCGGTCAACGCCGTGGTACTGGCCGTCAAGAACGCCAACCATCGCGATGCACAACTGGAGGCACGCGCGCTGGCACGCGTCGAACAGTTCATCCGGCAGCACCCCGACTGGCACCTGCGCGCGTATCGCACCCCGGCCGGACTGCGCCTGCTGGCCATGCACGCCACCTTCTCCGCCCATGACCCTGTGGTGCAGCGCCTGTTCGAAGCCCTGCAGACCGACGCGCTCTACGCCCGCATGTGTCGGCTGCAGCATTGCTTTCGTGCGCGGCTGACACCCAAGCCATGGCGGGTGGGGATGCGTCGGCGCATTCGCCCACCGGTGGCGGCGTGGTCAGCCGAACAGGCGTTCCTGCCCGGTCGCCTGCAGTGGATCGCCGATTACGCGCACAAGACGCAGGGCCACGCGGCCTGCCGTTTCCTGCGTGCCTACGGCGACGAACGCCGCGTGGATGCCAAGGCCGAGGCGGTGCGGGCGCTGCACGATCGCGTTGCACGGGCCTACGACGCGCTGCCGCTGGGCTGAGCCGCTGCATTCGGCGTGCGTGACCGCTGCCCGATGCAAAACGGCCGCCCTTTGCGGGGCGGCCGATCCATTGCAATCAACGCCGTCAACCAACGCTCGACGTTACCGGGCGTTCTTCACGTAGGTATCGAACCAGTTGAGCATTTCATAGACCAGCTGCTCGTTGGATTCCAGCGCGGTGTACCAGTGCGGCTCATTGGGCAGCATCACCAGACGCGTGGTGCCTCCGTTGCCACGGATGGCCTGATACAGCTTGCGCGACTGGAACGGCTCGGTGCCCGGGTTGGCATCGTCCTCGCCGTGGACCAGCAGCAGGGGCAGCTTGATCTTGTCGGCATAGAAGAACGGCGAAGCCTTCAGATACACGTCCTGCGCCTGCCACACCGAGCGACGCTCGTTCTGGAAGCCGAACGGGGTGAACGTCTTGTTGTACGAGCCACTGGTGGCCACGCCCGCCTTGAACAGGGTGGTGTGCGCGATCAGGTTGGCGGTCATCAGGCCGCCATGGCTGTGCCCGGTCACGCCGATCCGGTTGCGATCCACCACGCCCAGGTCCACGGCCTTGTCCACCGCCGCCTTGGCATCGGCTTCCAGCTGTTCCAGGTAGGTGTCGTAGGCGTTCTTGGGGTCGCCCACGATGGGGAATGAGGCGTTATCGATGATCGCGTAACCGGCCAGCAGCATCAGCCGGTACGGCGCCAGGCGGGTAAAGGTCTGCTGCGATCCGGACACCTGTCCGGCCTGCGCGGCGTTGGCGAAGTCGGCCGGATAGGCGTAAAGGATCGCCGGCACGCGCTGGCCTTCCTTGTAGCCCGGCGGGGTGTACAGGGTGAAGGACAGGTCCACGCCATCGGCGCGCTTGTAGGTCACCAGCCGCTTCTGGATCTGTCGCACTTCCGGGGTCGGGTCGGTGAGCCGGGTCAGCGCGGTGGCGGTGGAGGCGTACTGCGCCTCGCCTTCCCTGGCCGCCGCTGCGCGCTCGCCCTGCTGGCGCACGAAGGCGTTCGGCGGGTCCATCACCGACTGGTGCCAGGTCAGGTAGCGGCCCGGCGTGGCGGTCAGGCCGAGCACCTGCTCGTAGGCATCGGCGTCGCTGCGGAACAGGCGCTCGGTCTTGAGCGAGCCGAGGTCCAGGCGGTCCAGGAACGGCCGGTCGCCCTGCGGCGAGGCGCCCTGCCCGCGCAGGAACACGAATGCCCCGTCCTGGCGCACCACCGACGCCCCGTTGGGCAGGCGCTTGAACACCAGGTTGCCCGGATCGGCGTACTGCTCATCGCTGGACAGATCCCACAGCAGGCGACCTTCCTTCTTCGGCTGGTCCACATCGACGATGCGGGTCTGCCGCCAGTGCCGGTTCTCATCGTTTTCGAACAGGAACGACACCGCCGGATCGGCGCTCCAGGCGATGCCTTCAAAGCGCTGTGCGGTACGGGCGATTTCCTGTGGCTTGCCGGTGAACGGCGCCTTCAGCGCCAGCACGCGATCGCGATGCGGCACGGTCACCTTCCAGTCGCCCTTGTCCAGCGCCTCGGCATAGACCAGCGTGGCCGGATCGGTGGAGCGCCAGTCGAACTCGCGCGGGCCTTCCGGCACGCCATGCACCGGCACGCGGTCGGCCAGCGGCAGGCTGGCGATCGGCGTGCTGCGGCCGGTGCCCAGATCAAGCACGGCCACGTCATTGGCGAAGCGCTGGTAGGTCACCGCGTGCGAGAACGGCGCCTTCAACGTTTCGGTCAACACGTGCACGCCATCGGGGGCGGCATTGACGCCGTCGTACAGGGCCGGCGCGCCGACATTGCGCACGCTGCCTGCGACCACGTCCACCACCGCCAGCTGTGACGCACCGTAATAGGCAAACAGCTGCTCGTCGTGGGCGCTGGTCAGCGTATCGCGCGCTTCATAGGTGCTGCTCTCGCCGCTGCTGCCCAGCGATTCCTGCACGTCCGGACCGCCCGCGCCATTGCCGCTGGACGGCGCCGGCCCCTGGTTGGGCGGTACCAGCTTCACCAGCAACTGCTGGCCACCGCCCAGCCACTGCACCGTGCCGCCGAAGATCGGGTTGAGCTGCACGTTGGGAATCTGCTTGACCTGGCCGGTCACCGCATCGCCCACCCACAACTGCACCGCGGTATCGACCGCGTTCTGGAACACGAAGCGCTGGCCGTCCGCCGACCATTGCGCCGCACCCGCGCAGCCCTGCGGCAGCGCCACCTTGGTGTGCTTGGCGGTGCCCACATCGACCAGGGTGAAATCGGCCACGCACGCCGGAATGCCATAGCCGCCCTGGGTGTCGTGGCGGCTGCGGTTCTTCGGCTCCAGGCGCACGCCGGCCAGCTTGAGGTACGGCTGGGCAACGCGCTCGATCGACGGATAGGTCTGCGCGGTGGTCAGCAGCAGGCGCTGGCCGCTGGGATCCAGGCTGGGCACGGGCGGCGGCGGTGCCTTGAGCACCTTGAGCAGGTGTTCCGGCGGCTTGTCATAGCCGGCGAAGGCCGGCGCGGCGGCCAGCAGGCCGAGCGTGGCAACGGCAACAGCCGCAGCCAGCGAGGTACGACGGATCAGCATCCTTATCCCCTTGCAGTGGTCATGAGCGCCCGCACACGGGCATGACCCGAATCTAGCACCGCTCGGGGCGATCTGAATGGGCCGGAAGGGCTATCCGCCCGACGCCGCAAAGTGGGCCACTCGACGGCGCCGGGCCACCTGCCCCGCTATTGGCGCGCGTGCAGGTCCCAGGTCACCACGTAATCCGGGTCCACCACCGTGGCCCCGGTGGAAAGCATCCGATATTCGCCCGGCTCGGCGGCCATGTAGTTGTCCAGCATCGGCGGCAGATAGCGCTCGTGCCCGTCGACATCGTCGGCCAGCACCACGCCTTCATCGAAACTGATCCGCAGCACCCGGCCGGCATATTGCTGCAGGTCCTGCACCTGACCATCGCCGCCGTAACGGGTAACCCCGACGAGTACCACCTTCCCGATCATCTGCTCGGCCTTGGGGCCATCCAAGGGCGGCATTGCGTGAGTCGCTGTGTCGTTCATGCGTGCACCTCCGCGATGTTCAAGGACATCCTAGACCAGTTGCGCGCTCTATTTCGCACGGCCGTTTCGGCTTAACCTGCGCTTCACCTGACCGGTCTTACGGTCGGCGTTCATCACGCAAGGATCGCTCATGTTGGGGTACGCACTCGCACGACCGTTGACGATCGCCCTCTGCGCGGCCTCGCTGTGCGCATGTGCACACGCGACTAGGCCTTTGCCGACTACTCAAGGACCCAAAACCATGGCATCCACTGCCTCTGACGCCGCAGCGCCGCCCACCTTCACTGCCGAACAGCTGTTGCTGGGCTTGTTGGACCTGACCAAGACCACGCATTCGACCAGCGAGCTTACGGTAGAGCGCCTGTCGGCGGCAATGAAGCAGCCGGCACAGACCTTTGGGCCGGGACACTTTGGATATGGCGGCACGCTGACACCGGAATGGGGATACGGGCTTGAAGTGAAAAAATCGGGCAGCGCTCGGACACGGCTGGACCTCGACTTCATTGACACCACATCGAAGCAGTCCGCCGCGGCAACCGGCATATGCCAGATCGGCTTTGATCGGTTCGCATCTGAACTCCAAGCGCAGGGTTTCGCGCGCGAGACGGTACGCGGCGAGCACGGCAGGGTTGCCTACGAGCAGTTTCAGCGCAACGGCATGAGCGTCATCGTGGACAGGATTGGAGAGGCGTCGACCTCGCCCCAGGAAATCGCACATGGCTGCGTTCGCCATGTGACGGTCGAATAAGGAATTTCTCGATGGTCACGCTTTCAACTGCAACGGAAAGGCTGCTAGCGGAGTTTTCCAACCAGCCGGGTGTAACCGAGGATCAAGTTTCCAATCTTCGGAGCTCGATGACCAACTCACCTGCTCTCGCCACACAGGTGGATGCGGCGATCGCGGCCGGTCATCTGCAGCACTTCGCGTTGCTGCCCGCCGGGACAAACGCTGGAGGGACGTATGACGGAGCCGGTAAAACCATCAACCTGCCGGCCTCCATCCTGACCCCCTCATCCGCGTCTACAGAGCGCAGACAGGCTGAGCTTACCTTCGTGCTTGGCCACGAGATACAGCACGGTTTCAATCACGCTGCCACCAGGAATGCCTATAGCCGGTTCGAGACCGACCTTCGCGTAGCTGCGGCAGGTGACCACGACTACACTACTGCCATAGGGCGCCTGATCTCATCAAATCGAACTGATGAAGCGAAGGCCAATCTGGCGGGGTGGAACGCTCTTGTGGGAATGGTCAAGCAAGCCAACCCTGATGCATCGCTCGCCGATATCTACAACGCCAACGTGCGTACTCAGGACATCATCAAGAGAGAGCCTGGCCCGCCAGCCACGTATATGTCGCATGCGGATATCAGGCTCAACGAAGACCTGAGCATCACCGCATCTGCTGAAAACATCGAAGGCATGGCAAAACACTACTTCGATAAATCCGCGCACCTTTCCCAGCTTGGCTACAACGGGACTTCGGACTATCGGAACTACTACGGCGCCTACGCTGTCGGTCGCGCCAGCCAGTACGAAGCACTGCGTCCCGATCCGGACGGACGTGTGCGCATGACCATCAACATGCAGCAGCTCGGCCTGCAGGAAAGCCTGCTGGAACAGAATGGGATCACGCTGGGTGCGGGGACGCCGGCGCCACAGCCCTACTACGACAGCAGCACCACGCCGCCGACGCTGCATCATTTCGACCATACCGCCGGTACGCATGCCCATGTGCCCAACGCCGCCCGGGAGTTCGCGGGGCGGCCCATCCAGGCGCCTGACATGGCCCTGTCGAATGCCGCCGACCGCGTCCTGCACGAGCAGATTCGCGACAAGGTTGCCGCCCTCGATGCCGCCAACGGACGGAGCTTCGACGCGACCAGCGAGCGCCTGAGTGCGAGCCTGCTGGTGGTCGCCAGGGAGAACGGGTTGGACCGCGTGGACCACGTGGTGCTCAGCCGACAGACCGCCGAGGCGGCCGCGGCGCAGAACATCTTCGTGGTGAAGGGAGCGCTGGACGACCCCGCCGCGCTGCGGGCGTCCACCGGTACGGCCGAAGCCGCCCAGCGCCCGGTAGCAGAAAGTCTGCAGCAGCTACAGAATACTCATCAACGCGTCGCGGAAAGCACAGAACAGGAACAGACGCAGCAGCGCACCCAGGCCCAGCAGCGCGGGGCGCTGTCGCACTAGCTGTCCAGCGGCGCCGATTGCAGGCTGGACTACTCCAGCGCTCGCGGTCTGGCGGCAAACGTGTACAAGGTGTCGCCCTGGAACATGAAAGCCGGTTGCAGGGTCATCGGGTGCGTGGCGGTGCCGCCTTTGGCCTGCGAGGCGGCCTCGGCCGGAAATGCCCTCAATCTACGGCGCGATCGAAATGTGCCGTGCGCAGCACCGGCTGGCCATCCCGGAAATACGCCTCGGTTTCGGTCAGGACCTTGCCGTCGGCGCTCACGGTGTACACGCGGGTGGAGCGCGGAATGTTCTGGTAGATGAACTGCATCACCAGCACCCCGGGGGCAGGCATCTTTCCCGCCACGCGGTCGACCGGATACGTGCCGGTGGCCGGCGCCGGCGTGCCATCGAGCGCCATGGTCGAGGCGGCCTCCAGTCGATTGCCGCTGTGCTCGACGATGGCGACACGGGAAGACCATTCGCCGCCGGCTACCTCCGCGAACGCCAGGCTGACGCTCTGCGGGCGGGCCTCCGCCGGCATCGGCAAGGTCGCCACATCTAGCGTCCAGCGCCCTGCCAGCGGAGAAGCCGCCCGAGGCGCGGCAAATGTAGAGGACGCCTGCAGCAGCACCAGTGCGAGCGATGCGGCAATGAACTTCTTCATAGGACCTCCACTGCGAACCAGGTTGACCCCTGCCTTCTAGACCCCGGCAGGGGGCCGGTCAAGACGCGCCGCACGATCCTCGTCCCACCAGGGCAGGCCAGTGGCCGCGAGCGCCACCCTCATGCGTACCCTCAACCGGGATGTGCGCGCGGCGAAACCACGCCCTTGAAATCCACGGGTATGGCAAACCCTTCCAGTTTCATCCACGGGGCCGGGTCGGCCTGGATCTGGATGTCGAAGTCACGGGTGATCAACGCACAGAAGAGCACCAGCTGTGCGTGCCCGACCGCACTGCCGATACATGCGCGCGAGGAAAACCCGAAGGGCACGTAAGCGCCCTTGTTGGGCTGACGGCGCGATGGCAGCCAGCGGTCCGGATCGAACACGTCCGGCTGATCCCAGAATTCGGGCGAATGATGCTGGTAATACGAGGACAACTCGTACGCCGCGCCCTTCTTGATGGACACCCCTTCGGCATCGATGTCGTGCCAGGCCGGGCGCCGCAACGCGAACAACCCGGGCCACACCCGGATGGTCTCCTTGATGAAGCGCGAGGTACACGGCAGCTCCCGCATCGGCAGCGTATACAGCGACTCGAGGCTGAGTGCGGTGGTCTCGTCGCGGATCCGTTGCTGCCATTCCGGGAAGCGGTGCATCGCATACAGCAGACTGGCGGCGGTGATTCCGGGCAATCCGGACATGCCAGCCAATACGGTCGATATCAGGTAAGCCACGCGGTCCACGCCGATCCGCCCGACCAGCGGCAGCAGCGACTGCAGGAAATCATCATGCGGGGTGGCATCGCGCAACCGGCTCCTGATATGGCGCACCACCGTACGCGCGGCCCTGCGCGAAAGATGGAAATTCAGCACGCGGCGGAAGAAGGTGAAATTCTGCAGCACGATGCCGCTGTACCGGGTCTTCTGCTCGCCGATCAGCGCATCGGTATCGCGCATGTCCATGCCGTCGATCAACAATGGCAGCAGCGGCTCTGAAATCGCCCACCAGCTGAGCTCGCTCAGGTCGTGAACCGCACCGCAGCGCTGCGCCAGGAAGGCGTGCATGCGGAGATACAGCGCGCGCATCTGTGCGGGTGCGGCCAGGCGACCGCCCTGTTCGCTCAACAGCGCGCGCACCTCGCGCCACGCCACCGGCGGCGCCGATCCGCGCAGACCGAGATAATCGATCAGCGAATCCGGCACCGTGTGCTGGTCGGTGTTCGCCCTGTCCACTTTCACCGCCAGGGCGGGGTCGAAAATGCCGACCACCTCATTCTGGAACGTGAGAACCGGGCCTTCCTGACGGACCCGTTCCAGCAGATCATCAATGGAGATGACCTCCGTGCCTGCACCGCGATCCGCCATATGCCCTCCGAAGCCAGGGGTGGCCTTGGACCACCCCTGGAAGTTCATGAAAACACGCGAAAACCGCTGCGCTTAGAAGATGATCCAGTAGATGTATTTCGAACGGATGCTCTGGGTCGGACTGTGCGAACGCAGATTGAGGGAAACCTGCAAGGCGCGAACAAGATTAGCCATGGTATGACTCCTTAGTTTCGTCGTGGTCCCAACATCGAATACCAGGCAAGGCTTGCCTAGCGCCCCCTTGTATCACGCAAAACCCGACGCAGCGGGAATTTCACCTTATTAAAACCCGGGAAAGCGGATTCGCCGGAATTTCACTGACGGGAACTCCTATTCAACGAGTAACTCATCACATTTTCATGGCGTTTCAGAAGCAGGCGTGGGTCGCATGGCACGGACTCGCGCCGAGCGCTGCCAAACCGTCGAATGTCACTGGCGGAAGCTCCAGGCCGCACGTGTAACGGCTCCGGGAGGAGAGCATCGCGCGCACCCGACCCTCCAGGCTCAGCGAGGGCACGACCGCCGCATGCTCTTGGAGGAATCGAATCATGCGCGCCGCTGCGCCCTCCAGTGCCTGGGCCCTTGCCGCCGCACGCTAGAATAGTCCCCATGCGAACCGTGCACGCCCTGCGCTACATCACCCCACTCCGCGAAGGCGGCTCCCTGCCCGCCGTGGTCGAGACCGACGACGAGGGCATGGTCGTGCTCAAGTTCCGTGGCGCCGGGCAAGGCCCCAAGGCGCTGATCGCCGAGCTGATCGCCGGCGAGATGGCCCGCAGCGTGGGCCTGCCGATCCCGGAGATCGTGTTCGTCGAGCTGGACCGCGAGTTCGCCCGCACCGAGCCCGATCCGGAGATCCAGGACCTGATCCGCGCCAGCGAGGGGCTCAACCTGGGTAGCGACTACCTGCCCGGCGCGATCAACTACGATCCGGCCGCGATGCCGGTGGACGCCGACCTGGCCTCGCGCATCGTGTGGTTCGATGCGCTCACCAGCAACGTGGACCGCACCGCGCGCAACCCGAACCTGATGGTCTGGCACCGCCAGCTCTACCTGATCGACCACGGTGCGGCGATGTACTTCCATCACGATTGGGCCACTGCCGGCGATGCCTGCGAGAAGCCGTTCGTGCTGATCCGCGACCACGTGCTGCTGCCGTTCGCGACGAAGATCGCCGAGGTGGATGCCGCGCTTGCCGCGTTGCTGCCCGATGCGGAGATCGAGCGCATCGTCGCGCTGGTGCCCGACGGCTGGCTGGTGGATGAGCCGCTGTTCGACAGCCCGGCGGCATATCGCCAGGCCTACATCACCTATCTCAAGCGCCGCCTGCAGGTGCGTGCCGTCTTCGTCCAGGAGGCCGTCCGTGCCCACGCTGCACACGTATGACTATGCGGTGATCCGCGTGGTGCCCCGCGTCGAACGCGAGGAGTTCATCAACGTCGGGATCATCGTGTCGTGCCCCGGCGCCAAGCACCTTGAGGCGGCGATCGAGATCGATCCGGCGCGCCTGCGTGCCTTCGCGCCAGCGTTGGATCTGGACGCGCTGCAGCCGTGGCTGGATGCGATCGTGGCGATCTGCCGCGGCGATGCCGATGCCGGTCCGATCGCCCAGCTGCCGGCGCGTGCGCGCTTCCACTTCCTCACCGCCAAGCGCAGCTCGGTGGTGCAGATGTCCAGCACCCATGTGGGCCGCACCGCCGACCCGGCCGGCGTGGTGGAGCATCTGCTCAACCGGATGGTGCGGGTGCCGCGCTAGCGCCGACGCCTACTTCGCGGCCGGCTCAGTCCAGCGGCTGGTGAGCTGGCTGCGGATCGAGGTGCGCGCGGCATTGTTCTGCGTCGGCTCGAAGCGCATCGCCTTGATGGCGTCGACCGCCCAGCCGGCGTAGGCGCCCACCGGTTTGGCGTCGATGACCTGCACATCCGTGGTGCGTCCGCGCCTGGTGATCGTGTAGGCCACCACCACCTCTTCCGCGTAGGCCACCCGCTTGGGGTCCACGTTCATGCGCGGCGTGAACGCACCGGGCGCCGGCGTCCAGTAGGTGAGGCCTTCGGCGGGCGTGAGCTCCAGCGGTGCCGCGTCCGCGGCCATCGCTGCGGGACCGAGCCCCAGGGCAAGCACGAGCAAGGTGGTGCGCAACAGGGTCTTATGCATGATCTTCCTTGTCTGCCAGTTGTACCGAACGCCCATCCTACCCGCTGACCGCCGCTGCGAACTAGGGGCTTTTCCTGATGACGCCCACGGTAATGGCGAAGCTTGGAATCTTTGCCCACTGCTCGCGCGGATGATGCAGCGATTCCACGCCCATCCCGATTTCATAGGCGACGCTGCCCGCCCCCGCGCGCCAGACGTGAGGCGCGCCACTGCTCCAGCCGCAGCACAGGTAGGCCAGCGCGGGCATGCCGAAGGTCTGCTGCAGGTAGGTTTCAACGTCCGCTGCGGACGCGCCGCCGACCCGGTAGTGGGCCGTCATCGGCTGCAGGTAGGACGCGTCGTCCTGCTCGCAGCCGAGATACTCGACGGTGTCCGGCTTGCGTCCGATGGCCTGCAGAAAATCCTGGCAGTCCGTATCGGGTCGTGCCAGGCCCTCGAGGCGGCCGTTCGCGTCCCAGTCGGCCAACGCCTCGGCCGACGTCCGCGCGCTGACGACATCAACGGTCAATGCCAACACGCACCACAGGGACCCCAGTAGGCAACGCGCGGCTCTGGTCGTGCTCATGGTCGTTGGCGATAGCGTGAAGTGACCGCATCGTAATCGATACGGTCACTCCTGCCCTCGTCATTTACTTCGGCAGCGCGTAGGCGATCACGTAATCGCCCGCCGGCGTTTCCATGAAGTGATGCCCGCCGGCCATGATCACCACGTACTGGCGCCCACCGAACTCGTAGATCATCGGGTTGGCCTGGCCGCCGGCCGGCAGCTTGGCGTGCCACAGTTCCTTGCCGGTCTTCAGATCGATGGCGCGCAGCAGGTCATCGGTAGCCGCCGCAATGAAGATCAGGCCGCTGGCGGTGACCACCGAACCCCCGTTGTTGGGCGTGCCGATCTCGATCGGCAGGCCCGAACGGATACCGAACGGCCCGTTGCCACGCGCGCTGCCGAACGGGCGGTCCCACAGGGTCTTGCCGGTGCGCAGATCCACCGCGCGGATGCCGCCGTAGGGCGGCTGCTTGCACAGCAGCTTGGTAAACGGCAGGCGCCAGCCGGCATTGACGTCGATGGCGTACGGCGTGCCGATCTGCGGATCGCCTGCACCTTCAGCGCCGCCCTTGTCGGCACGCACATCCTCGCGCGGCACCCAACCCAGCTTGTCGGCCTTGGCGCGCGGTACCAGCAGGTTGTAGTTGGGCATGTCGTTGTAATTGGCCACGATCACCCCGCGACGCGGATCGACCGCGACGCTGCCCCAGTCCGAGCCACCGTTGTAGCCGGGGTATTCGATGGAATGACGATCCGCCTCGGGCGGGGTATAGAAGCCCTGGTAGCTGGCCTTGCGGAACTGGATGCGGCACACCAGCTGGTCGATCGGGGTGATGCCCCACATGTCGCGCTCGGTGAGGTCCGGCTTGCGCAGGGTGTGGTACAGCGAGAACAGCTGGGTCGGCGAGCGCTGTTCCGGCTCGACGCCGCCGGTGGGCACCTTGCGCTCCTCGGCCGGGGTCAGCAACTGGCCGGTACGGCGGTCGAGCACGTACATGTCGCCCTGCTTGGTCGGCAGCAGCAGCGCCGGCACCTTGCCGGCGGCGGTCGGGTAATCGATCAGGGTCGCCTGCGAGCCCATGTCGTAGTCCCACACATCCTTGCGCACGGCCTGGAAATGCCAGACCGGCTTGCCGGTGTTGACGTCGATGGCCACCAGCGAGGTGGCGTACTTGTTCTGGTTTTCGGTGCGCGAGCCGCTCCAGTAGTCGCCGGCCGAATTGCCCATCGGCAGGTAGACCAGGCCGAGCTGGTCATCGCCGGTGGCGGTGGTCCACATGTTCGGGGTGCCGCGGGTGTAGGTCTTGCCCTGCGCGGGCAGGCCGGTCAGCGCCGGCTGGTCCATGTCCCAGGCCCAGCGCAGCTTGCCGGTCACCGCGTCGTAGGCCTGGATCACCCCGGACGGCGCATCGCGACGCTGGCCGTCGAGCACCTGGTGACCGGTGACGATCACGCCCTGCACGATCGCCGGCGGCGAGGTGATGGACACATAGCCGGCCGGGCTGTCGCCCATGCCCAGGGTGATGTCGACCTGGCCGTTGTTGCCGAAGCCGGCGCACGGCTTGCCGGTGGCGGCATCCACCGCGATCAGGCGTCCGTCCAGGGTGCCTTCGATGATGCGTGCCGAGCAGGCGCTGCGCGGCAGCTGGGTGAGCACGGGCACGCCCGGTGCGGCGTTGGCCAGGTCGGCGGCCACGTCGGCATCGGCACTGGCCTGTGCGGTGGCCGGTACCTCGTAGTACGACACGCCACGGCACGCGGCCGTGTACGGAATCGACTTGTCCTTGATCCTGGGATCGAAGCGCCAGCGCTCGGTGCCATCGGCCGCGTTCAACGCGACGAGCTGGTTGCGCGCGGTGCACAGGTACAGGCTGTCACCGACCTTGAGCGGCGTGGTCTCCGCGCCCCAGCGCTTCTCGGGCAGGTCGTCGGTGCGGAACAGCCAGGCCTGCTCCAGCTTGCCGACGTTGTCCGGGGTGATCTGCTGCAGCGGGGAGAACCGCGTAGCCGCGTTGTTGCGCCCGTACGCCGCCCAGTCGCTGTCGGCCGGCTTGTCGGCCGGTTGCAGTGGCGCCTCCGAGGTGGGGGTCAGCCCGACGCTGGTCATCGGCTCGGGGAAGTCACCGCTGGCGGCGGTGATGCCGTGCGGCACGAAAGCCAGCACGAATGCCGCCACGAACACCACCGCCAACCCGCCGGCGAGGCTGCGCGACAGCTTGCGCGATACCGGGCGGTCCAGCGTGGGCAGCAGCAGCGACAGCACGAAACCGATGCCGACGATCAGCCCCAGCCGAGGCACCCAGCGCCAGTAATCGCTGCCGGATTCCCACCACGTCCACAGCAGCGTGCCCACGAAGACCAGGCCGAACCAGAGCGCGCCGGCACGCCGATTGCCCCACAGCAGCACGCCGGACACCAGCAGGCCGACACCGGCCAGCACGTAGTACCAGGAGCCACCGAGGCTGGCCAGCCACGCGCCCAGGCCGCCCAGCACCAGGCCGAGCAGGATCAGCACGATCGACAGGAGGGTGATCAGTCCGTGGCGCGTGCGCCGGACTGTCGCGGTGGGTTCGGGGGGCGTGACGGGGGAGGCGGACATCGTGGTCTCCAATCAAGGCGGCCGGAACGAGGCCCGGCCATTGGTGGAATGCCATCGCGGACGCAGTTGTCCGCTGGTTCGGGAGCCGTTATCCCACCGTCGCCGTGAAGTGCATGCGTTCTTTCAGCGGGCCGCCATGATCGGCAAGCTGCGGGCCACGACCTGCGCAAATGACGACGCCGGCACAAGGCCGGCGTCGTCGTGGTACTGCACTATTGGCGAAGATCAGCCCTGCGGCGTCTCGTCGCTGGCCGGCGCCGCGGTATCCGGCGCGACGTCGGCCACGGCCGCCACCACATCCACTACTGCTTCGTCTTCTTCGATCGAGGCATCCATGCGTTCGACCGCCTGGAGCTTCTCGTCCTTGGACAGACGGATCAGGGTCACGCCCTGGGTGTTACGACCCACGCGGCTGATTTCCGAACCACGGGTACGCACCAGGGTGCCGCCATCGGAGATCAGCAGCACTTCGTCGGCCGCGCCCATCAGCACCGCGCTGACCAGCTTGCCGTTGCGCTCGGTGGTCTGAATGCCGATCACGCCCTGCGTACCACGTCCCTTGCGCGGGTAGTCCGGCAGCGGCGTGCGCTTGCCATAGCCGTTCTCGGTGGCGGTCAGGATGTACAGCACGCTGTCGTCATCGGCACCGTTCTCGATCACGGCATCGCCGTTTTCGATCACCGTCTCTTCGACGTTGCCGTCTTCCTCGTTCTCGTCCTCGTTGCCGCCAGCACTCTCGGCCACGATCAGGCTGACCACTTCCTCACCCTTGGGCATCTTGATGCCGCGCACACCGGTGGCGGTACGGCCCATCGAGCGGACCTTGTCTTCACCGAAGCGCACGGTCTTGCCGTTGGAGGCGAACAGCAGGATGTCGCGCTCGCCATCGGTCATGCCGACGCCGACCAGCGCATCGCCCTCGTCCAGGTTGATCGCGATCTTGCCGCGCGCCAGGCGGAAGGCGAACTCGCTGAGCGGGGTTTTCTTGACCGTGCCGTTGCGGGTGGCGAAGAACACGAACTGGCGTTCGGCGTACTCGCGCACCGGCAGCACCGCCTGCACCCGCTCACCGGGTTCCAGCGGAATCCAGTTGATGATCGGGCGGCCACGCGCGTTGGAGCCGGCTTCGGGCAACTGGTGCACCGGCAGCCAGAACACCTTGCCGGCGCTGGTGAAGGTCAGCAGCGTGTCGTGGGTGTTGACCAGCCACAACTGCTCGATGAAATCCTCTTCCTTGGTCGACGCCGCGCTGCGGCCACGGCCACCGCGACGCTGTGCGCGGTAGGCGCTGACCGGCTGGCGCTTGACGTAGCCGGCATGCGACAGGGTAACCACCACGTCTTCCGGGGCGATCAGGTCGAGGATGTCCAGGTCTTCTTCGCTGTGGCGGATCTCGGTGCGGCGCTCGTCGCCGAACTCGGTCCGCACGTTGATCAGCTCTTCGCGGATCACCTGCAGCAGGCGGTCCGGATCTTCCAGGATGTGGATCAGCCCGGCGATGGTTTCCAGCAGCAGCTTGTACTCATCGGTCAGGCGCTCCTGCTCCAGCCCGGTGAGGCGGTGCAGGCGCATTTCCAGGATCTGGGTGGCCTGGATCTCGGTCAGCCGGTAGCCGCCTTCGATCAGGCCCACGCCCTTGGGCAGGTCATCCGGACGCGAGGCTTCGGCACCGGCGGCGCCGAGCATCGACCCGACCAGGCCCGGTTCCCACAGGCGGGCGAGCATGCGTTCGCGCGCCTCGGTGGGGTTGGGCGAGGTCTTGATCAGTTCGATCATCTCGTCGATGTTGGCCAGCGCGACGGTCAGACCTTCCAGCACGTGTGCACGGGCACGCGCCTTGCGCAGCTCGAACACGGTGCGGCGGGTGACCACTTCGCGGCGATGGCGAACGAACGCCTCGAGCATCTGCTTGAGGTTCATCAACTGCGGGCGGCCATCGACCAGCGCCACCATGTTGATGCCGAACACCGACTCCATCTGGGTCTGCTGGTAGAGGTTGTTCAACACAACTTCCGCCGACTCGCCGCGCTTGATCTCGATGAAGATGCGCATGCCGTCCTTGTCGGACTCATCGCGCAGCTCGCTGATGCCTTCGAGCTTCTTTTCCTTGACCAGCTCGGCGATCTTCTCGATCAACCGGGCCTTGTTCACCTGGTACGGGATCTCGGTGACGATGATCGATTCGCGGCCGTTGTCGGCCACTTCGACCTCGGCCTTGGCGCGGATGCGCACCCGGCCACGCCCGGTCCGGTAACCGGCGACGATGCCGGCGGTCCCGTTGATGATGCCCGCGGTCGGGAAGTCCGGGCCCGGGATGTATTCCATCAGGCCGTCGACGTCGATCTCGGGGTTGTCGATCAGCGCGATGCAGGCGTTGATCGACTCGGTCAGGTTGTGCGGCGGGATGTTGGTGGCCATGCCCACCGCGATACCGGCCGAACCATTGACCAGCAGGTTCGGGAACCGGGTCGGCATGACCGTCGGCTCCAGTTCCTTTTCGTCGTAGTTGGGCTGGAAATCGACGGTTTCCTTGTCCAGGTCGGCCATCAGCTCATGGGTGAGCCGCGACATGCGCGCTTCGGTGTATCGCATCGCAGCGGCGGAGTCGCCGTCGACCGAACCGAAGTTACCCTGGCCATCCACCAGCATGTAGCGCAGCGAGAACGGCTGCGCCAGGCGGACCAGGGTGTCGTACACCGACTGGTCGCCATGCGGGTGGTACTTACCGATGACGTCACCGACGATACGCGCCGACTTGAAGTAAGGCTTGTTGGCGTGCGCGTTGAGTTCACTCATCGCAAACAGCACGCGACGATGCACCGGCTTGAGGCCATCGCGCGCATCCGGGAGTGCGCGGCCCACGATCACGCTCATCGCGTAGTCGAGGTAACTCTTGCGCATCTCGTCTTCCAGGTTGACCTGGATGATTTCCTTGGCGGTTTCTGCCATTCGGGTTCCGTTGTCTGGGTGCGGTCCAGTCCGCCGCGCCAGCCCTTTCGGGGCGGCCGCGTCGGAATCTCGATTAACCGTTGGATTCTATCACAACGGCCCGTTTCCCGCCTGCTTTTGCGGGGGTTTTACCGGCAAGAATCAGGAACTTACGGGGCCGTTGCAGGGTGCTGGGCACCGACGGAGGAAAACGCCCGGCCGGACCGCACACCCTTCGGGGCGTGCGTGGAGCCGGCCAGCGGCCGGCACTACCGCATCGGCGGACCATGGACGGGATCCGCCGTTGATGGCGGGCCGGCCGGCGGCCGGCCTGCCCAGGTGGTGGCGCGGCCGGAGGGCTCAGCCGAACGCGGCGCGCATGTTCGTGGTGTTCGGGCTCAGGATGACCCCGCGCTCGGTCACGATGGCGTCGATCAGGCTGCCCGGGGTGACGTCGAACACCGGGTTCCAGGCGGCGATGCCCTCGGCCACGGTCCGCGTGCCCCCTACCCCGTACAGCTCGCCCGGATCGCGCTGTTCGATCTCGATCTGGTCGCCGTCGGCGGTGTCCATGTCCACCGTGGAGGACGGCGCCACCACCATGAACTTGACCCCATGGTGACGGGCAGCGATGGCCAGCTGGTAGGTGCCGATCTTGTTGGCGGTATCGCCATTGGCGCAGATCCGGTCGGCGCCGACGATCACCCACTGCACCGCGCCGGTCTTCATCAGGTGCGAGGCGGCCGAGTCGGCGATCAGGGTGGCGTCGATGCCGTCCTGCTGCAGCTCCCACACAGTCAGGCGTGCGCCCTGCAGCCACGGCCGGGTCTCGCCGGCAAAGACTTTGGCGATGCGGTGCTGGGCCATCCCGGCGCGGATCACGCCCAGGGCGGTGCCGAACCCGGCAGTGGCCAGCGAGCCGGTATTGCAGTGGGTCAGCACGCCGCTGCCGGCGTCGATCAGGCCGGCCCCCAGCGCGCCCATGTGGCGGTTGGCGGCCAGGTCTTCCTCGGCGATGGCCTGGGCTTCGTTGGCCAGCACCTGCTGCCAGTCCGCGCCGGCCGGGGCCAGTACGCGGCGCATGCGCGCCAGTGCCCAGGCCAGGTTGACCGCGGTCGGGCGCGAGGCATTGAGGCGCTGCAGCGCCGGCTCCAGCCTGGCCAGCGCCTGGGCGCCGTCATCGGCCTGCACGGTGCGTGCCGCCAGCACCACGCCCCACGCCGCGGCGATACCGATCGCCGGCGCGCCGCGCACGGTGAGGGCGTGGATGGCGTCGGCCACTGCATCGCTGTCGCGGCATTCCACGTGCTCCACCACGAACGGCAGCTTGCGCTGGTCCAGCAGTTGCAGGGAATCGCCGGTCCACAGGATCGGGCGGATGTGGTCGTAACGGGCGTAGTCGATGTCGGTGGATGCGTTCATCGCATCATTGTAGCGGCGCGCCCGCGTACCGCCATATCGGGGCTCAGTTGACCTGGAACTCGGCCCGGCAGCCGTTGTCGACCCACACCCCGCGCGCGTCCCAGCCCCAGCCGCGACCTTCTTCGCAGGCGCTGCCGGACAACTGCCTGGACAGGCGCACGCCCTTGCTGATGGTGGCCCCGCAGAAGCGGCGCTGGCGCGACTTGGACTCGCACACCAGCGTGCGCGGCACGTCCAGGAAACCGGAGCCATCGGTGGCGCCCACTTCGAAATCGCCCTGACAGCCGCGCGTCACCCACACTTCATTGCGGCGCACGCCCCAGCTGTGGCCTTCGCGGCATGGCATCGACGACAGCTGGCGCAGCAGGCGGACCGGCGCGCCCTGCAGCACGACGGGGCAGTTCTGCGGGCGTCCAT
The DNA here is from genome assembly GCF_031995405.1 of Stenotrophomonas sp. Classification (GTDB taxonomy): domain Bacteria; phylum Pseudomonadota; class Gammaproteobacteria; order Xanthomonadales; family Xanthomonadaceae; genus Stenotrophomonas. The sequence continues at coordinate 5,820 of NZ_DAMAGC010000017.1, read as the reverse complement.
TGGATTCGCAGCGCAGCACGCGGCGCACCTTGCGATCGCCGGTATCGGCGTTGTTGCCCGCCACGCGGCTGCGGAACTCGGCACGGCAGCCCAGGGTCACCCACACGCCGGAACGGTCGGTACCCCATTCGGTACCGCGGATGCAGCTGTTGCTGGACAACTGGCGGACCAGATCGACGCCGTTGGCGACCGGCATGTCGCAGTGCACCCATTCCATGTCGCGCGACTGGCAGCGCACCACCTGGCCGGCATACCCGGTCTCGGCGGCGCTGGCGGCGGTCACCGGCAGCACGGCGCTGCACAACACCAGCGTCCACAACGTCCACGTCCAGCGTGGCGCGCTCCACAGCGGCAGGTCTGCAACTTCCAACAGCTTCATCAACACAGTCCCCGCCGCACATGAACGATCACATGACCAGCTTGGGTCATGCAGTGTGATCAGAGCATCATCGTGCAGGCCGCGCAAGACACCCGTGCGTCGAAAAATGCCGCCAATGGCTGGCAAAACCGTTCAGGCATGCGCGAAGTCGATGGCCAGTACATCGCCAATTCGATGGGTGCGGTTCAGCGCCATCAACAAGCGGTCAACGCCGACCGCCACACCGGCGCAATCGGGCAGCGCCGGCAGGGCCGCCAGCAGCGGCTCGTCCAGCGGCGGCAGCACATCGCCGCGCGCACGGCGGGTGGCCAGGTCGCCTTCGAAGCGCGCGCGTTGTTCAGCTGCATCGTTCAGCTCGTGATAGCCGTTGGCCAGCTCCACCGCGCCCAGGTACAGCTCGAAGCGCTCGGCCAGCGGCGGCATGCCCGGGCGCACGCGCGCCAGCGCCGCCTGGCTTGCCGGCCAGTCATGCACCACCGTCATCGTGTCGTCATCGAAACCCGGTTGGATGCAGTGGGTCATCAACAGGTCGAGCCAGTCGTCGCGGGTGAGCCCATCGGCATCGATGCGGATGCCGGCCAGCGGTGCCTGCAGCTGTTCCAGCCCGGCATCGAAGGGGTCCACGCCCAACGCCTGTCGGTACAGACCGCGGTAGTCGATGACGCGCAGCGTGGCGGTGCGCTGCACCAGGGCCAGCGCGGCGCGGACCAGCGCGGCGGTTTCCTCGATCAGGCGATGGTGGTCCCAACCGACCCGGTACCACTCCAGCATGGTGAACTCGGGGTTGTGGCGACCACCGGCCTCGCCATTGCGGAACACCCGGCCCAGCTCGTAGCAGTCGCCGACGCCGGCGGCGAGCAGGCGCTTGAGCGGGTACTCCGGCGAGGTACGCAGCCAGCGCTGCGCACTGCCGGCATCGACATGACCGCTGAAGCGGGTGTGGAAGCTGTCGATGTTCGGCTCGGTGTTGCCGGCCGCCGACAGGATCGGGGTTTCCACTTCGAGCACGTCGCGTTCGGCGAAGAAGGCGCGGATGAGCGCGTTGAGCGCGGCCCGCTGGCGCAGCGCGGTGATCATGCGCGTGCGTCCTTGAGCCGCTCGGCCAGTGGCAGGGTCAGCAGATCGCGGGTGTCATCGACGTAGCCGGTGGCCAGGTACAGCCGCCGCGCCAGTTCATTGTGGTGGTTCACTTCCAGCCGCATGCGCTCCACGCCGCGTGCGTTGGCGCGCTGCTCGAGCACGGCCAGCGCCTGTTTGCCGCGGCCACGGCCGCGCGCGGCATGGCTGAGATACAACTCGTCCAGCAGCGCGAAATGACCGCCCTGCTCCAGGCTGAAGCCCATCGCCAGCGCGGCGTAGCCGACCACGCTGCCATCTTCGGACAGCCACAACAGCACTTCACCGTTGCGCGGTTCTTCCAGCAGGGCGGCCAGTGCGCGGCGCACGCGCGCAGTGTCGAAGTCCAGCTTGTCCTCGGTGTAAAAATCGCGCATCAACCCGATCAGCAGTTCGGTATCGGCGACGGTGGCCACGCGGAAATCCAGCGGTGCGGTCTGCATGCGGTCTCTCTCTCTCTCAGTGCTGTGCGAGGAAGGCGACCAGACGGTCTTCGTCCCAGACATCGATGCCCAGTTCTTCGGCCTTGGTCAGCTTGGATCCGGCCTCGGTGCCGGCGACCACGAAGGCGGTCTTCTTCGACACGCTGCCGGCAACCTTGGCGCCCAGCGCTTCCAGCTTTGTCCTGGCTTCATCACGGGTCATCTGCGACAGCGTGCCGGTCAGCACCACGGTCTGTCCGTCGAGCGGACCGACGGCCTGTTCGGCCTGTTCCGGCGCGCGTGCCAGCAGCTGCTGGCGGTACTGCTCGGCCTTGAGCAGCATCGGACCGTGGCCCTCGCGGTCCAGCCAATCGGCGAGGCCGAGCGCCACCTCGTTGGGCAGCCCGGCGGCGACGAAGCGCACCGGCTCGGCGTCCAGCACCGCGGCGGCATCGGGCAGCATGCCGGCCAGCTTTTCAGCGCGCAGGCGGGTGATGCCCGGGATCTCGGCCTCTACCAGCAGCTGGGCGAAATCCAGTCCGTCACGCAACTTCGCCGACGGGGGATGGGTGTCGCCGATGCGCACCTGGCCGACCTGCAACAGGGCGTCGATCGCCTCCTGGTTGCCGGGCTGTTCGAAGAAATGGCCGAGCGAACGCGCTACTTCGCCACCGATATCCGGCACGCGCTTGAACAGCGGCCACGGCAGATGGCGAATCAGCTCCAGATCGCCGAACCAGATCGCCAGTGCCTTGGCGGTGCTTTCACCCACATGCTCGATCCCGAGCGCGAACAGCAGACGCTCCAGCGTGGTGTCACGGCTGGCGTCGATCGCAGCGATGAGGTTGTCGGCCCACTTGGTCGCGATCTTCTTCGTGTTCCAGGTGAACGCCGCCGGCATCGCCAGCGCACGCGCGCGCCAGCCCTCGTCATTGCCGTCCAGCTGCAGGATGCCGCGCAGGTACTCGCCACTGCCTTCGGGCGGCAGGTGCAGGCCGATCTGCGCGGCCAGCGCCTCCGGCGATTCGGCATCGAGCACCAGCTTGAGCTGCAGCAGCTGGTCGCGGGTGATCCGGTACAGGTCGGCCACCCCGCGCACGATGCCGGCGTCGACCAGGGTTTCGATGTACTTGCCGCCGAGGCCGTCGATATCCATGGCGCGGCGGGAGGCGAAGTGCGCGATCGCTTCCTTGCGCTGCGCCGGGCAGCTCAACTCGCCCGAGCAGCGCCACGCGGCGGCATCTTCCTCGCGCACGATCTCCGAACCGCACACCGGGCAGTGGCTGGGCATGCGCCATGGCGTGGTGCCCGCCGGACGGCGGTCGGCAATCACGCTGACCACTTCGGGAATCACATCGCCGGCACGGCGCACGATCACCGTATCGCCCACGCGCACGTCCAGCCGCTCGATCTGGTCGGCGTTGTGCAGGGTGGCGTTGGAGACGATCACCCCGGCTACCGCGACCGGGTTCAGGCGCGCCACCGGGGTGGCCGCGCCGGTGCGGCCGATCTGGATCTCGATCGCCTCCACCGTGGTGGTCTGTTCCTGCGCGGGGAACTTGTGCGCGATCGCCCAGCGCGGGGCGCGCGAGACGAAGCCCATCTGTTCCTGCTCATCAAAGCTATCGACCTTGTAAACCACGCCATCGATATCGAAATTCAGCCCGTCACGCAAGGATCCGACCTTTTCGTAGTACTCAAGCAACGACTCGGTGCCAATGACTCTTTTAGCGAGATGCGAGACCTCAAAGCCGTAGCTTCGCAACAACATCAGCCCATCAAAGTGAGAGTCGACTAGCCTAGAGTCACCCTTTTCGAAAAAGTCCAGCTCAACCTCGACCACCCCTAAACCATAAGCAAAGAATGCTAGTGGCCTATTAGCAGTGACTTTAGAATCTAGCTGGCGGATCGAGCCAGCCGCTCCGTTTCTAGGGTTTGCAAGAACCTTCCCATCTTCTCTGCGAGCTCGCTGGTTATAGGCCTCAAAGCCCTTCCGCGGCATGTAAACTTCTCCGCGAACCTCCAAGACCGCCGGAAATTGCTTACCAGAGAGCTTCTTGGGAACATCGTTAATAGTGCGCACGTTGGCGGTGACATCTTCGCCAACGGTACCATTTCCTCTCGTCACGGCTTGTACAAGCTCACCATGTTCATATCGAAGGCTCATGGCAAGCCCATCAATCTTTGGCTCAGTCGCGTACACAACAGCAGACTTTCCAAGTCTCCGTTCGATGCGCCTAGCAAACTCCAGCACCTCCTGGGCCGAAAAAGCATTGTCCAAGGACAACATCGGCAGCTGATGCATGACCTTTCGAAATGAACGCTTTACGCCGCCGCCAACCCGGTGAACTGGCGAATCCACGACGATGAGTTCGGGGTAATCAGACTCGATCTGAATTAACTCTCGTACTAGAGCGTCGTACTCAGCGTCCGTCATGATCAAATCGTCCGCCTCCTCATAGGCATCAGATGCCTTGCTCAGGAGCAAGCGAAGTGCTGCGGCGCGGTCTGCTATGGTGGTTTTCATGGAACACTGGCTGATGTTGCGGCGTACGAATTCTACAATTTTCCTTCGTTCAGCCGATATGAAACTGTTCTGGATTGAGCGAACCTGAGGCTACGCGCATTGGCTGCCAAAGCGGGGATCTCCGCACCCACTTGCCCGCGGCGCTTTGGGCCACTAGCGTGCGGGCATTGCCCCACCTTCGGTGTTTTCTGCGATGTCACCGCTGCTGCTCCCCCGCCGCGCGTTCCTGCAACTGGCCGGCACCAGCCTGGCCCTGTCCGGGCTGGGCCTGTCCACCGCAGCCGCCACCCCGCGCGTTGCGGCAGTGCCCGGCCCGGTGTTGCTGAACTTCAATGAATGCCCGTATGGCCCGGCACCGGCAGCCCAGATCGCCGCGCGCGATAGCGTCGCCGGCAGCGGCCGTTACCTGTTCGCGCTGGCCGGCGAGCTGCGCGATGTGTTTTCCGGGCAGGAGGGGCTGGACAAGGACCACGTGCGGCTGTATCCGGGCTCCAGCGAACCGCTGAACCGGGCGGCGATCCTGTGGACCTCGTCCAGCGCCGGGCTGGTGGTCGCCGACCCCACCTTCGAAGCGCTCGGCGACCTGGCCGCCGCGCGCGGTGCGACGGTGGCCAAGGTCCCGCTGCGCGAGGACGGCGCCCATGACGTCCGCGCGATGGCTGCGGCGGCAGCACGGATCAACGCCGGGCTGCTGTACCTGTGCAACCCCAACAACCCGACCGGCTCGATCACCCCGGCCGCGGACATTGCCTGGCTGCTGGCCAACAAGCCCCGGCAGACCCGCGTGCTGGTGGACGAGGCCTACCTGCAGTACAGCGGGCAACGCTCGGTGATCGCCCAGGTGATGCAGCGCGACGATGTCATCGTGCTGCGTACCTTCTCCAAGCTGTACGGCATGGCGGGGCTGCGCCTGGGCGTAGCTGCCGCGCACCCGGACCGGTTGAAGGAGTTGGCCAGCCTGGGCGACAACCCGTTGCCGGTGACCGCGTTGGCAGCCGGTCTGGCGAGCCTGCGCGCGCCGACGCTGGTGGCCGAACGCAAGGCCGAGAACGCGCGCGTGCGGCAGGCCACGGTCGATTGGCTGGGCGCGCGTGGTTTTGGTTGCGTAGCGTCCGAAGCGAATTGCTTCGTGGTCGATGTAAAGCGCGACGGCACCGCGTTCACCGCCGCAATGGCCGAACGTGGCGTGGTCATCGGCCGCAGCTGGCCGATCTGGCCGCAACGGGTTCGGGTGACGGTGGGCACCGCGGCGGAGATGGTGCGATTCCGCGAGGCATTCGCGGCCGTGGTGGGCGCTTCGTCCTGACAGTCCGCGCAGCCGAGCATGGCTCGGCTCTACCCCCGCCGCACCTCACCGGTAGAGCCGAGCCATGCTC
>NZ_DAMAGC010000016.1:47043-53934 GCF_031995405.1 Stenotrophomonas sp. | reverse complement strand
TGCCCGGCTACGTCGCGGTAGCCTGCGCTGCCGTTCTGTACCGCCATGTCGCCCCATGCAGCCCAGTTCGCACCCAGCTGCAGCTGCGCGCCGACCTTCACTTCATAGCGGTCCCTGGGGATGCCCGCCTGGAGTTTTTCGCCATCGAAGTGCAGCGCGTTGTCGCTTGCATCGTGCAACCAGTTCACCGCCAGGAACGGCTGTACCCGGTTCCACGGGGAAACGCCGTGGCCCTGCACCTGCAGGCCGACCCGGGTGGACAACCCGCCGGCATCGGCACCGTCGACGCGTGTACCGTTGGCTTCCACCACGCTGTCGCTGCGATAGTCGGTATAAAGCACCTGGACCTGCGGCTGCAGCGACCAGACCGTGCGCGCGCTGTTGCCAAGCATGAACGCATAGCCTGTCTCCAGTGAAGCGGTAGTGGCGCGCGCGTCATAACGTTCGCGGCGCAACCCCAGGCCGTCCACGCGGTTGTCGTAGCGACCGTACTGTGCCCAGCCGTCCACGTAGAGGCCGGCGCCATCGGTGTTCTGCAGCCACGTGCCATATGCGCCCAGCGCGGTGCCACGCACGCGCCCCTTGGCGGAGTAGCCGGTCAGCGCGGAGGACACCTGGTTCTGCGCGGTACCGCTGGCCAGCATCACCCCGACGGTGGCGCGACTGTCCTGTCCGCGCCCGAACAGATCCGCCCCCACCTGCAGCACGTTGCTGTCGCTGCTCACCTCCAGCTGCCGGCCCACCGCACCGAAGTCGGCCTGGTTGCGCTTGACACGCACCCAGCCACCGTTGCGGTCGGCTTGGGTGGACGGGTCGCCGTGGCGATCCTGGTAGCGCAGCTGGAACATGTCCACCGCGGCGGACTGGTTGGCGAGATAGGCACCCGGTTCCGGGCGAAGCACGGGTTCGGGCGGCAGCGGCGGCTCGATCGGACCGACCGTATCGGGAAGCTCCGAACGCAGATACCAGTCGCCGCCCGCGCCGCCGCGGTCGCCCTTGAACAGGAAATACTCGTACTGCCCGGCGACGGCGCGGCCCATCAGGTCGAAGGTCGCATTGGAGTTGCCCCCCACTTCCACCACACGGATGCCATTGCTGGTCTGCGCGCCCGCGCCACTGGCATTGCGCACCTGCAGCTCGGCCTGGCCACTGCTGTTGCCGGTGATGCGCAGCAGGTCGGTGCGTGCACTGTCGCCGGCCAGCTCGGTATCCAGCAGCAGCGTGCCGCCCTGCCCGATGAAATCACCGTTGATGGTCAGCGTGCCGATATCCCCGCCACGGTTGCCGCCCGGTGCCAACACCGCGCCGGCCACCAGCGTGGTGCTGCCAACGGTGCCGCTGCCGGCCAACGTCGCGCCCGCCTGTACGGCCAGCGTTCCGCCCAACTGCCCGTTGACCTCCAGCTGGCCTTCGCGTACTTCGCTGGCGCCGGTGTAGGCACTGGAGTCGCCGCTCAGGATCAACCGGCCGAAATCGCGCTTGATCAGATTGCCCGTACCAAACAGCGCGCTGTCGATCGTGGCGGTCATCTCCGCGCCAGCGGCCGCGCCGGTGCCGACTCGGATGATGGTTTCCGGTGCATCCAGTCGCAGCGCGCCGCCGGTGACGCGGTCGCCGTCGCTGGCGAACTGCAGCCCGGTGGTGGCGACCTGGCCACTGGCGTTGTCGATGGTGACCACGCCCGGCGCGGCCTGGAATACGCCGAAGTCCTGGGCCCATGGATCATTGAACGTACCCGGCGCGTCGGTCCATTGACTGTTGAGAAGGTTCCAGACGCCGTCTCCACCGGCAATCACACCGTCGTTCGCCGCGCCGGCACCGTCCCAGAACGCTATCGCTCCGCTCGCCACGCTGGCGACCAGGTTTACCTGTCCGCTGATCGAAGTCTGCACATCGGCGCGCCCTGCTGGCAGCGTGCCGACCTCCAACGTGTTGTCGACCAAGCTGCCGCCGTAGTCGAAGATGCGATAGACGCCGCTGCCGAACCCGCCCAGGTCACTGACGTCCAGGCGCCCGTCAAGGACCAGATCGCCACGCACCTGAAACACGCCGGTGGAGTTGCCAGGCACGCCCAGAGCGGTCTTGATGACCGAGCCGCCGGACAAGGAAAGACTGTCGAACAGCAGGGGTGCACCCTGCTGCGCCGACAGCACCCCGCCGTCGGCCACGCTGACCGCACCGGCGACGGTGCCAAAACCGGAGAGCGCGGCACCATTGGTCACGGACATGGCAGGCACGGTGATGGTGCTGCCGACCATGCGGAGCTCGCCAGACGTGAGCAAGGCTGCGCCGGTGAAGCTGGCATCATGTGCGAGACTCCAGTCCACGCCCTCCATGCGCAGGGTGTCGAAGCCCTGCAGCAATGCGTCCTCACTGCCCGTGCCGCGCAACACCAGCAGGTGGCCATTTCCGCTGGCGATGGCGTCGCCTTGCAGATCCGAGCCGGTGTCCAGGATCAACGTGTTGGCATTCCCGCTGATCGCCACGGCAGTGCCAGCGCGGCCAATCACAGTACCCCGGTTCAGCAGCGAGCTGATGCTACTGGCGGAACCGTTGAAGCGCACACCGACATCCCCGGCGATCGTGCCCTCGTTGGTCAGTGCATAGTTGTTTGACGACATTCCGACCCCGATGCCGCCAGCCGCGGTGCCCTCGATGGTGCCGGTGTTCAGGAACGTGCCATTGAGCGACTGTAGTGCAACACCTGCGACGCCGCCAACGATCTGGCCACTGTTGACGCCGTTAAGCGTCGCGCCGGGCAAGTTCGATCCAAACACGCTTATGCCCGAGTCGAGCCCGCTGATCAAGCCGGAGTTGTCGATCGTCAGCACGCCCTCTCGCGTGGTCATGAAAACGCGGACGCCCGTGCTGCGCTCAGACGGCAGCGCCGGCGTGCTGTTGGAGACGATGGCGCCAGAGTTCACCACCGTGATCGGCGCCGGCGCCGTTCCGCCACCAAAGATCACCACCGCGTCACTGGAGGTTCCTGTGCTGGTAATCGTGCCACTGTTGTCAAGATAGAAGCTGCCTTTGAGGCTGGCAGTTACCGTCGACTGGAAGCCGCCGGACATCGTCAGGTCGCCCGCATTGATCAGGGTGCCATTGATGAGGCCACTGTGGTCGGAGAATCGGACTGCCACCACGTTGTTCTGGGTGGTATTCACCACCGCCCCAGCCTCGATGACGGCCCGGATATCCCCCGTGGGGGACGGCGGCGAACTGCCACTGCCCGTGATCGCGCCAATTCCGAAAGAGGTATTGGAGCCTGAGGGAATGCTACTTGCCCCTGAGGTATCCACCACCGTGCCGGCCTTCAGCGTCAAATCCAGCGTTCCCACCTGGTAGACGATGCCCTGTGAATAGGCCGGCGGCGGGGTGTCGCAGATCACCACCGCCGCCGTGCCGCATTCGTTGAGCGCCAGGGCCGGCGCACTCGTCGCCAGCATCGCGAGCGCTATTGCCCACGGCATGGCCGCCGGAGAAGGAAGGGCAACAAGGTTCGAGCGGCCGTTCCGGCCGCAAAGCGGTGAGGTGTACATGGGGCGAATCTCCAATGGGTATTGCGGGCGCGGGCGCAGCGGTGATCGCCCGTCGGGCAGGCCGAGTCATGACAGCCGGTGGAGTCCGCGAACGAACAGTGCGGCATTGGCTCCCCCAGGCGGAACGCAGGTCGTTCAACGCAACGGGGGGCGTTGCAGCCGAGCACGCTGTCGCCACCGTTGGCGGCCACTCGATAGATGTTTGACAGCGCGAACCGTGCGGCCGATAGGAGAAAGAATCATAGAAAGGTCGTCCGGCAATGCGAATACAACATTTCCGAAATCTATGCTCGCGGCATCCGACCGCTTCCAGCGCTACTCGATTCCACTGGAGATAAACAAATGGGAGCTAGCTCACGGATTTAGCGCGCAAGCATGGTGATGCTAGTGTGAAACGATAGGGGATCTTTCGCCGGTCTCCGGGACGGACGAGCGCAGGCCCGTTTTGCGACGCAAACGGCCTCAAGGCGCGGTGACAGGCCGTACGGAGAGCGACCCCGGAAAAACAGCGAAGGCGCCAATGGCGCCCTCGCTGTACTCCTCATGCATCACCACTGACGTCACCAGCTGGCGCGCATCCCCAACGACGCGTTCGCCTCGCGATAGCCGCCACTGCCGCGCTGCCAACCCGCCTCGCCCCATGCGCTCCACCGCGAACCCAGTCGCAGCTGTGCGCCGGCGGCTGCCTCGACGCGATTGCGTGGCCGTCCACCCGCCACCCGCTCGCCATCGAAGCGCAAACTGTTGTCGGCGCTTTCGCGGTGCCAGTTGACCGCCACGAACGGCTGCACGCGGGCGCCGGTCGTGTTCGCGTGTCCAAACAACCGCACCCCGACACGGCTGCTCAGTCCGTCGGCGTCGGCACCGTCGATCAGGGTGCCGTTGCGTTCGGTGTGCGCGTCCGCGTCGAACGCGGTATAGCGCAACTGCACCTGCGGTTGCACGTAGACGGCGCGGGCCGCGCTGTCCACCAGGGTGAACGCGTAGCCGGCCTCCAGCGCGGCCGAGGTGCTGCGGCTGTCGTAGCGCTCCTTGTCCAGGGCGTCTCCCTGCACGCTGTTCTGGAAGCGCGCGTGCTGCACGGTGGCATCCAGGTACAGCCCGCGCACGCCATCGGCACGCTGCCGCCACTGTCCGTAGACGCCTGCGACCTGGCCATCGACCTTGCCGCTGGCGCGGTAGCCGGTGAGCTGCGAAGTGCTGGTGCTGCTTGCGCGCCCACTGCCCAGCAGCACGCCGAACGTGCCGCGGGTGTCCTCTCCCCACGCCAGCAGGTCGGTGCCGACCACCAGTGATGCGGTGTCCCCGTGTACGCGCAGCTGATCGGCCACCGCACCGTAACGGGCCCGGCTGCTGGCCACCAACGCCCATGCGCCCCGCGCGTCATCGCCTCGCGCCCCTTGCCGATCCTGCGCCTGGAGCGTGAACATCTGCAGTGCCGAGCGCTGGTTGGCAAGGTAGGCGCCCGGCTCGGGGCGCAGTACCGGGCGCGGCGTCCCGGGCGTTTCCGGCTCGGGGATCACTTCCGGCTCGGGGATCACTTCCGGCTCCGGCGTCGGCACGGTGCACGTCTCACGGTTCCAGTTGACGGCACAGGGCTCCGGCGGCGGCGGACCGCCGCACTCCCCCGCCTGCGGGTCCGCCTCGCACGGATCCATCACCTCCGGCTGCAACGCCGAACGCAGGTACCAGTTGCCATCGGCCGGATCGCGGTCGCTGCCCTTGAACAGGAAATATTCGTACTGCCCACCGACGGCACGGCCGGCGAGCGTCAACGCTGCACCGGACACGCCATCGACCTGGATCAGCTGGATACCGTCCACGGTCTGGCCACCGCGCCCCCCCACGTTGTTGACCACGATCGCGCCGTGACCGGCGGTATCGCCCTGCACCCACAGGTGATCGCTGGCCGAACCGTCCTCGCCCAGCGCGCTGTCGAACACCAGCGTACTGTCGTCGATGTTCAGATCCCCGCGCACGACCATGCGGTCGCCGACGCTCCCGGCACCCAGCGTCAACGTGCTGCCATTGCGCAGGCTCAGCTGGTCCAGCTGAGACTGGCCCCATGCGTTCCACGCGCTATCCTCCAGGTGCATGTCCAGCGCAGCGTCGGCATCGACCTGTACATTGCCCTGCAGCTGCGAGCCCACGGCGCGGATGTCGATGCGGCTGTCGCGGCGCGCGTGCGCCAGGCCTCGGTCCGCCACGACCTGCACCGCACTGTTGCCCAGCTGCACCCGCAGATCGGCACCGTTGTCGGCAACCAGCGCGTGTGCACCGCGACCGACCAGCCACGACGCCGCCGCATTGACCTGGTTGACACTGTCGGCTTCACCGGCGAACACCACCGCATCGCCGCCGTCGAGAATGCTGCCCCGGGCCAGGTCGAGGGTGTTTTCCTTGCCGCGCAGGAACTGCACCGCGTGACTCTGCGCCGACCGGACGCTGGCATTGTCCAGCCGCAGGTTCGCCCCGATGTCTTCCGGCACCCCGTTGTCCTGGTAGCCGGCCAGGATGCCGACGCTGCCGACACCCTGGGTCACGACGTGGGCATCCACCAGCGCAAGGTCAGCGCGATAGACGAACGGCAGGTGCCCGGTGATGCTCCAGCGCATCGACCGTGCATGCACGCCGTGGGCGCCGTCACCAAGGGTTTCCACGGCGGAGTTCTGCAGGGCCAGGGTGCCGCCCATCATCGCCGCGCCATGTGCGCTGCCGCCGGTAGTGGTCACGAGGGAATCGATCAGGTCCACCGTGTTGACGCCGGCCACCGCGACCCCGGACGCGCCGCTGCCCTCGGTGGCGACCGAGCTGCCGCGCACGGTGACATGGCCGACCTTGTCCAGCATGCCGGTACTGGAGTCGAAGGTGGTGGAGCTGAACAGCAGGCCGAAGGCCCGATCGCCGCGGGTGCTGAAATCGGACCCTTCGATCACGGCATCGTAGGTGACGCCATTGTTGTAGTACTCGCCACCGTAGTACGACAGCGCGGACATGCCATCGCCGGTGGTGAGCACCCGGGTGCGCTCCATCCTCAGATTGCCACGGTCCACGCTCACCGCCGCATCGGTCCGGACCTCATGGTTGGTCACCGTGCTGTCGTATACCTCGGCATGGCCATAGGTCGGCGGCCGGATCAGGTCCACGTCCGCGTCACGGATGATCACGGTCTCGGCAGCGAGCGCCGGCAACGGGGACAGGGCGGTGCCGACGGCAAGGCACAGCGCATTGACACGCAGGGTAATGACATTCATCGAGGTGGGTTCCAGAGTGGGGCGCGGGGGAGCCCGTAGCGCGATATCGCGCGGCGACCGGGAAGTGGGTGCGACCTTGTGTTGCGCCCGGCCCCCGG
>NZ_DAMAGC010000016.1:0-47033 GCF_031995405.1 Stenotrophomonas sp. | reverse complement strand
TTCTCCGGATCGCGTTGCGCAACCCAATACAACTAATACGAAACTGCCCGGCGCCCACGGATTGGTTCATGTGAGGTAAATGCCGAAAACCGCGGCGCTCTCCTTCGACAACCCGAGTTTCCCCACGCGCGCGCGGAAAAAACCCGCGCGGACAAACGCTGCGCGCCCTACCTGGCCATTGCGAACAGCACGTTCCGCTCCCTCGGCAGAAGCGCCCAAAAAAGAAGGGGCCGGTTGCCCGGCCCCTCTTCACCCACCTCTGCGACACCTGCCCGCAAGCCGCTCCGCGGCCGGCAGCGGCACGGGGCAACCCATCGCTCAGGCCGCCTGCACTTCCTCATACCCACTGAAGCGCATGTCGCTCGACGCGCGTCCCTGGGTCAGCGAGCGCAGCGAGGTGGTGTAGCCGGCCAGCCGCGCCAGCGGCGCATAGCCCAGCACCTCCACCTGTGCACCGTGGTCTTCGATCGACGCCACCCGCCCGCTGCGACGGTTGAGATCGCCCACCACGTCGCCGACATGGGCCGACGGGGCGTGGATGGCCACCTCCATCACCGGCTCCAGCAGACGCGTGCCGGCCGTGGCCAGCGCCGCCTTCACCGCCTCGCTGCCGGCGCGGTGGAAGGCCATCTCCGAGGAATCCTTGGCGTGGGTCTGTCCGTCGGTCAGCGTCACCTCGATCCCGACCACCGGATGCCCGCGTGGACCTTCTTCCAGCGCCGCACGCACGCCCTTCTCCACGGCCGCCACGAACGCCTTGGGAATCACCCCGCCGACCGTGCGGTCGATGAAGCGCACCGCATCGTCGCCGGTGGGCGTCACCTCGATCAGCACCCGGGCGAACTGACCCTGGCCACCGGTCTGCTTGACCACCCTCCCTTCCACGCCCTGCACTGCCCGCGCCGGCGCTTCCTGGTAGGCCACGCGAGGCGCGCCCACCTTGACCGGCACGTTCCACTCGCTGCGCAGGCGCTCCACCATCACTTCCAGGTGCAGCTCGCCCATGCCCCAGATCAGCGTCTCCCCGGTTACCGCATCGGTAGCGACGCGGAACGAGGGATCTTCCTGCGCCAGGCTCGACAGGCCCTGGCTCATCCGGAGCAGGTCGGACGCCTTGTCCGCGTTCAGGCGCCACGCCAATACCGCGTGTTGCGCGTGGATGGCATCCAGCAGCAGCGGCGCCGACGGCGCGCTGAGCGTTTCACCGCTCACCGCATCCTTCCAGCCGATCACCGCCACGATGTCACCGGCAACCGCCTCGGTGATGTCGTGGGTCTGGTCGGCCTGCACCCGCACCAGACGGCTGATGCGCCGGCCCTGTGCGTGCTGCGAGCTGGCCACCTGATCGCCCACCTTCAAGGTGCCCGAGTACACGCGCACGAAACTCAGCGCCGCATGCGCCTGGTGGGTGATCTTGAACAGCAGCGCCGCCAGCGGCCCCTTCGGGTCCGGCGGCAACAGCACCTCGCTCTCACCCCGCATCGCAACCACGGCCGGGCGGTCCAGCGGCGACGGCAGGAAATCGACGATCGCATCCAGCAATGTGTCGATGCCCTTGCTCTTGAACGCCGCACCGGCCAGCACCGGCACACCGGCACCGGCCAACGTGGCCCGGCGCAGCGCGTCGCGCAGCAGCGCGTCATCCACGCTGCCACCGGCCAGCCAGGTATCGGCCAGCACATCATCATGGTCGGCCACCGCTTCGATCAGACGCAGGCGATACGGCTGCCACTGCGCCTGCTCATCGGCGCTCCAGTCGCTGCGGGTCGGATTGCCGGCGTCGTCCCATTCCACGATCTGCCGGGCGATGAAATCGACCCAGCCGTGGAAGTGGTTTTCGTCGCCCAGCGGCCAGCCGATCGCCCACGGACGCGCCTGCAGCTTATCCTGCAGCTGGCCCAGCACACGGTCGAACGAGGCGCCGATGCGATCCATCTTGTTGACGTAGGCGATCAGCGGCACGCCGTGACGACGGGCCTGGTGCCAGACCGTCTCGGACTGCGGCTGCACGCCATCAACCGCGGAGAACACCGCGACCGCGCCATCGAGCACGCGCAGGGAGCGCTCCACTTCGATCGCGAAATCGATGTGTCCGGGCGTGTCGATCAGGGTCAGCCGGTGGTCGTCGCCACCGCGCGGCGCCCAATGCGCCTGCACGGCGGCAGCGCCGATGGTGATGCCACGCTCGCGCTCGATCGCCGAGAAATCGGTGGTCGCCGCGCCATCATGGACTTCGCCGACGCGGCGGATCTCGCCGGTTTTCCACAGCAGGCGTTCGGTGAGGGTGGTTTTGCCGGCGTCGATGTGGGCGATGATGCCCAGGTTGCGCCAGTGGGAAAGGGTGTGGGTCGTGGTGTTCATGGTGAATGCTCTCGTCGCCAACATCGAGGAGCCGCACGCCGCCGTTGGCTAACGGGCGTGCGGCCAGGTTTGGGGCTCGGCGATCTGGTGCATGGCACGTTCTCCTTTGCAGGGTTCATGAAGCGCTGAAACGAAAAGAGCGCCCGGTTGGGCGCTCTGTCTGGGGTCTTTCAGGGTGACCGGAAACCGGTCAGCCGCCTGATGAGCCGCAGGGCAGACGCGCCCGTTCCGCGCTTTCGCGGGTCTGGGTAAAAAACGTCAGGAGCGGCATCGAGGTCATGGCGGAGGTACTCGGGTGATGGGCGCATTCTAGACCTCGCCACGTGATGCGCAAGCGGTTATTGCACTCATGAGTGGAACGATGAGGTGACCGCCCTACCCCCTGATCCATCTGGCAAACCAATAAACACGCATCGCAGTCTCGTATATGCGAATGTGTCGCAATTGCATATGTTGTGAAAATGCCTAGAATGCAGCGGGCAACGTCGCCCCGGCGACGCAACGACGCTGGTGGCGGCTGCAGGCCGCGCGCGAAAGGCCAGCGCCTGCGCCCCTTCCGTGTCCCAGAGCCCCTGCCATGCCCGTCTTCGCTGAAACCTCCCGCCGGTTGCGACCCGACCTGCTCGCCTTCGCCTGCGTCCTGGCCATGGCCGGCGCACTCCCTGCCCACGCGCAGACCGCCACCGACCTGGACGCCGTTCGGGTCAATGCCTACCGCGCCGCGAACAGCGCCAGCGGCGCGACCAAGACCAGCACCAGCATCGCCGAGACGCCGCAGTCGGTGTCGGTGATCGAGCGCGCCGAACTGGACGCGCGCGGGGTGCGGTCGCTCAACGATGCGATGCGCTACGTGGCCGGCGTCAGCCTGGAAAGCAGCGGCATCGACAACCGGGTGGACGACTTCCGCATCCGCGGCTTCGATGCCGGCAGCTGGGCCAACAACGTGACGCTGGATGGCCTGCGCGCGCCGCAGGGCAGCCAGTGGAACCGGAGCATGTTCGACAGCTGGAACCTGGAGCGCGTGGAAGTGCTCAAGGGCCCCTCGGCGGTGATGTACGGCCAGGTCGCCCCGGGTGGCATGGTCAACCAGGTCAGCAAGACCCCCACGCCGGATCAGCAGCAACAGCTGCGCCTGGGGCTGGATGCCAATGGCCAGTACAGCGCCGCCTTCGATGTCGGCGCCGGCACCGCAGGCAACGATCACCTGTTCCGGCTGGTCGGCCTGTACCGCGATGGCGATACCCAGATCCAGCACACCGAACAGAAGCACTGGTTCCTTGCGCCCAGCTACACCTGGCAGGTCGCCAAGCGCACCCGCGTGACCCTGCTGGGCATGTACCAGAAGGATGATGGCGGCTCCACGTACCAGTTCCTGCCCGCGGCCGGCACGCTCAACCCGACCCGCTACGGCTACATGAAGAACAGCACCTTCATCGGCGAGCCCGGCTGGAACACCTTCGACCGTACGTTGTGGACGGCCGGCTGGATGTTCGAACACGCGTTCAACGACCACCTCACGCTTACCCAGAGCGCGCGCCGCACCCACGTGGATTCGCTGTACCGCGGCGTGGTCACCTTCGGCGCGCTCAATGCCGATGGCCGCACCCAGAACCGACGCGGCGTGATGGGCACCGGCAATTCGGATGGCGACACCGTCGACACCCGCCTGCAGGCGCGCTTCGCCACCGGCGCGGCCGACCATACCGTGCTGCTGGGCTGGGACTGGCAACGCGCCGACTGGGACGGCGTGCGCAGCGCGATGAGCAGCCCGCGCCCGATCGACATCTTCAACCCGGTGTATGCCCGCTACGTGCCCACGGTCAGCACCGAAACGCCGACCGCCGGGGTCAACCGCCAGAGCGGCGTCTACCTGCAGGATCAGATCGCACTGGCCAACTGGCGCCTCACCCTCGGCGGCCGCTATGACTGGACCAAGGACGACAGCACCAGCGCCAACCGCAACATTGCCACCGGCATCTCCACCCCGGGCGGCCACAGCGTGATCAAAAGCGAGGCCTTCACCGGCCGCGCCGGCCTGCTGTATGTGTTCGACAACGGCCTCACCCCGTATGTGAGCTATGCCGAATCCTTCCAGCCCTCGACCAAGTCGCCGCTGGACAGCTTCACCCACACCGCATTCGAGCCGGTCACCGGATCGCAGTGGGAAGCGGGTTTGAAGTATCAGCCGGCCTCGGTGGATGGCCTGGTGACCCTGGCGGTGTACGACCTGCGCCAGCAGAACATGATCGTCGACGATCCGGTGGCCAGCCACCGCAACTGCGGCGCCACCGGCACCGCCACCTGCTCGATCCAGGGCGACGAAGGGCGGGTGCGCGGTATCGAACTGGAAGGCCGGATCACCCCGATCGAAGGCTTCAGCCTGATCGGTGCGGCCTCGCGCATGGACTCGGAGATGACCCGTTCGGCCGCCTACAACGGCCGGGAACTGGCGATGGTGCCCGACTACAGCGCGTCGTTCTGGGCCGACTACACCTTCCAGGGCGGGGCATTGCGCGGACTGAGCGTGGCCGCAGGCGCGCGCTACAACGGCGTCAGCTACGGCGACAGCGCCAACCTGTATCGCATCCCGTCCTACACCCTGTTCGACGCTGCGCTGCGCTACGACCTGGGCCGCATCGGCAGCACCGAGGTGCAGCTCGCGCTCAACGCCAGCAACCTGGCCGACAAGCGTTTTGTGTCCACCTGCACCGGCGTGTCGTCGTGCTACTACGGCAGCGGCCGCACGGTCATGGCCACGGCGACGTTCGGCTGGTAATCAGCTTCGGGCGCCAGCGGCCGCGCGGGCCAACGCCGGCGCGAAAATACCTCCGGGGGGGGGTAGTGCCGGCCGCTGGCCGGCTCCTCATGAACCCATGGCAGTGCGAGAAGCCGGCCAACGGCCAGCACCGCCCGGCGATGGGTTCGGCGTCCTGAGAAGCCGACCAACGGTCGGCTCTACGATGGCGCTGATCGCGAATGCGGCGCAGCCGACCAACGGTCGGCTCTACGTAGGGTCGGCGACCACCACCAGCGGCACGCCGCGCTGCGGGTGCTGCAGCACGATTACCGGCTGCTGGTAGACGCGGCCGAGGTTGGCTTCGGTCAACACCTGCGCCGGCGTGCCATCGGCCGCTACCCTGCCCTGCTCCAGCAGCACGATGCGATCGGCATGTCCGGCCGCCAGATTCAAGTCGTGCAACACCACGATCACGCACGCACCGGCGTCGGCCAGGGCGCGCACGCTGCGCAGCGTGCGTTCCTGGTGGCGCAGGTCCAGCGCGGCGGTCGGTTCGTCCAGCAACAGCAGCGGCGTGTGTTGCGCAAGCACGCGTGCGAAGGTGGTCCGCGCCGATTCGCCGCCGGACAACTGCTGCACCTCGCGCTGGCGCAGCGCTTGCAGCTCGGCCGCATCGATCGCGCGCTCCACCTGCACCTCATCCAGCGCAGGATCGGGCGGGTGCGGCAACCGCCCCATGGCGACCACCTCTTCCACGCTGAAGGCAAACCGCACGCCGTGTTCCTGCGGCATCACCGCGCGCTCGCGCGCCAGCGGGCCGGCGCGGTAGTCGGCCAACGGCCTTCCCTGCAGCATTACCTGCCCTTCGTCGGCATGCAGGTCGCCGGCCGCCACCGCCAGCAGGGTCGACTTGCCCGCCCCGTTCGGACCGACCAGCGCGGTCACCGTGCCAGGCACGAAATCCAGCGCGATGCCGTGCAGGATTTCGCGCTGCTGGCGGCGCACGACCACCCCGCGCATGTGCAGCAACACGCTCATGGCGCGTCCTTGCGGCGCTGCTGCAGCACCAGCCACAGGAAGAACGGCGCGCCCAGCGCCGCCGAGAACAGGCCCAGCGGAATTTCCGCAGGCGGATCCAGCGTGCGCGCGGCGGTATCGGCAATCACGATAAGCACCGCCCCCAGCACGCCCGACACCGGCAGCAACCAGCGATGCCCCGGCCCGACCAGCATGCGCGCCACGTGCGGTACCACCAACCCGACAAAGCTCACCGAACCGGCGAACGCCACCGCCGCACCGACCAGCAGCGCACTGAAGGCGACCAACCGCCGCCGCGTGCGCGCCACGTCCAGACCCAGGTGCTGCGCCTGGCGCTCCCCCAGCGCCAGCATGTCCAGCGGCGTGGCCAGCCGGCGCAACGCGAACACCCCGATCGCGAACAGCGGCGCCACCGCGATCACATCCGACCAGCTCGCGCGTGCCAGCGAACCCATCTGCCAGAACACCAGCGACTGCAGTTCGCTCTCGCTGGCGATGTAGGTCAGAAAACCGATCACCGCCGAGCAGAACGCCGCCATCGCGATGCCCACCAGCAGCAACGTGGCATTGCCGCTGCCCTTGCCGGGCCGGGCCAACGCGTAGGTCAGGCTGATCGCCAACGTCGCACCGGCGAAGGCCGCCACCGGCACGATCCAGCCGGCGGCACCGGCCGCCCCCAGCACGATCGCCGCCACCGCACCAAGCGCCGCCCCCTGACTGACGCCCACGATGCCCGGGTCGGCCAGAGGATTGCCGAACAAGCCCTGCAGGCTGGCGCCGGCCATCGCCAGTGCCGCGCCCACCATCGCCCCCAGCAGGGCGCGCGGAATGCGCAGCTGCCAGACCACGGCCATATCACGGCCACTGACCGCATGCGGCTCCACCAGCCCCAGCTTCACCCCGATCGCCTGCAGTACCTCCAGTGGCGGCAACCGCAACGGCCCCACCGCGAACGAGGCCAGCACCGCAAGCAGCAGCACGCCGGCAGCCAGCAGCAGCATGCCGCGACCGCGGCGACGGCGGCGATCGGCCGGACTCATGCCGGCGGCAGCGCCGCCAACGCCTTCGCCAACGCCAACGCACCCACGCCGGAACCGACGCTGGCGTATTTGAGCTGCACGTCCGGCATCACCCAGACCCGGTTGGCCTGGCCGGCCGGGGTCTGCTTCAGGGTGGGATAGGCTTTCCATAGCCCCTCGGCACCACCGAACAAGGCCAGATCGTGCTCGGTCACCAGGATCACCTCCGGTGCCGCCGCCACCACGCCCTCGTTGCTCAGCGCCGAATAGTTGGCCACGCCCGCCTCGGTACCGATGTTCAGGCCACCCGCGAGGGCGATCAGCTTGGCCGACGCACTGTCCGCGCCGGCCACGGTCGGGGCACCACCGGCGCCGGTCGCCGACACATGGATCACGCGCGGCGCACGGCCGATGCCCTTGCCGATGGCGGCGGCTTCATCCAGTTGCTGCTGCACCTGCG
Organism: Stenotrophomonas sp.; assembly: GCF_031995405.1. Taxonomy (GTDB): domain Bacteria; phylum Pseudomonadota; class Gammaproteobacteria; order Xanthomonadales; family Xanthomonadaceae; genus Stenotrophomonas. The sequence continues at coordinate 39,418 of NZ_DAMAGC010000016.1, read as the reverse complement.
CGCCCAGCTGTTGGCCGGCAGCGGCAAGGCCGAGGGCGGCGGCGATCTTGCGCACCTTGTCCGGGGCCGGCTGCAGGTCATCGACCACCACCGCCGGCTCGCCCACCGCGCGCAGTTTCTGCGCCAGTTCGGTATGCCGCCGCAGGCTGTTGCCCAGGAACAGCGAGCCGTGCAGGCTCAACACCCCTTCCACGCCCGTGGTGCGGTTGAACAGGAACTGATGCGGCGCGGCGCGACCGGAATCGGTCGTGGTGTTCCTGGGCGCGGCGAACACCTGTTTGCCCAGCCCCAACGCATCGATCACCGCGATCACGTCATCGCCGCCGACGATGATGCGGCCGGTGTCGTCCACCTCGACGTCGGCGCCGTCATCGGAGCGCACCGTCGCAGGCAACACAGCGGTCTGCCCGATCAGGCTCGGCAGTGCGCCGCCGTCCACACGCGCCCACCCGGCAGGCAACAGGTCGGTAGAAGGCGATGCGGCGTTGGCCGCTGCCGTCGGCGCGCCGGCCTCACCGGCCGGCGGCGTAGCCGGGCCACTGCACGCGGCCAGGGCGACCGTCATCGCGAGCGGCAACAGCCGCAGGGATACCCTTGATTTCATTCATTGCTCCTTCGGCAGGACGACCGGCGGCCGCCCTGCCCGGTGGATTACGGCTGGCGCAGCGCGATGCGGGTGATGCGGTCGCCCTTGGCGTCGTCGGCACCGCGCGACTTGTTCACTGCGAACACGTTGCCCTTGCCGTCGGCACGCACGTGGTTGGGGAAGGTGCCGCCGTCCAGATTGCCGACCACCTTGCCACCGCGATCAACCACGGTGACGGTGCCGGCGCCGCGGCTGGTGACGTAGGCCAGGCCGGCCTTGGGATCGAAGGCGACGTTGAGCGCGCCGGCGCCGACGGGCACATCGTGCAGCACCTTGCCGCTGGCGACATCGACGATCAACAGGTTGTCGGTGCCCTGCGAGGCCACATACAGCCGGTTCTGCTCCGCGTCATGGGCCACGCCCGAGGCACTGATCGAATTGCCGAGGTCGATGACCTTGTCGATCTTGCCACTGGCCACGTCGATCACCGCCGCTTCCGGGGTGCCGATGCTGACCGTGAACAGCTTGCCCCCGGCTTCATCCAGCACCAGGCTCATCGGGACGAATTTCTCGTCGTCCACGCCCGAGGCCAACGCGATCGGTTCGAGCGGCTTGAGCGTCTTCGCGTCGAACACCGACAGATGGTCCTCACCCGTGGCCGAGGCAAACACCTTGCCGTGTCTGGCATCCACCACCACGTCGCGCGCGTGCGGCACGGTGCCGACCGGGAACTGGTGCACCAGCGAGAGATCCGACTGGCGATACACCGCCAGGGTGTCCTGGCGGGTGTTGCTCACCCACACATTGCCGTTGGCATCGTCCACGCCCACGCCGTACACCGCAAACACGCTGCCGCCCTTGGCGTCGGGCACCGGCGCCGGGGTGATCGCCTTGATGACCTTGAGCGTCTTCGGGTCGACCTTGAGCAGCTGCGACTGGGTCACCGGCGGGCGGCCCACCGCCGACGTGACAAACACCGCGTTGCTCTTGGGGCTGTAAGCCGACTGATACAGGCCCTGCACGAGTTTGTTGGACTGGGTGGCAAAACGCGCCTGCCCGGACAGCGGCAGCTGCGGCGACACACGCAGGTTGAGCACCGTCGCCGCCGCCGGCTGGCTGGCGCGCACCACTACCGGATGCGTGCCCGGCACCGCATCGGCCGGAATCTGCAGCTGGGTCTTGAAGTTGCCGTCCGCATCGACGGTCAACGGCTGGCCGTTGAGCACGGTTTCACCGCGCACCAGGCTGACGTGCTGGCCCGGCACGAAGCCGCGGCCGATCACCTCGGCCGTGCTGCCGGGGACGACATTCTCACCCCGCGAGACGACGCTGCCCTTGAACACGCTGGCGGGCTGGTCGAACACCGGCTGCGCATGGCCTGCTACGGCCAGCAGCAGGCCGGCGGCCAGGGTGGTGAGACGGAAAGAAGAACGGAACGACATGACAGGCTCCTTGCACGGGTACCGCGCGATGCGCGGTGGATCATCGGTTGCCTGGGCCGGTGCGAGGTAGCACGGGAAGCCTGGGTAGCGGGTTGCACGCGCGCGGCGTGCGGAATGTCGAGAAACGATCAGGGCTGCGCAGCAGCAGCGGTCAGGCTGCGGTCGCCCACGCCATACAACACGCTCAATGTCGCCTGCAGCGACGCGGACAGCATCGGGCCGTGGCCCAGCCCATCGAATTCGCGGTAGTGCACGTCCAGCCCGGGCACCCTGGCCAGGCGCTGCGACAACTGCATCGCCGCATCCGGCGTGGCCCCGCCGATGCGGCGCAGATGCGCGACCACGCGCGGGTTGCCCATGTCGCGGTTGCCGCGGTCACCGTTGCGCTCGGCACCGCCCAGCATCACCCACACCTTCGCAGGCTGGCCGTGCTGGTTCTCCAGGAACTGCTGCTCCATGTCGCCCAGCGGCGCGCCCTGGTTCCACCACAGCGACGGGCTCGCCGAGAGGTAGTACTGGAACGCGGCAGGCCGTGTGTACAGGCTGCTCAGCACGAACAGCCCCCCCAGCGAATGGCCCCACAGCGCCTGCTGCTGCCGATCGATGCTGGCGCGCTTCTCCACCTCCGGCTTGATCCGCCGTTCGATCAGATCCTGGAAGGCGAACGCACCCCCACCGACCACCGTCGGCTTGCCCCCCTCATCGTCGGCGCGGTCGATCCACGCGGTGTAATCGGTGGTGCGCGCCGGCGAATCGATGCGCAGGTCATTGTCGTAGCCGATGAACACCAGCACCGGCGCGGCCTTGGCCGCCAGTTCGGCAAGCAGCGGCTGGTCCATCACCATCGCCGCCGCGTTGCCGTCGAGCATGTACAGCACCGGCGCCGGCACCTTGCCGCTGCGCACGGGAATGCCGACGTTGACCTGCCAGCGGCGCTGTCCATCCGGACTGTCCAGGGTGAATCGCTCGAAGCGGTAGCTCTCGGCCTTCTGCACGAAGACCGTCTCGCCGACCCGCTGCTGCGGATTGCGCTGCTGCGCCGACGCGCTCGGCATCGCGCAGGCCAGGCTGAGCATCAGACCGGCCAGGGGCAGCAGGGCGGGCGATCGGCGGCGGGCCGCGAAGGACAACGTCATGGGCACTCGGGGGCAGCGGCGCGGAGCCGCACAACCCGCTTCACAAGGGGACGACGCAGTCTAACCTAAATGCGAATGCTTATCACATAGATCACGCGCCAGGACTGCCCCAGCACAGGCGCGCGTCAATCCTTGCTGCAGTTGCGGCGCGCTTCGCCGACCGTCGCAACCGTTCCCTGAGCCCCGCTGGACAGCCATCCCTTCAGCGACATGTCCGCCGGCAACGCGGGCGGGCGCTCACCGTCGGCGATCACCAGCTCGCGCCAGGTGCCCACCGGTTCAAGCTCGGCCAGGCGCGCCGCGCGATCGTCATCGGTGCTGAAGCTGGCGTCCGGGTCGGAGGTGTGTGTGTTCGCACCGTTGGACGTCTTGACCGTGCGCAGCTGCAGCCCCTGCCCCGCGACCCGACGGGCAGTGATGTCGAACTGTTCGCGGCCATACGCCCATGCGTGGCTACCGGTCGAGGACACCGGTTCGGCAGACGCCGGCAGCGCCCATTCGGCGCCCACCACACCCTGCACCATCGCCACGCCGGTGAGCGTGCCCATGTACTGCATCATCCGCACCGCCTTGAGCTGCTCGGCGCTCAACGGCGTGGCGCTGCCGGTCTCGCCGACCGGATTGATCCAACCCGATTGCGAGCACACGATCAGCATCACCGGTTCGCCGTCGCCCTCACCCACGCGCAGCAGCGTATCGCCGTTGGCGAACTGCTGCAGGCGGCCACGGAACTGCGCCTTTCCCTCCTGCACACCTTGACTGAAGGCCACATCCGGGCTCTGTTCGAGCAGCGGTTCGATGGCCGCGCGACCGGCAGGCGCCGCACTTGCAGCAGCGGCACCGAGAAGGGCAAGCGCCAGCAGCGTGCAACGCGGGAAGACGACAGACATGCAGACAATCCTGTGCAGAGGCACCGACACCGTCGATGCGGAATGGCCGTGCATGATACGCGAGCAACCTTCATACCCCCACACATGCGAAGGCCCGACCAGAGGCCGGGCCTTCGCCGAATGCGGGAACCGCGGACGACTTATTCTTCTTCGTCCTGGCTGCCCTGCTGGGCATTGCGCTCGCGCTTCTGGTCCTGGTCCTGCTGTTGCTGCTGGCCCTGACGCTGCGGATCGCGCTGCTGCTGCTGGCCCTGCTGGCCCGGCTGGTTGTTCTTCTGTTCCTGCGGATTCTGCTGGTTCTGCTGCGGGTTCTGGTTGGTACCCATCTGTGCATCTCCGGTGTTCGGCAACGAAATGATGCCGGTGGATGCACCGTAGTCGGGCCGAGGTTACCGTCGCGTGCGTGCGGGGCGCAGATGCGTAGACGCCATCGACATGTGGTTAAACAATTCATGACAAACCACGCCGTTGCCACGACGCTGTCTCATTCATTACCGAAAACAGGGCCTTTTCGCGCGCTTTCAGCGCATCCAGGCAATAAGCAAAGATGCATTGGTCATGACGCGGACAGGCGCGGGCAATGTCGGCCCGCTGCAGTGTCCATCACGCGCGCTCCACCATCGCCATGATCGTCGCCGCCAACTCCTGCTGTGCCTGAAGCGGCGTGATGTCGCCAGTGACCGCAGCAAGCGACAATCCTTCCGCCGCACCGAGCATGCCCCACAAGCCGGCCGACGGCAGCACGCCACCGCGCGCGAAAGGCGCGAGCAGGTCGCGGCATTGCGCGATGAAGAGCGCCTCGTACTCGCGCTTGATCCGGGCCAGCTCCGGCGAACCGGCCAGCGCGGCGATCACGCCTGGAATCTCGCGGCCCTGGGTCTGCACACAGGCCACGTAGGACTGCGCGATCACCTGCGCCTTGTCGTGCAGGGTTGGCCCGCTGCCCGCCAACGCGGCGTCCATCACCGCCCCCTGGCGCTGGTCGAAATCCCGGTAGAGCGCGGCCAGCAGCCCGGCCCGGGTGCCGAAGTGGTCGTAGACCACCGGCTTGGTCACCCCGGCCTGCTCGGCCAGCCGCCCCAGCGTCAGCGCCTCGGTACCCTCTTCGCGCACCAGCCGCCAGGCTTCGGCCAGCAGCTGGGCGTGCCGGTCGGCGCGGGTCAGCCTGCGACGCGGGGTGTCCACGGACGGATCGGGAGCGGTACTTGACACGGCTATATACCAATCGTAACTTACGAGTCGTAACTTACTAAAAGTATACACCTCTCCCCGCCTCGCCGGACTGCCCCATGCACACCCTGATTGTCACCTCACACCCCAACCCCAATTCACTGACCCACGCCGTTGCCGCCCGTATCGCCAGCGGCATCACCGCGGCCAACCCCGACGCCACTGTCGAACGGGCCGACCTGAGCGCCGAAGGATTCGACCCCCGCTTCACCCAGGCCGACCTGGACGGCCACCATCGCCTGCAGCCGTTTCCACAGGATGTCCTGGCCGAACAGGCCCGCCTGGACCGCGCCGACGCACTGGTGCTGGTCTTCCCGGTCTACTGGTGGGCCATGCCTGCGCAGCTCAAGGGCTGGATCGACCGGGTCTTCTCCAATGGTTGGGCCTACGACGACGCCGACGGCCGGGTGGTCAAGAAGCTCGGCCATCTGAAGGTGCACCTGGTCGGCCTGGGCGGCGCGGACGAGCGCACCTGGACCAAGCGCGGCTATACCGGCGCGATGAAAACCCAGATCGACACCGGCATCTTCGACTACTGCGGCGCGCCGGTGGCGTCCTCCACGCTGCTGCTGGAGGTGGACACCACCGACCCGGCACCCCACCTGGACACGGCCCATGCGCTTGGCCGGTCGATCGCCTGAAAAAAGGTTCTTCGCCCTTGTGCGGCGCCCTCAGAAGCACGCATTGAATTCTTCCAGGCGCGGCGGTCGGTGGATCGGGCACTGGGCCCCCTTGCCCTTTCCGACGCCCCCGGCGTCGGGCTGCGGCCGCCCTTCGTGCTTTATTTCGCCTCAAGCGGGAGTCGGTGGGTCGGGCGCTGGGCCCCGATGCCCTTTCCGGCGACGCCCCCGGCCGCAGGGCGGCCTCCTCCTTTATTTCGCCTCCAAGGGCATCGGGGCCCAGCGCCCGACCCACCGACACGCTTGGCTTCTGCCTTCTTTCCGCAGCCGAGCCCCGTAGCGGCCGGTAGGCTCCTGGGCAAAATAAAGGAGGAGGCCGCAGGCCGGGGGACATTTGCGCCAGGGGCCTACCGGCCGCTACGGGGCCCTCACGCTCGCGGCAATCCCGAACGGAGCCAGGATGCTTTGCCTTTGCGTTTGCCTTTGCCTTTGCCTTTGCCCTTCAACCAAACGCACCCCGGAAAAATTTCGACCCTCCCCCTTGAAAGGCGCGCGCCCAGCACCATCTCTGCTCCGTACCCGCACTGCCGGGTTTTTTCGTGAGCGTGGTTGGCAGTCGCCCTGGGTGACTGCTAACATCGCCAGACTTTCCTAGACCAATCAACAACTTAAAAGGGTCTCACATGAGCATCAAGCCGCTTCATGACCGCGTCGTAGTCAAGCCGATCGAAGCCGACGAAATCTCGTCCGGCGGCATCGTGATTCCGGATTCCGCCAAGGAAAAGTCGACCAAGGGTGAAGTCGTGGCCGTCGGCCCGGGCAAGCCCCTGGACAACGGCAGCGTCCGCGCGCCGTCGCTGAAGGTCGGTGACAAGGTCATCTACGGCCAGTACGCCGGCAGCAGCTACAAGTCCGAAGGCGTCGAATACAAGGTCCTGCGCGAAGACGACATCCTCGCCATCCTCGGCTGAGTGATGCCGCCGGCCCGTGCCGGCGCTTCCGCAATCTCCCCCATTCAAGCAGCCGGGCCTGGCCCGGCGCCACATAAAAGGTAATCGCAATGGCTGCCAAAGATATTCGTTTCGGTGAAGATGCCCGTTCGCGCATGGTGCGCGGCGTCAACGTGCTCGCCAATGCCGTCAAGGCTACCCTGGGCCCGAAGGGCCGCAACGTCGTGCTCGAAAAGAGCTTCGGCGCCCCGACCATCACCAAGGACGGCGTGTCTGTCGCCAAGGAAATCGAACTGGCTGACAAGTTCGAGAACATGGGCGCGCAGATGGTGAAGGAAGTTGCTTCCCGCACCAACGACGACGCCGGCGACGGCACCACCACCGCCACCGTGCTGGCCCAGGCCCTGATCCGCGAAGGCGCCAAGGCCGTTGCTGCCGGCATGAACCCGATGGACCTCAAGCGTGGCATCGACAAGGCCGTCATCGCCGCCGTTGCCGAGCTGAAGAACATCTCCAAGCCGACCACCGACGACAAGGCGATCGCCCAGGTCGGTACGATCTCGGCCAACTCCGACGAATCGATCGGCAACATCATCGCCGAAGCGATGCGCCGCGTGACCAAGGAAGGCGTGATCACCGTTGAAGAAGGCTCGGGCCTGGAAAACGAGCTGGACGTCGTCGAAGGCATGCAGTTCGACCGCGGCTACCTGTCCCCGTACTTCATCAACAACCAGCAGTCGCAGACCGCTGACCTGGACGATCCGTACGTGCTGCTGCACGACAAGAAGATCTCCAACGTGCGCGACCTGCTGCCCGTGCTGGAAGGCGTGGCCAAGTCCGGCAAGCCGCTGCTGATCATCGCCGAAGACATCGAAGGCGAAGCGCTGGCGACCCTGGTGGTCAACACCATCCGTGGCATCGTCAAGGTCGTGGCCGTCAAGGCACCGGGCTTCGGCGACCGCCGCAAGGCGATGCTGGAAGACATGGCCGTGCTGACCGGCGGCACCGTGATCTCCGAGGAAATCGGTCTGTCGCTGGAAAAGGCGACGATCAAGGACCTGGGCCGCGCCAAGAAGGTGCAGGTCTCCAAGGAAAACACCACGATCATCGATGGCGCCGGCGAGAAGGCCAACATCGAATCGCGTGTCACCCAGATCAAGACCCAGATCGAAGACACCTCGTCCGATTACGACCGCGAAAAGCTGCAGGAACGCGTGGCCAAGCTGGCCGGCGGCGTTGCCGTGATCAAGGTCGGCGCCTCGACCGAAATCGAAATGAAGGAAAAGAAGGATCGCGTCGACGACGCCCTGCACGCTACCCGTGCAGCCGTTGAAGAAGGCGTGGTCCCGGGCGGCGGCGTTGCGCTTGTCCGTGCCGTTACCGCGCTGAGCGGCCTGAAGGGTGCCAACGAAGACCAGAACCACGGCATCCAGATCGCCCTGCGCGCGATGGAAGCCCCGCTGCGCGAAATCGTGGCCAACGCCGGTGAAGAGCCGTCGGTCATCGTCAACCGCGTCAAGGAAGGCACCGGCAGCTTCGGCTACAACGCCGCGACCGGCGAATTCGGCGACATGCTGGAGTTCGGCATCCTGGATCCGACCAAGGTGACCCGTTCGGCGCTGCAGAACGCTGCCTCGATCGCTGGCCTGATGATCACCACCGAAGCCATGGTGGCCGATGCCCCGAAGAAGGATGACGGCGCTGGCGCTGCTGGCGGCGGCATGGGCGGTATGGGTGGCATGGGCGGCATGGACTTCTGATGCCGCTGCCGGCCCTGCGCCGGCACGCATCGGTCCGGTAGGTGCCGACCGTTGGCTGGCACTCACCGTCCGCAGTACGACAAAAACCCCGCCGAAAGGCGGGGTTTTTTTGTGTGCGATGGGAATTGCGATCGCACCAGCGCCAATCAGCGGCGCGTGGGCCAATGGAGATTGCAGTCCGCGCAGTTGACGATATGATTAGGTGACTAATCATATTCGCCGCGCATCGTGCTCGAACCCAAACACCACGCTTTCCTGACCGAGCTCAAGCGTCGCGGCCAGCCCGAACTCGACGGCCTGACGCAGTGCTTCCAACTGCTGTCGCTGGCCAGTGCGATCGACCAGGACTGCGCGCATCGGCTGGCGCCTTCGGGTCTCAGCGAGGGCCGCTTCGTACTGCTGTTCCTGCTGCAGGGCGCCGGCGACGCACTGTCGCCGCATCAGCTGGCCGAGCGTGCGGGGGTTACCCGTGCCACCGTCACCGGCCTGCTCGATGGGCTGGAGCGCGATGCGCTGCTGGAGCGCCATGTGGACCCGGCCGACAAGCGCCGGGTCCACGTGCGCCTCACCGCCGCCGGGGAAGCCCTTGCGCTCGATCTCTTCGACCGGCACACGCAGTGGATCCGTACCCTGTTCGCCGATCTCAGCGAGCAGGAACGTACGCTGCTCAGCGGCATGCTATGCCGCATCTGGGCGCGTACCGATGCCGGGAGGGCCGAATGAAGCCACAGGCGCTGTCGCGCGAACGCCGCGCCCGACTCGATGGCGGCGAAGCCGAAGCCACGCACCTGGCCGAGATCCTCGCCGTCGATTTCGCCCGCTTGCTGGGCAACGTCGCCCCATCGCTGCCAGCGGCCGCCGTGGCCAACATGCGCAAGGCCGCCAGCAGCGGCATCACCCTGCGCATGCAGGGCGCGGCCACCTTGCTGCGCGCGCACGCGCTTGGCGACGCGGCGCACTGGTCCACGCATGCCAGCGACACCGTGCGCGGCTGGGCCTGCTACCTGATCGGCAGCGACCCGCGCCTGTCGTTGGAACACAAACTCGACGCGATGCGCGCGCTGGCCGACGATCCCCATTTCGGCGTACGCGAATGGGCGTGGCTGGCCGTACGCCCGCACATCGCCGCCGAGCCGCTGCGGGTGCTGACGCATCTGCAGCCGTGGACCGCCGATCCTTCGCCCAACGTGCGCCGCTTCGCGTGTGAAGCGTTGCGCCCGCGCGGGGTGTGGGCAGCGCATATCGCGCTGCTCAAGCAGGAACCACAGCACGCGGCGGCGCTGCTCGATGCCCTGTGCTGCGACCCATCGCGCTACGTGCAGGACTCGGTGGGCAACTGGCTCAACGATGCCGGCAAGAGCCAGCCGGACTGGGTGCGCGCGCTGTGCGATGGCTGGCAGCTGCGGCATGCCGATCACGTTGCCAATACCTACATTCGCAAGCGCGCGCTGCGCTCGCTCTGACCCCAGGGAATGCCATGTCTTACATGTTGATCGAGCTCTACACCGCGACCCCGGCGTGGACTGCGCTGGACGCACTCTCGCGGGCGGCCTTCTTCGCCCGCATCGGCGCAGGCATGCAGCACGTGGATCCGGCCAGGATCAAACCGTTGGCGATGGGGCCCATCGACCAGGACGTGCCGCATACCCGTGCCGAGCAGTTCTACGCGGTATGGCAATGCAACGAACGCCAGGACGCCGATGCGTTGCTCGCCGCGATCGATGCCACGGGCTGGCACACCTATTTCACCACCACGCATGTCGCCGGCAGCGCGGGTGGTTTGCAGCAGCATCTGGCCGAGCTGGCCGCGTTGCCCAAGGCATAACGCAGTCCGGGCAGCGGCTGAACATTGCCGGCCAGTTGCGAATGAAACATTTTGCGTCGCACAAAAGCTGTGCTATCAATACTCCCCAATGAACGCACGCCCCGCCAATTCGTACTTTTGGTATTACTTTCCGAAGCCACCGGCGGAGGAAGGCATGCGCTCACCCTGAAGAAACCTTCAGACGCATTCCCGAAAGCCGCCAGCGCACCTGGCGGCTTTTTTGTTGCCGCCGCGCTGGGGACCCCCACTTCCAAGGAGTTTCCCCCAATGCCCCCGCACACCGATGACCTGCGCATCCGCAAGATCGAACCGTTGACCCCGCCGGCCCAGTTGCTGGCGATGCTGCCCTGCGACGATGAAGCCTCGGCCACGGTCAGCGCCTCGCGCGCGGCCCTGCACGAGATCCTGCACGGCCGCGACGACCGCCTGGCCGTGGTGATCGGGCCGTGCTCGATCCATGACCCGGTCGCCGCCATCGAGTACGCCCAGCGCCTCAAGCCACTGCGCGATGCCTACGCCGACGAACTGGAAATCGTCATGCGCGTGTACTTCGAAAAGCCGCGCACCACCGTGGGCTGGAAGGGGCTGATCAACGACCCGGACCTGGACGGCAGCTTCAATATCAACAAGGGTCTGCGCGTGGCGCGCGGCGTGTTGCGCGACATCAACAAGCTCGGCCTGCCGGCCGGTGTGGAGTTCCTCGACGTGATCTCCCCGCAGTACATCGCCGATCTTGTCGCCTGGGGCGCCATCGGTGCGCGCACCACCGAAAGCCAGGTGCACCGCGAGCTGGCCTCGGGCCTGTCGTGCCCGGTCGGCTTCAAGAACGGCACCGACGGCAACATCAAGATCGCCGCCGATGCGATCGGCGCGGCCTCCAATCCGCACCACTTCCTGTCGGTCACCAAGGAGGGCGGCACCGCCATCGTGGCCACCGCCGGCAACCCGGATTGCCACGTCATCCTGCGCGGCGGCAAGACGCCCAACTACGATGCCACGCACGTGGAAGCGACCAGCCAGACCCTGGCCAAATCGCACCTGGCGGCGCGCATCATGATCGATGCCAGCCACGCCAACAGCAGCAAGAACCCGGAAAACCAGCCCAAGGTCATCGCCGACATCAACGCACAGCTGGCCAACGGCGAAGAGCGCATCGTGGGCGTGATGGTGGAAAGTCATCTGGTCGCCGGCCGCCAGGACCTGGTCGAAGGGCAGCCGCTGACCTACGGCCAGAGCATCACCGATGGCTGCATCGGCTGGGACAGCTCGCTGGCGGTGCTCGAAAGCCTGGCCGAAGCGGTACGTGCACGCCGCGCGCTGCGGGTCCGCGAAGCGGCGTGACGCGGCACCGTGTGACCGGACAGGCACGTCGATCCGGTAGAGCCACCCCATGGGTGGCTGAAGCGCGGACCCGGCGCCGCTTGCACCGGGTCGTTTGACAACGATTCATTTTCGTTGCTACAACGCTCCTCGCTAGCTGCCCCAGCAACTGGGGCGGCAGGGAATGGCTCAGGGGAAAACTGGATGCAGCACGTCGCGCGGTATTTGGCCGGGCTCGGCCTCGCTTTGTCTTTCGGATTTGCCCACGCACAAACACCCGGCTCCTACGGCCTGCACGAGCGCTCCATCGAGCGAATCAACGGTGCAAAAGACCTGGGCGTACTGTCCGCCGACACACTGTTTGGCGAGCAGGTCAGCCTGTTCAACGGCAGCACCACGTTTGAGAACGTTGACATCAGCATCCCGGGAAACAGCGGGCTACCGGTAGAGTTGCGACGCAAACTCAATGTGGATGATCGATCCCGCCTAAACGGCCAGCACCTGCTTGGCTTTGGCGAATGGGACGTCGATGTGCCCTTTATGTCGGGTGTTTTTGCCGCCGCAGCCGGCGGATGGCGACCGGCCGGTGGTACTGTCGATCAGCGCTGCAGCCTGCCACAGGAGCCGGCGCTGGCCGGCTTCACCGGTCCAGAGGACTACTGGAACGGCTATCAGGTTAGCGTGCCCGGTAGAGGCAGCCGCACCCTGCTGATCAATCCCAGCGAAAAGGTGCCGGCTGGGCCTGCAGGCACCGTTGGGTGGATCACCAAAGATTTCTGGCGCTTCCAGTGCAAGCCTGCAACGGCCAATGGCTATCCGGGCCAAGGGTTTATCGCCATCTCACCAGACGGCATGCGCTACCAGTTCGATTGGGGTATCAGCAAGCCGCACGCCAGCCTTAGGCGCGGCAACGGCACTAACGTTGCTCGGCAGGTCATTTACCTTCTGGCCACGCGCGTCGAGGACCGCTTCGGGAACTGGGTCAACTTCACGTATAGCGGTGACAAGCTCACCGCCATCACCGCAAACGACGGTCGACAGATTACGCTGGAATACTCCGGCGCCAACATCGTAACGGCCAGTAGTAGCGTCGGTACATGGACTTACGCTTACGCCGGCACCAAGCTTGCCTCGGTCCGCCAGCCAGATGGCAGCGCATGGAGCTACGCTTCCACGGGGGCGCTGGTCATCAATCCGCCCGCATGGACACCGCCTCTCGAAGGCGATCCGTCGGGCTGTCCGGAATCCCTGGCCGACCCGAGCGGCAGCTACGGGTTGTCGATTGTCGCGCCTTCGGGTGCCCAAGCGAGCTACACGCTTGAGGTCAGGCAGCATTATCGCAGCAACGTGCCTGAGTCCTGCGTGGTGGAGTCGCCAACCTACTGGTACAAGCGGGTACCGGACTACAACTGGTCGTTCACCCTTGCTAGTAAGGTCGTCAGTGGCCCGGGGCTTCCGACGATGAACTGGTCCTACGAGTGGGGACAGCCTTCCTGGGATGAGAACGAAAACACCAAATTCAATATCGTTCGAGGGCCAGAAGGCAGCGTCACTCGCTACCAGTACGGCACGGGCATCGAATTGAACGAAGGCCAGCTGCTGGCGGTGCAGCGAGGCGATGCCGTGGGCACCATTCTGGAGACGCAGACTAATACCTACGTATCGGCCGCCGAAGCAAGCCAGCAGCAGTTCCCGGTGGCGGTGGGCCTTGACCTGGTGGGTATGGGCAATGAATGGAATACCGCCTTGTTGCGCCCACTCAAACGCAGTGTCACCACACGGGATGGGGCCAACTTCCTTTCCGAAGTGGCTGTCTGTGGAGCGACGCTTTGCCTGGACGCCTTGGCGCGTCGGACCGCGGTCAACCAGTCCAGTACCGCGACAGGAGGCAGCAGCAGACAGGCGACCACGGTCTATGCGGACTTTCCTGCGCATTGGGTGCTGGGCCAGGTTTCCTCCTCGTCCGTCAACGGCATCAGCACCACCAGCACGCAATACGACGCGTTAGCACGGGCGACGGCTGAGTACCAGTTCGGCAAGCTCAAGCACGAGCTCGGCTACCACGCCGATGGCACGCTGGCGTCGGTGAAGGACGGGCGCGGCAACACGATCACGCTTGCCAACTGGAAGCGTGGCATCCCACAGACTGTCGGATTCCCCGACGCTACCCAGCAGTCGGCTGCGGTCGATGATGCGGGTTGGATACGCTCCACGAGCGATCAGAATGGATTCACCACGCAGTACGGCTACGACGCCATGGGCAGGATCACCCAGATTGACCACCCAGGCGACGACACCGTTGCGTGGAATGCGACCACGCAGATATACGAGGCAATACCTGCGGCTGAATACGGGCTCCCTGCAGGGCATTGGCGGCGTACGGCGGCAACCGGTAACGCACGCACGATCACCTACTACGATGCGCTTTGGCGCCCAATCGTCACCCGTGAGTACGACGCAGCCAATGAGTTAGCGACGCAGCGATTCAAACGCCAGGCGTACAACCACCGCGGTCAGCTGGTCTTCACGTCCTATCCTTCGTCGGCTGACCAGGGCGCTGTCGGTATCTCGACCAGCTTTGACGTGCTCGGGCGTGTCACCGGTGTGGTGCAGGACAGCGAACTGGGCGATCTGGTTACCCTGACCGACTACTTGCCTGGATATCGCCAGCAAGTGGTTAACCCCCGTGGCCAAGCGACCATCACCACGTTCCAGACCTTCGATGCGCCAGACACGGGCGCACCGCTGGAAGTCCAGCAGCCGGAAGGTGTGATCACCCAAGTCGAGCGGGACGTGCTGGGCAAGCCTCTGGCCATTACCCGCCGCAACCAAGGCGGCGACAAGTCGCTCACCCGGCGCTACGTCTACGACGCCAACCAGCAACTGTGTAAGGTGGTCGAGCCGGAAACTGGCGCAACGGTGAGCAGCTACGATGCTGCAGGCAATCTTGCCTGGACGGCCGCGGGCCTGAGCCTGGTATCCGCCGCGTCGTGCGATACCGCTCTGGCTGACAGCTCCGGCCGCCGAGTTGATCGCAGCTATGACAGCCGAAATCGCCTGCTCACGCTGCGCTTCCCTGACGGCAATGGCGATCAGGACTGGTCCTACACCCCAGACGGTCTGGCTAGCACGGTCACCACTTACAACGATGCGCGCGCCAACTACGTGGTCAACAGCTTCACATATAACAAGCGTCGCATGATGACCGCCGAAACCCAACTGCAGCTGGGCATTGCCTCGCTGTCGCTGGGCTACGGTTACGACGCCAATGGATCGCTCTCAACGTTGCAGTATCCCAATGGGTTGAGTGTGGCCTTCCTTCCCAACGCGCTTGGGCAGCCGAGCCAGGCGGGCACCTATGCCACGCAGGTCAGCTATTTTCCAAACGGCGGCATGAAATCATTTACCTATGGAAACGGTGTGACGCACGTGCTGCAGCAGAACCTGAGGCAGACGCCTGCGCGATCCACGGATGTCGGTGTCATCGATCAAACGTTCCTCTACGATGCGAATGGAAATACCACTGCCATACGTGATGCCTACACAACGCCAGGGGAGTATCGCGGCAACCGCGACATGCAGTACGACGGGCTTGACCGGCTGACCAATGCCAACCTGATTGACCTGCGTCAGGAAGCCTTCGGTCTGGACGCGCTCGATAACCGCACGTGGCTTACCCGTACCAGCGGTGCCGGTGTGGAGCAGACCTCTTACTACTACGATGCATCAAATCGCCTGACCAACGTCATGATGGGGGGCGCCACAGTGGTGGGGTTTGGCTACGACGCACAGGGCAACGTGAGCATCAAGAACGGCCAGCCGTTCGTGTTCGACTTCGGCAACCGCCTGCGTGGAGCAACGGGAACCGAAGCCTATCGATACGACTGGCAGGGGCGACGGGTTTTGTCCGACGCGCCGGGCAAAGGCATGATTGTCTCTTTGTATGGTCAGGATGGTCAGCTGCGCTACCAGGAGGACAACCGCACCGGCATTGCAACGTCGTATGTGAGCCTGGCTGGTAGCCTGGTCGCGCGGGTCAAGCGCGATACAGCGCCGGTCAACGTGCCCAGCCTGAGCGTGCCTGCGAGCGGCGCGGCGAGTTATGCCGTCAGTTGGACGGCAGTTACCCGTGCGACCCGCTATGAACTCGAGGAATTTGGATCTGCGTGGAATCAGCTGCTGAATGCCAATGCCACGAGCTTCAGTGTGAGTGGCCGCACCCCCGGCATCTACCGCTACCGCGTTCGCGCGTGCAACGACGGCGGCTGTGGGGTCTGGTCGACCACTGCATCGGTGGATGTACCCAATCCGCCTGGGTCTGCGCCGACGGTTGCAGCGCCAACGCAAGCGCCCAACGGGAGCTACGCGGTAACCTGGTCTGCTGTCAGTGGTTCAACGCGCTACGTGCTGCGAGAAAGCACAAACAGTGGTGCTTATCAGGTTGTCGTGGACGCTGCGCAGACCAGCCAGAGCTACATAGGGCGTCCTGCAGGCCAGTATCGGTATACGGCGCAGGCCTGCAATGGCTCCGCTTGTGGGCCCCTCTCAGCAGAAGCGGTGGTGAACGTGTTTTACGCACCATCTTCGCCCAGCCTGGCTGTTTCCTCAGTAAGTCTCGGGGGCACGGTGACCGTGACCTGGCCATTGGTGTCCGGGGCTACCGCCTACAGTCTGGAACAGAGTGCCGGTGGTGGTGCCTGGGCTTTACAGGGAGGGCTGGGTAACGGACAGGCAACGATCACAGCGCTGGGTCGCGGAAGCTATGCGTATCGTCTACAAGCCTGCAACGCGGCCGGCTGCAGCGGCTATTCACCGGTGGCAAGCACCACGATGATCCTGCGACCAGACAATGCGCCACAGTTGGTTGGCATCGGCATCAACAACTCCGGCAACTACACGGTGAGCTGGAGCGGCGTTGGCTGGACGACCACGTATCGATTGCAGGAGGCGCTGCAAGGCGCCGGCTGGTTAACCATTCACGATGAGGGCGCGACTCAGCGTGCGTTGTATGGGCGACCGGAAGGCACGCACCAATACCGGGTGGCCGCCTGTAACGAGGCAGGGTGCTCGGATTGGTCCGGCACGATGCAGGTGCAGGTGCAGATGCCGCCACCGGTGCCATTCGGATTATGGGTGTGGTACGAACGCATCTCGGGACTTAAGACTCGCTACAGCGCTTTCTGGGGTGACGACGGCACTTCGCTCGGCTTTGAGCTGGACGGTCCGGCCACCTGCATGACCTCGGGAATGAGTTGCGTCATGGAGGTCAACAAGATGTCGAGCAGCACCCCCTTCCGGGTCAGGGCTTGCAATGCGGCAGGCTGTTCTGCCTGGTCCGATCCGTTCGTTGCGGAGCCGATGCCATGAATCGTGCCTTAGATGCAGGGAAGTTGGTGGCTTCTTTGGTGGGCGCAGTGTTGACGGTTTTTGGCGTGGCGCCACGCGTAGACGCAGCCGAGGTGGTGGAGTACATCCACACGGACGCATTGGGCTCGCCCGTGGCCGTGACCAACGCGAGCGGCGTGGTCATTGAGCGCACCGTCTACGGCCCATACGGTGAAGTGATCAACCGCCCGTTGGCCGGAGGGCCCGGTTATACCGGGCATGTGGAGGATGCAGAGACTGGGCTTAACTATATGCAGCAGCGGTACTATGAGCCGGAGGTTGGGCGGTTCTTGTCTGTTGATCCGGTGACGGCGTACAACAACCCGATTGGCCAGTTCAATCGGTACAGGTACGCGGACAGCAATCCATATCGGTTTGTGGATCCAGATGGCAGGATGTCGTCGATGGCGGATCACCCCGGAATTCCAACGGGGAGCGTACAGGGTATCAATCAGGAGCCCGGTCAAGCTGCGGCCGCAATTCCAAAGGTAGAGAGCAAGAGCATTGCGCCACGAGTAGGCAAGGATGAGAAACCGGTGAAGGAGGATGTTGCTGCCGTCTCAAGCATAAATTACGCGCTCGGCCGGGCAAAGAAGCGCGTTGAGTACTCCAAAGACGCCGGCATTATTTCTAGCTGGAACAGCACCTCTTGGCGTTGGGATCCCGAGAACGTAGAGTTTTTGACGGACCCGGGCACGGGCGCATTCGTGGATCCAGGGATTGCTGATGTCGTATTTCTTGGTTTTGGTATTGTTAGGTTTTCTGATCCGTCCGTGGCGTTTTCATATCATAATGCCTCATTCGCGGGTGGGTCCGTTGCGATGACTTTTGCGATACTCCACGAGTTCGGTCATGTGCATACCGCCGGACAAGGCAGTGGGCCAGAGCAGCGTGAGCCCATGGCGAATAGCTTTGCATACGGGATGCTTTCCTCATTTGAGAAAAGGTCAATAAAATGCGCAACATGCAAGTAGGGTGCTTCCTGCTTATTCTTCTTGGATCGTTATCTTGCTCGGTAATTGCCAAGGACGTCCAAGGGGACGTTTTTTTCAAGGATGGTGTTGATAATGGCGATGGGATGAGTTCGTTCATTAATTACTCGGGCGCGACTATGAGGGTGCTGGGAGAGCGTAATTCGCTTTCTGCCTGCGGTGACAATCCCCCCTCCAGGGCGTGTGTAAAATCTTCTTACTTCTATTTCTATATGCCTTCATCCTTGGCGCCGCACTGGGAGAGTGAGGGCGTAAATTTTGCGCTGGTTGGCCAGTGCGCGCTTTCGACTGGCGCCCAAACGGTGTCCACCTATGTGATCAGGTCGCCACAGGCTGGAAAGGTGCTGACGTTCTATGTAGCCCGTTCCGGAGGCTTGTTGGGTTGGGAGATCGCATATCCCGATGGAAAGTACCGGTACTTCAAGGAAGGTGTGCGAGCTGAAACTTGCGCTTATGATCACATCGACCATCAGGTGAATTGAGCGCACCGGTGGACGCGTGAAAGGACTCGGTAACGCACATGTGCCTTTGTCCGATGAGAACATGGCGGTGTCTGCGGCGATGGTTGCGGGGAAGAGAGCAGGGCGCTTGGTTGGATGCGCTCATTAGCGTCTGATGGGGCGAAGTGGCCTGCGGAGGATGCCTCGCCATGGCCGAGGAGTAGTGGCACTTTCCGTATACCCATACGGAAGCGGCCATGGCCTCGCGTCTGGAACTGGATACGGTCAGGCCTTTGCTATCCCCGCCGCAACCGCGCCAACGCCAGATAGATCGCCGGCGTCGTATACAACGTCAGCCACTGGCTCACCAGCAGCCCGCCCACGATCGCGATCCCCAGCGGCTGGCGCATTTCCCAGCCTTCGCCAGTAGCCAGCATCAACGGCAACGTGCCCAGCAACGCTGCCACGCTGGTCATCAGGATCGGCCGGAAACGCAGCCGCGCCGCCTCGCAGATGGCCTCATACGACGACACCCCGCGCTCGCGTTCGGCCGACAGCGCGAAATCGATCATCAGGATGGTGTTCTTCATCACCACGCCTACCAGCAGGAACAGCCCCAGCAGCGAGATCAGGTTCAATTCGTTGCCGAACGCCATCAGCGCCAGCAGTGCGCCCACGCCGGCGGAGGGCAGGGTGGACAGGATCGCCAGCGGCTGCACGAAGCTCTCGTACAGCACGCCCAGCACCAGGTACACCGCCAGCATCGCGCCGACGATCAGCCACAGTTGCCGCTCGCGCAGTGTCTCGAAGCCACCGGCCTCGCCACTCAGTCGGGCCTGCACATGGGTGGGCAGCATGATCCGGGCCATCGCGCGGTCCACGGCTTTCACCGCCTGGTCCAGGGTCACGCCAGGTGCGAGGGCGAACTCGATCCAGACCGAGGCGAACTGCTGGCTGTGGTAAATGCGGTCCGGCGCCATGCCGTAGGACCAACTGGCGATCGACGACAGCGGCAGGCGCTGGCCGTCCTTGCCGATCACGTGGATCTGGTCCAGCGTGGATGGGTCCTGGGTGTAGCGGGGGTCCAGTTCCATCACCACGCGGTACTGGTTGAGCGTGTCGTACAGCGTGGCCACCTGGCGCTGGCTGAAGGCGTTGTTGAGCACCGAGGCGATCATGCGCATGTCCACGCCCAGTCGGGCGGCGGCGTCGCGGTCGATGTCCAGCACCACCTGGCGCATGCCCTCGTCGCCCTTGGATTCCACGTCCACCAGTTCGGGCAGGGCACGCAGCGCGTCGGCCACCTTGGGCGCCCATTGCCTCAGGGGTTCCAGCTCGCCGGACAGCAGCTGGAACTCGTACTGGCCGCTGTCGCCGCTGCCCTCCAGCTTGATGTCCTGGTCCACCCACAGGAACATGCCGCCGCCGGGAATCTTCGGCATGTTGGCGCGCAGGCGGTCGATCACCTGCTGGCTGGAAACCTTGCGCTCGGCCAGCGGCTTCATCTTGATCATGACGAAGGCGTTGTTGACCCCGCTGCGCCCGCCGATATACCCGATGATGTCGCTGATGGCCGGGTCGGCCAGCAGCAGCGTGCGGTAGGCATCGATCTTGGGCTGCATCACCTGGAACGACAGCCCGTCGTCGCCGCGCGCGAAACCACGCAGTTGCGCGGTGTCCTGCTTGGGCACGATGCCCTTGGGCACCTGTTGGAAGAGCCACACGTTCAGCCCGATCACCGCGCCGAACAGCAGCAGCGGAACGGCCAGCCAGCGCAGCATCTTCTGCAGACTGGCCACGTAGCCGTCCCGCAGTCGCTCGAACAACGCCGTGCCGCCCCGCTGCAGCACGTTGCGCGTGCCGGGACGCTCACGCCCAAGCAGGCGCGCGCATAGCATCGGGGTCAGGCTCAGCGAGACCAGCAGCGACACGCCCATCGCCGCCACCAGGGTCAGCGAGAACTCGCGGAACAGCTTCTCCACGAAGTCGTCCAGGAACAGGATCGAGACGAACACCACCGCCAGTGCGATGTTCATCGACAACAGCGTGGCGCCCACCTCACCGGCACCGCGCAGGGCGGCGTCCATCGGCGAGGCGCCCTCTTCGCGATGGCGGGCGATGTTCTCCAGCACCACGATGGCATCGTCCACCACCAGCACCGCGGCCACGATCAGCGCCATCAGCGACAGCGTGTTGAGCGAGAAGCCGAGCAGCGCGATCACCGCCAATGCGCCCAGCAGCGACACCGGAATGGCCAGGGTGGGCACCAGCGCCGCGCGCCAGTGGCCCAGGAAGGCCAGCACCACCAGCACCACCAGGGCAATGGCCAGCAGCAGGGTCAGTTCGGCCTCGTGCAGGGTGGCGCGGATCACTGGCGAGCGGTCCATCACCACCTGCATGTCGATGCTGGCCGGCAGCAGCGCCTGCAGCGTGTCCATCTGCGCGTGGATGGCGTCGACGGTCTCGATGATGTTGGCATCCGGCTGGCGGCTGACGATCAGCAGCACCGCCGGGCGCTGGTTGTGGAAGCCGCTGGCATAGCGGTCCTCCACGCCTTCGCTGACCTGGGCCACGTCGCGCAGGTGCACCGGGCGGTCCTCGCGCATGGCGATGATCAGGTCGCGGTACTCGGCGGCCGTGCGCAGCTGCAGGCTGGCGTCCAGCTGCCATTGCCGGCCCTGGCTGGCCACGTTGCCCAGCGGCTTGAGCGCGTTGGCGGTGCGGATGGCCGCCGCGACGTCATCGAGTGCGATGCGCTGCTGGTTGAGCGCATTGGGGTCCAGCGACACGCGCACCGCCGGCAGC
The DNA here is from genome assembly GCF_031995405.1 of Stenotrophomonas sp. Lineage (GTDB taxonomy): Bacteria > Pseudomonadota > Gammaproteobacteria > Xanthomonadales > Xanthomonadaceae > Stenotrophomonas. Next base: position 18,037 of record NZ_DAMAGC010000016.1, on the reverse strand, counting down.
GAGCTGCCGCCTACCTGCACTTCGCCCACGCCCGGAATCTGCGCCAGCTTCTGGGCGATCACCGTGGAGGCGACATCGAATATCTGGCCGGGCGAGAGGCTGTCCGAACTCAGCGCCAGTGCCAGGATCGGCGCCTGTGAGGGATTGACCTTGTTGTACCGGGGCATGCCCGGCATGCCGCTGGGCAGCTGCCCGCGGGCGGCGTTGATCGCGGCCTGCACGTCGCGCGCGGCGCTGTCCACGTCGCGGCCCAGTTCGAACTGAAGCTCGATCTGGGTCGAGCCCTGGGTGCTGGCGGAGTCGATCCGGCTCAACCCCGGTATCGTGCCCAGCGCGCGTTCCAGCGGCGTGGCCACGTTGGCCGCCATCGATTCGGGGCTGGCCCCGGGCAGGCTGGCACTGACGTTGATGGCCGGGTAGTCCACCTGCGGCAGCGGTGCCACCGGCAGCAGCCGCAGGCCCAGCAGGCCGGCCAGCACCACCGCCACCGACAGCAGCAGGGTCGCCACCGGGTGCTGCACGAACCAGCCGATCGCGCGCGCGAGCGGGCTCACGCCTGGGCCTCGGCCGCATCGTCTGCACCCTCGGCGGGGCGCCGGCGGAAACGGTCGAAGAACAGGTAGATCACCGGCGTGGTGAACAGGGTGAGCACCTGGCTGACGATCAGCCCGCCCACCATCACCACGCCCAGCGGCTGCCGCAGCTCCGCCCCCGAGCCGCTGGCGAACATCAGCGGGATCGCGCCGAACAGCGCGGCCAACGTGGTCATCAGGATCGGACGGAAGCGCAGCAGCGCAGCCTGGTGGATCGCCTGGCGTGGGGCGAGGTCAAACTCGCGCTCGGCCTCCAGCGCGAAGTCGATCATCATGATCGCGTTCTTCTTCACCAGCCCGATCAGCAGCACGATGCCGATCACCGCGATCAGGTCCAGGCTGCGCCCGCTCAGCAGCAGCGCCAGCAACGCACCGACCGTGGCCGAGGGCAGGGTGGAGAGGATGGTGATGGGGTGGATGAAGCTCTCATACAGCACGCCCAGCACCAGGTACATCACCACCACCGCGGCCAGCACCAGCCACAGCGTGCTGGACAACGAGGCGCGGAACGCATCGGCCGCACCCTGCAGGCGCAGCTCCACGCCGGCGGGCAGGCCGACCGCTGCACGCGCGCCTTCAATGGCTTGCACCGCTTCGCCCAGCGACGCACCACGTGCCAGGTTGAACGAGAACGTCACCGCCGGGAACTGGCCCACGTGGTTGATCAACAGGTGGGCCGGGCGCTGCTCGATGCGCGCGATGCCATTCAACGGCACCTGCTTGCCATCCGGCCCGGCCACGTGCAGGCGTGCGATGGCCTCCGGCCCGAAGGCCACGTCCGGGCGCGCTTCCAGCACCACGCGGTACTGGTTGGCCTGGGTGAAGATGGTGGAGATCTGGCGCTGGCCGAACGCGTCGTACAGCGCATCGGCCACCGCATCCACGTGGATGCCCAGGCGTGCGGCGGCGACCCGGTCGATCAGCACGTGCGCCTGCAGGCCCTGGTCCTGCAGGTCGCTGGCCACGTCGGCCAGGGCCGCGGACTGCTGCAGGTGGGCCAGCAGCCGGGGCGTCCACTGCGCAAGCTGGTCGCTGTCGGGGCTGGTCAGGGTGAACTGGTACTGGGTGCGGCTGATGCGGTCCTCGATGCCCAGTTCCTGCACGGGCTGCAGGTACAGCTGGATGCCCGGCACGCGCGCCACGCGCTGCTGCAGCCGTGCGATGATCGCCTGCGCGTCGCTGCTGCGCTGCGCATGCGGTTTCAATTCGATCAGCAACCGGCCGCTGTTGAGCGTGGCGTTGTTGCCGTCCACGCCGATGAACGAGGACAGGCTGGCCACGTCCTCATCGCCCAGCAACGCATCGGCCAGCGCCTGCTGGCGCTGCGCCATGGCCTGGAACGAGATCGACTGCGGCGCTTCGCTGATGCCCTGGATCAAGCCGGCGTCCTGGACCGGGAAGAACCCCTTGGGCACCCACACGTACAGCGCCGCGGTGAGCAGCAGCGTGGCCACGGTGGCACCCAGCATCAGCGGCTGGCGCTGCAGCACCCACTGCAGCTGGCGGTCGTAGATCGCCACCACGCGATCGAACGGATCGCCCTGCTGCGCCGATTCCTGGCCGTCGGCATCGCGGCGGGTGGCATGCCCGGTCTTGAGCAGTCGCGCGCACATCATCGGCGTCAGCGTCAGCGAGACCAGCAGGGAGATGCCGATCGCCACCGCCAGGGTGATCGCAAACTCGTGGAACAGCTTGCCCACCACGTCGGCCATGAACAGCAGCGGGATCAGCACCGCGATCAGCGACAGGGTCAGCGAGATCAAAGTGAAGCCGATCTGCCGGGCGCCTTTCAGTGCGGCCTGCATGGGCGTGGCCCCGCGCTCGATATGGCGGGCGATGTTCTCCAGCATCACGATCGCATCGTCCACCACGAAGCCGGTGGCGATGGTCAGCGCCATCAGCGTGAGGTTGTTGAGTGAGAACCCGGCCAGCAGCATCACCCCGAAGGTGCCCACCAGCGACAGCGGCACCGCGATGCTGGGAATGATCGTGGCCGGCAGGTTGCGCAGGAACACGAAGGTGACCATCACCACCAGCGCGATGGCGATCAACAGCTCATGCTGCACGCCGCGGATGGAGGCGCGGATCGACTCGGTGCGGTCGCTCAGCACCGCCACGTCCACGCCCTTGGGCAGCGAGGCCTGCAACTGCGGCAGCAGCGCACGCACCTGGTCCACCACGGCGATCACGTTGGCCCCCGGCTGGCGCTGGATGTTGATCAGGACCGCAGGCGTGGTGCCCGACCACGCGGCCAGCTGGCGGTTTTCCGCGCCGTCTTCAATCGTGGCCACGTCGCCCAGCCGCAGCGGCGCGCCGTCCTTGTAGGCAAGAATCAACGCCTGGTACTCGCTCACCGAGCGCATCTGGTCGTTGGCATCGAGCATGATCGCGCGGGTGGGGCCGTCGAAGCTGCCCTTGGGCAGGTTGACGTTGGCCGCCCCGATCGCGGTGCGGATGGCGGCCATGCTCAGCCCGTTGGCGGCCAGCGCCGACGGGTTCACCTGGATGCGTACTGCCGGGCGCTGCCCGCCGGCCAGGCTGACCAGACCCACACCGGGCAGCTGCGACAGGCGCTGGGCCATGCGCGTATCCACCAGGTCGTGCACCTGCGGCAGCGACAGCCCCTGCGAGGTCACCGCCAGGGTCAGTATCGGGGTGTCGGCCGGGTTGACTTTGCGGTACACCGGCGGCACCGGCAGGTCGTCGGGCAGGAAACTGTCGGCGGCGTTGATCGCCGCCTGCACTTCCTGCTCGGCCACGCCGAGCACGACCTCCAGCGAGAACTGCAGGGTGATCACCGAGGCGCCCCCCGAGCTGGTGGAGGACATCTGCTTCAGCCCGGGAATCTGGCCCAGCTGGCGCTCCAGCGGCGCGGTCACCGCACTGGTGGTTACCCCCGGGCTGGCGCCGGGGTACAGCGTGGTGACCTGGATGATCGGGTAGTCCACCTGTGGCAGCGCCGCCACCGGCAGCAGCCGGTAGGCCATCACGCCGGACAGCAGCAGTGCCACCATCAGCAGCGTGGTGGCTACCGGGCGCTCGATGAAGACACGCGACAGGTTCATGCGCCGGTCCGCGGCGGATCCTGGCTGACCACCTCCACCTTGGCGCCTTCGCGCAGGCCGTCGATGCCTTCCACCACCACCCGTTCGCCGGCCTTGAGGCCGTCGCGTACCGACACGCGCTCGCCATCGGCCGGGCCCAGCACCACGTTGCGCAGGTGCGAGGTGTTGTCCGGGGCAATTACGTACACATAGCTGCCCTTGCTGCCGAACTGCACGGCGGCATTGGGGATCACCACCGCATCGCTGCTGCTGACCTGCAGGCGGATGTTGACGAACTGGTTGGGGAACAGCGCCTCCTCGGCGTTGGCGAACTGCGCGCGCAGCTTCAGCGTGCCGGTGGCGGTATCGATGCGGTTGTCCAGGCTGGAGAGCACGCCGTCGCCCAACGACTGGCGCTCTTCGCGATCCCACGCTTCCACGCGCAGTTCCGGCGCCGCGCGCACCGCGGCCACCACGGCCGGCAGGTCCGGCTCGGGCACGGTGAACAGCACGCTGATCGGCGTGGTCTGGGTGATGGTGGCCAGCGGTTCGGTATCGCTGCTGCGCACCAGGTTGCCTACGTCCACGTTGCGCAGGCCCATGCGGCCTGCGACCGGTGCGGTGATGCGGGTGTACTGCAGCTGCAGGCGTGCTTCGTCCACCGCGGCCTGGTCGGTCTGGCGACGGCCCTGCAGCTGGCGCACCTTGCTCTGCTGGTCGCTCAGGTCCTGCGCGGAGACGAAGTGCCTGCGCTGCAGTTCTTCATAGCGCTTGAGCTGGGCCTGCGCGTTGTCCAGTTCGGCCAGGTTCTGCTGCTGGGTGCCCAGCGCACGCGACAGCGCGACCTGGTAGGCGCGCGGGTCGATCTCGGCGATCAGCGCACCGGCCTTGACGTGCTCGCCCTCGCGGAACGACAGCCGCAGCAGTTCGCCGTCCACGCGGCTGCGCAGGCTCACCGTGTGCAACGGCGTCACCGTGCCGAGTGCCTTCAGCCGCACCACCAGATCTTCGCGCACCGCCGTGGCGACGCGGACCGGAGTGGCCGCAGCAGCAGGTGCAGCGCCGGCGGCCGGGGCTGGCGCGAGCACGCGCCAGGCGATGACGGCAGCGGCCAGCACGGCCACGATCAACAGCGGTTTGAACAGACGACGGGAAGGCGAGGGCAGCGGGGCAGACATGGGCATCCTGCGCGCCCACCCAGCGGTCGGCGCGTCCATGGTTTACCGGCCCGTGGGGGCTGGCGAGGCGAAGTGGGGTTGTCTGGCGGGGCCGCTGGTCGAATGCCGCAGCGTGGCTGGATGCCGTCCGGGAGGGGACGGGGGCGTCATGTTACCGCGTGCAGCGGGCTGCGCTCACATGCCCTTGGTCATGGGGCGCGTTGAACGTTCCGTCACCGACCTATGGTCGGTAAAAGGTCGCCCGGCCAGCGGCCGGGCGCTACCGGTGCATTGAACGTTCCGTTCAATGCACCTCGTCGCGATATACGAACTTAGGCATTTCCCATTTGAAGTGGATCGCCAGCAGGCGCAGCAGGAAGCCGCCGCCCAGGCACCACAGCGTGGCCGCATTGAGCGATACGCCCAGTTCCAGCAGGCCCAGGTAAGCCGCACCGGTGAACAGCGTGATCACCGCATACAGTTCCTTCTGGAAGATCAGCGGCACCTCGTTGCACAACACGTCGCGCAGCACGCCACCGAAGGCGCCGGTGAGCATTCCGGAGATCAGCACGATCGGTGCGGCGTGCCCGGCCTCGCGCGCCACCGCGCAGCCGATCAGGGTGAAACAGATCAGGCCCAGTCCATCCAGCACCAGAAAGGTGCGGCGGAAGTGGTGCATCCAGCGCGCTACCCAGGTGGCGATCAAGGCCGCGCAGATGGTGAAGCCCAGATACTCCGGATGCTTCACCCAGCCCAGCGGGTAATGGCCCAGCACGATGTCGCGCAGCGAGCCGCCGCCAAGCGCGGTGACGCAGGCGATGATCACCACGCCGAACAGGTCCATGCGCCGCCGCCCGGCCGACAGTGCACCGGTCATGGCTTCGGCGGAAATGGCGATGAGGTAGATCAGGGAGAGCAGCATGGGAGAACTCCGTACAACGGCAGGCGGGGACGGGACCACGCACGTCGCACGCCAGCGCAGGGCACTGTCGTGGGGTGGGATTCCGTTGCCGCTCCCGCTGTCCTTTTGCCTGAGAGTTCAGTGGCCAGGCCACGTGCCCCTTCGGCGGGTCATTGAAGACCTCTCTCCAGATCGGCGTGTCGGACGCATGGTTGGTGGCTGTGCAGCCACCGGCCTGAGCGATTATGGGAGCCTGCGCCTTCGGCGGGTGCCAGCGTGGCACCTCTCTCCTGCATCCGGAGCGGATTCTAGCAGCCAGCGGCCCCGCTCCGGTGGATAATCCCGGTATGCCCGCTGAACCCGCCCCCTGGTACGTCTACCTGCTGGAATGCCGCAACGGCAGCTACTACGCCGGCATCAGCAACGATGTGGCGGCCCGTTTCCAGGCCCATGTGGACGGCAAAGGGGCCAGATACACCCGCGCCAATCCGCCGGTGAAGCTGCTGGCGATGCGCGCCTATCCCGACCGCGCCACCGCCTCCAGGGCCGAGTGGCAGCTCAAGCGCCAGCCGCGCGCGCGCAAGCTGGCGTGGCTGCAGGCGGTGGAATCGGTGTAACGCCGGACCCCGCGCGTCGCTTGTTCGCATGTTCGCCGCCGACATACCATCGTGCATCTGCCGGTGATCGGCCCGCTGAACCCCTGGAGTGCCATGTCCCGCGACCTGACCCTGTACCCGGAAGACGAAAACGGCGATGTGCTGTGGAACATGCTGCAGGACGGCGACGACCTGTCGATTCCCCGCGAGGTGGACTTCGCCCTGATCTTCCCCACCGAAGACGTGGCCATCGCCTTTGCCGTGCACCTGCTCAAGAACGAACAGAAGGTGTCCTTCGCCCGTTACGAAGGCAACGACGAGTTCCCCTGGCAGATCCTGGTGCACCCGCTGATGGTGCCCACCCACCACAACATCGCCGGCTTCGAAGGCCTGCTGGGTACCGAGGCCATTCCGTACAGCGGGCGGCTGGACGGGTGGGGGTGCGTTGCGCAGGGGTGACGCCCTTCAGCACGCCACGTACTGCACGCGACACCGCCCTTCATTCGCACCCTGCTGGAGAGCACCGATGTCCGCCCTGTTCCTGATCCTTGCCACCGCCGCAACCGCCCCGCCTGCCGCAACCGTTCCGGATCCGACCACGCTGGCCGCCATCGAGGCGACCTGTTTCGATTACGTGGACGGCCAGCTCGACGCCGACCCGCAACGCGTCGCGCGTTCGCTGCATAAGGACCTGGCCAAACGCGCCATCCTGGGCGATACCCCGGACGAGCGGCTCGGCCTGCGGCGGATGTCGAAGGAAGAGCTGGTCGGGCTGACCCGGCAGGGTGCACTGAAAACGCCGAAACAGCAGTGGAACCGCAGCTGCCAGGTGCTGGACGTGACCGGCAACGCCGCCTCGGTGCGGCTGGAAACGCCGTGGTTCGTGGACTATTTCCACATGGGCCGCTTCGGCGAACGCTGGGTCATCGTCAACGCGCTGTGGTACAGCAAGGCGAAGCAATGAGCACGTCCAGTGTCACCGAAGTACACGGCAGGCAGCTCAGCGCTGTCGACGTACGCTGCCTCTACTGCGGCGGCGGCACCAACACCAGGATGAAGCACAGCGCGATCACGCCCAGCAGCACTGGGCGCAGATCTTTCTGGTGAGACCAACCCGAACGGACGTGCCCGTCCACTGTTTGCGGCGTGATGGCGTTGAAGACCATCTGCAGGTCACTGCATATCAGCGCCTTGCTGGCATCGAACAACCTCGCGCGTTCCGGGCAAGCGTTACATCCTGATCATCGCGATGACCGCTCATCCGTATCGGGCGCGGACGGGAGTGCCTTCCCCCGCCGATCCTCGCGATCATCGCCAAAGATGATCCGCGCGCTGCGCTGATAGCTCCAGTACGCCACCGCCCAGTTCAGCAGCACCACCACGCGGTTGCGGAAGCCGATCAGGAAGAACACGTGCGCGGCCAGCCAGAACCACCAGGCCAGCACGCCGGACAACTGCAACCTGCCCAGGTGCACGATCGCGGCCATGCGCCCGATCGTGGCCAGGTTGCCGAAGTCCTGGTACTTGAACGGTCCCGGCGCGGGCTTGTTGTCCAGCCGTGCGCGGATGATGGCCGCCACATGCTTGCCCATCTGCTTGGCGGCCGGGGCGACGCCGGGCACCGGCTTGCCGTCGGCCTGGCTGAGCGCGGCCAGATCGCCCGCGACGAAGATCTCCGGATGGCCATCCAGGGTGAGGTCCGGCTGCACCGGCACGCGGCCGGCGCGATCCAGCGGCACGTCCAACGTGCGCGCAAGTGGCGAGGCGGCCACGCCGGCGGCCCACACCACGGTGCGCGCGGGCACGAACTGGTCGCCTAACTGGAAGCCTTCGCTGTTGATGTCGCTGACGGGCGTACCGGTGAGTACTTCCACGCCCAGTTTTTCCAGCTGGCGACGGGCCTTGAGCGAGAGCACCTCGGGGAAGGTCGACAGCACGCGCGGGCCGGCTTCCACCAGCCGCACCTTGGCGCTGGCCGGGTCGATGTGGCGGAATTCGTTGCGCAGCGTGTGCCGGGCGATCTCGGCCAGCGTGCCGGCCAGCTCGACGCCGGTCGGGCCACCGCCGACCACCGCGAAGCTGAGCCACGCCGCCTTGCGCGCCGGATCGGGCTCGGCCTCGGCGCGCTCGAAGGCGAGCAGCAGCTTGCGGCGCAGCGCGATCGCATCGTCCAGGGTCTTCAGGCCGGGGGCATCGGCGGCCCACTCGTCATGACCGAAGTAGGCATGGGTGGCGCCGGTGCACAGCATCAGGGTGTCGTAGCCGAGGTGGCTGCCATCGGCCAGGGTGATCTGCCGGGCCTGCTTGTCGATCGAGGTCACTTCGCCCAGGCGCACTTCCACATTGCGCTGGTCGCCGAGGATGTGCCGCAGCGGCGCGGCGATGTCCGGCGCGGACAGCCCGGCAGTGGCGACCTGGTACAGCAGTGGCTGGAACAGATGGTGGTTGCGGCGGTCCACCAGGGTGATGCGGATGCGCGCGCTGGCCAGCGCACGCGTGGCCCAGAGGCCGGCGAAACCGCCACCGATGATGACAAGGTGGGGCAGGGGATCGCGGGTCATGCAAGGACTCCTTGGCGGGGGCCGGCCGTCCGGCCCATGGGGAGATGGTCGACGCGTCCTATCGTCGCACGTGAAGCGGAATATTCACGTGGATGACAGATACTGGGTTCAGGGGCCGTCGCGCTTGCCGGCGGCCACGTCCTGAGTGCCGTGGAGGCTGACATGACCGAACCGGAAAAGCGCATCGCGTTGCTGATCGATGCCGACAACGCGCCCTCGTCGAAGATCGACGTGGTGCTGGCTGAAGTGGCGCGCTACGGCGTGGCCAACGTGCGCCGCGCCTACGGCAACTGGAAGAGTCCGGCGCTGAAAGGCTGGGAATCGGTGCTGCATGCCTACGCGATCCGCCCGATCCAGCAGTTCGCCTACAGCCGGGGCAAGAACGCCTCGGACATGGCGATGGTGATCGATGCGATGGATATGCTGTACGCGCGCAACCTGGATGGGTTTGCGATCGTGTCCAGCGATGCGGACTTCACCCCGCTGGTGATGCGCCTGCTCACCGACGGGGTCAAGGTCTACGGCTTCGGGGAGAAGAAAACCCCCGAGCCGTTCGTCAATGCCTGCTCCAAGTTCACCTACCTGGAAGCGCTCGGCCAGGACCTGGCCGCCGACGTGGAGGTGGAGCACGGCAACGAGGAGGCGCGCCCGCGCAAGAGTGGCCCGGAGCTGCGCAGCGACACGCGCCTGGTGCAGATGCTGCGCAGTGCCGTGGCTTCGGCCGAGGCTGACGATGGCTGGTCGCACCTGGGACCGGTGGGCAGCCAGATCGGCAACCAGGCCTCGTTCGATTCGCGCAACTACGGTTACGGCAAGCTGAGCGAGCTGCTGGCCGCCACCGGGCTGTTCGAGATGAAGAAGGACGGCAAATCCACCTACGTGCGCGCGCTGCCGAAGAAGAGCACGGCCAAGCCGGCGAAGTGAAGGGAAGCGTGCGCCGCGCCTGCACGCGAGGCCCGCACGGCGCCCGAATGGACCCCGCGTGGCCGGTTACCGGTGCGCCATCGACAGCGCTCGCGCGTCGGAGCGCTGGTAGCCGTCGATGAACCCGCGGCTGAAGTCCTGCAGCGTCCCGAACGACATCAGCACCAGGGCCGCGACCAGCATCAGGTTGCGATGGTTGCGGCGGTAGCCCATCACCAGCAGCACCACGCCCACGCACAACAGGCCGATCTCGAGGGTCTGGGTGAACATTCCATTTCATCCTTGAGGTGACGGCTGCGCCGCCGATCGGCGTATCGTAGCGGCACCGCGCGGCCCGGTGCCACGCCTTTTGCGACTGGGACATCCACCATGCTGAAGATCTGGGGCCGACACAATTCAAGCAACGTGCGCAAGGTGCTGTGGTGCGCCGAGGAAATCGGCGCGCCGTACGAGTCGATCCAGGTCGGCGGTGCGTTCGGCGGTACCCAATCGGCGGAGTACCGCGCGATGAATCCCAACGGGCTGGTGCCGGTGATCGAAGACCACGGCCTGCCGCTGTGGGAATCCAACACCATCGTGCGGTACCTGTCGGCGCGGTACGCCCTGGGCACGCTGTACCCGGAAGACGTGGTCGCCCGCGCGCAGTCGGAAAAATGGATGGACTGGACCACGTCCACCTTCGCCGGGGTGTTCCGCGATCTGTTCTGGGGCACGCTGCGCACCGCCCCGGCCGACCGCGACGAGGCACGCATCGCCGCGGCGCTGGTGCGCTCGGGTGAACTGCTGGCGATGGCCGATGACGCGCTGTCGCGTCAGCCATGGCTGTCCGGCGACGACTTCGCGATGGGGGATATCCCGCTGGGCGCGTTCATCTACGCCTGGTTCGAAATGCCGATCCAGCGCCCGCACCTGCCGCACCTGGCCGCGTGGTACGAACGCCTCAAACAACGTCCGGCGTATCAGCGCGGTGTCATGACTGCGTTGACCTGAGGCGCTGGATCACGGGTGATGGATCTGTACCGAGCCGGCAACCTCAATACAGATCGGTCGGATCCACATCCAGCGACCAGCGCACCTTGCGCGCCTGCGGCAGCCCATGGATCTGCGGCGTGATCAGATCCAGCACGCCATGCAGCGGGCGCCGCGCCGGCGCCGACAGCAGCAGCTGCGTGCGCTGGTAGCCGGCCCGACGCGGCATCGGCGCGGGCATCGGGCCGTAGCGCTCCACCGCCGCATCCTCGGGAATCAATCCGCGCACCGCACTCAGCATCGCGTTGGCATGTTCCACCTGCTGGGCCTCGGCACGCAGCAGCGCGAGATACGCGAATGGCGGGAAGCCGGCCGCTTCGCGCTGCTGCAGCTCGGCCTCGGCGAACGCGTGGTAGCCGCCATTGACCAGTGTTTCCAGCAGGGGATGCCCGGGGTGGTGGGTCTGCAGCCAGACCTCGCCGGGATCGGTGGCGCGGCCGGCGCGGCCGGCCACCTGGATCAACTGCTGGGCGAGTTTTTCGCTGGCGCGGAAATCGGCCGAGAACAGCCCCTCATCGATCCCCACCACCACCACCAGGGTGAGCTTGGGCAGGTCGTGGCCCTTGGCCAGGATCTGCGTGCCGACCAGGATCCCGGCGCGGTCGCCGAGCGTGGCCAGCTGGGTTTCCAGCGCATCGCGTCGCGCGGTCGTGCCCCGGTCGATGCGGATCACCGGGTACTTGGCGAAGGCCTGCACCAGGTGTTCCTCCAGCCGCTCGGTGCCGATGCCCTGCGGCTGCAGCGCCAGGCTGCCGCAGTCCGGGCAGGCCAGCGGCGCGGACTGGCGCGCGCCGCAATGGTGGCACTGCAGGCGGCGTCCGCCGGCGTGCACGGTCATCGGCGCATCGCAACGCTGGCACGGCGCGGTCCAGCCGCAATCGTGGCACAGCAGCACCGGTGCGTAGCCGCGCCGGTTCTTGAACACCAGCACCTGGTGGCCGGCCTGCAGGTGGTCGGCGATGCCCTGCAGCACCTCCGGCGACAGGCCATCGCGCAACGGCCGCTTGCGCACATCCAGCACGCGCACGCGCGGCGGTCGCGCATCGCCGGCGCGCTGCTTCAGGCGCAGGTGCGTGTAGCGCCCGGCCTGCGCGTTGTGCAGCGACTCCAGCGAGGGCGTCGCGCTGCCCAGCACCACCGGCACGTCCAGCGCCTTGGCCCGTACCAGCGCGAAATCGCGCGCGTGGTAGCGGATGCCGTCCTGCTGCTTGTAGCTGCCATCGTGCTCTTCGTCGACCACGATCAGGCCGGCATTGGGCAGCGGGGTGAACACCGCCGAGCGCGTGCCGACGATCACCTGCGCCTCGCCGCGTGCCGCCGCCGCCCACACCCGCGCGCGCTCGTTGTCGTTCAGGCCCGAATGCAGCACGTGCACCGGGATGCCCAGGCGTTTGCGGAAGCGCGACAGGGTCTGCGGGGTGAGGCCGATCTCCGGCACCAGCACCAGCGCCTGGCGACCTCGCGCCAGGCAGTCCACGATCGCCTGCAGGTACACCTCGGTCTTGCCGCTGCCGGTCACGCCGTCCAGCAGGTACGCGCCGAAGCCGGTGGCGGCGGTGATCGCGGCGATCGCCTCGGCCTGCTCGGGATTGGGCGGCGGCCCGGCACCGGCCTGCGCCACCGCGGGCTGATGGTCCAGCGCGATCCGCGCCACCAGGCTGCGCTTGGCCAGGGCACGGGCAGCGCTGCGCCAGTCGTCCATGCGCGCGTCCAAGACGTCCTCGTCGACCACCCCGTCAGCCAGCAGCGCGCCCAATCGCTGCGGCCGGGTGCCGGCGCGCAGGCGGTCACGCTGCGCGTGGCCTGCTTCGGTCAGTTGCCAGCCCCAGCGGTGGGTGTCGGGCAGCGCATCGCCGCGCCGCAGCGGTGCCGGCAACGCGGTGCTGACCACCTCGCCCAGCGGCGCATGGGTGTAGCGGGCCAGCCACTGCAGCGAGCTCCACAGCTCGTCGCGCAGCAGCGGTTCCACATCGATCCATTCCAGTGCGGCGCGCAGGCTGCCGCCATCGGCGACCGTGCCGATCGCCGCGACCACCCCGACCAGCTCGCGAGACCCGAACGGCACCCGTATCCGCCGCCCGATCATGCCCGCATGCGGCGGCTCGCCCGGCGGTGGGGCGTAATCGAACCACTGCGGCAGGGGCAGCGGCACCGCAACCTGGAGGGTCGGCGCATTCAGCAGGGGGGCGGGGCCGCCGGTAAGCGACAGGGAGGGGGCCGGTTCGGAGCTGGGCATCGCAGCAGTGTAGCGGTCCATCTCATGCCCGGCAGCGACCTGCGACACGCTCGGCAAGCTGACTCGCCCAACCTAAATAGTGGCTAAATATCTGTCCTGTCGAGAGATTCAGGCTTATCCACATCTTCTGTGGATAAGTCTGTGTGCCACTGGCGAACTCCGGGCGCTGGGTCAGGGAGTTCCGACCTCTTCCTCAACTTGGTCAAAAAATAGCCACACAACAATAGTCAATTAAAACAACAAGATATCTGTGAAACAAAGCTGAAACATGCATGCAACCGCCTTCACGGACTGTCGCGCGGCGGATTTCATTGATGCTGTGCACAACCTGCGCCCGTCCCTGCGTCAATCCGGGCCCCGCGTCTTCACACGTGGCCTACATCGGCATGCCCGATCGGCGACGCAATCGCTATCATTTCCGCACTTGATGGAGTTGCTATGACGGCTGCGACGGCCCCCGTTTCTTCTACCGCAGCCGGCGCGCTGTCGGCGTTCCTGCGTGGCGTTGAACGCCGCGCCCTGGTGGTGGCCGAGCTGCAGTGCGGCGACCCGACCGTGGCCGAGCAGGCCCTGGTCGCGGTGATGCGTGCCTTCGCCGGCATCGCCAGCGACGTGCCGATGGCGCAGTGGCCGGACCGCTTCTGGATCCTGCTGGCCCATCGCACCCCGATCCGGGTGCCGGCCGCCGGCGGCCAGTGGCCGCCGGAACTGGCGCACCTGCCTGCGCTGGCCCCGGCCGCGCGGCTGGCGCTGCTGCTGCGGGTTGGCGGCAGCCTGGACGAGGCGGCTGCCGCGCAGATCCTCGATCTGCCCGTGGCCGACTACCAGCAGGCGCTGGCCGAGGCGTGTCCGCGCGATGCCCAAGGGCACCCCGATGCGTCTGCGTGGCGCGCGCTGGCCGAACAGGTGCAGCTGCGCCTGCGCGACCTGCCCCTGTCGCGCCTGCAGCGGCTGCAGCAACCGGTTGCCGCGCCCGCACCGAGCCAGGACGCCGCCTCCTGGCGCACCCCGAACAAGGCCGATGCCACGCCGACGCGTGCGCCGAAGCGCCGGGGGACGCGCCGATTGCCGTGGAAGGGATTGCTGATTGTCGCGGTCACCGCCGGGGTCCTGCTGGGTGGCGCGGCCTGGTGGAAGCATGCGCGCGGCGGTGCCGATCCGGTGGCCAGCGCGCCGGAAGGCGCCGTGGGCGACGCCGGCCCGGTGACGGTGGAGGAACTGCCGGCCGAGGATCTGCCGGTGACCGCTCCGGTCGATCCGGCCCACACCGCCAGCGACGCGGCGATGCTGGCCGACCCCGAGCTGGCCGTAGCGCGGGACGCCGACCTGTATGCCTGGTTTGCCGCAGGCGGGCCGGTTCCTGTCGACGAATCGCAACCGCAACCCAGCCGCCCGGAACCCGCGACGGCCGGGCTGGAGACCAGCACCGATGAGTAAGACGATCCTGAGCCTGGTCGTGGGCCTGTCGCTGGCGGGCAGCGCAGCGGCGGCACCGGAATCGGTGGCTCTGCCGCTGCCGCAGCCCGTCGGCGCCACCCCGGTACCGACCACCACCCCGGCGATGCCGGCCACGTCGGCCGCGCTGGACCCGGCGCAACTGCGCGACCTGCGCAGCCGCTATGCCGCGTGGCAGGCATTGCCCGAACCCGAGCGCGCGCGCGTGCGCGACGCCGCGCGCCGCATCGCCGCGTTGCCACCGGCCCAGCAGCAGACCCTGCGCGAGCGTTTCGCCCAGCAGGACCAGCGCTTCCGCGACGGGTGGCTGCTCGGCCCGCAGCTGGGCCAGCTGTTCCCCAAGCTGCAGGGGTTGTTCGGCTACCTGCCGGCCGAGCAACGTGAGCCGGCGCTGGCGATCCTGCGCCAGCTCAGCAGCGACCAGCTTGCCCAGCTCACCCTGGTGGCCCAGCGCACCCCGCCGCAGGAGCGCGAACAGGTCCGCGCCCAGTTCCTTGCACTGGCCCCGGGCGCGCGCGATGCGTGGTTGAAGCAGAACGTCGGCCATTGATCCACGACCGGGTGCCACCGCAATGCGTGGCGCCCGCTGTCGCAAACCACGCGTTTACCGGCCATCGTGGGTTTTGAGCGCCTGCGGGCGTAAGATGCCCGGCTGCAACCCGGTGCCTGTGCCCTCCGCGCGCGACCGTAGTTGCCGTCTGTGATTCCCATGTCCATCGCAACTCCCACGCCGCGCCTCTCCCAGGAAGTGCGCGCCACCGGTCTGCTCGCGCTGCCGCTGGTCCTGGGCCATGTTTCCACCGGCCTGATCTCTTTCGTCGACAACGTCATCGCCGGCCACCACGGCACCGAGACGCTCGCTGCGGTGACCATCGGCACCGCGCTGCTGTGGCTGCCGATGCTGATCCCGATCGGCACCCTGATCTCGCTCACCGCGTCGGTGTCGCAGCTGCATGGCGCCGGGCGCGAGCGCGAGATCGGCCCGTTGTTCCGCCAGGCGCTGTGGTTGGCGCTGGGCCTGGGCCTGATCATGTTCACCTTCCTCACCGTGGTGCCGCCGCTGCTGCCGGCGTTCGGCATCGCGCCGGACATCGTGCCCGGGGCGACGGCCTTCCTGCATGCGGTGCGCTGGGGTGGCCCGGCGCTGACCCTGTACTTCTGCATGCGCTATCTCAGCGAAGGCATGCACTGGACGCTGCCGACCATGATCCTGGGCTTCGGCGGCCTGCTGGTGCTGGCGCCGTTGGGCTATGTGCTGTGTTACGGCAAGCTGGGCTTCCCGGAGATGGGCGCTGAAGGCCTGGGCATCGCCTCGGCCACGATGATGTGGATCCAGGCGCTGTGTTTTGCCGGTTACCTGTTCAAGACCAGGCGCTTTGCGCACCTGCAGCTGTTCTCGCATTTCGAGGCACCGCGCTGGGCCGCGATCTGGGACCTGCTGCGCACCGGGCTGCCGATCGGCATCACCGTGCTGATGGAAGGCGGGCTGTTCATCGTCACCGCGCTGCTGATCGGGCGCCTCGGCGCTACCGAGGCGGCCTCGCACCAGATCGCGATCAACGTCGCGCAGCTGTGCTTCATGATTCCGATGGGCGTGGCCGAGGCCACCACCGTGCGCGTCGGCCATGCGGTCGGCAGCGGCAACGGGCTGGGTGTGCGCCGCGCGGCCATCGCCGGGCTGGTGATCATCCTGGGTACGCAGACGCTGTCGGCGCTGGTGCTGCTGTTCGGGCACGACGCCATCGTCGGGGTCTACACCGCCGACATGGGCGTGGCCGCGCTGGCCTCCACCCTGCTGCTGTATGCGGCCGCGTTCCAGTTCCCCGACGGCATCCAGGTGCTCTCGGCCGGTGCGCTGCGCGGTCTCAAGGACACCCGCGTGCCGATGTTCATCGCCATGTTCTCGTACTGGGGCCTGGGCATGCCGCTGGGCGCCGGGCTCGGCCTGGGGCTGGGCATGGGGCCGCAGGGCATGTGGCTGGGCCTGATCCTGGGCCTGACCGCCGCGGCCATCCTGATGGCATGGCGGCTGCACGTCAGCAGCCGGCGTGTCGGCAACAGCGTCACCACGGCGGCCTGACGTGCGCCGCCTGACGACCCCCTTACTTGTGTCCGATGCCGGGCTGCCCGGCAACGGCTATGCTGGCACTACGGCAAGAAGCCAACTGGAGTTTTCCCCATGAACCAACCCGCGCGTCGCAATCCCGTCGCCAGCTTCTTCATCGGGCTGTGGGATGTGATGAACTTTACCCGCAGGCTGATCCTCAACCTGGTCTTCTTCGGCCTGCTGTTGCTGGTGCTGGTCCTGTTCGTCTTCGCGATGGGCAAGAGCGCCACCGCGGGCAAGTCGCTGCAGGACCGCACCACCCTGGTGATCGCGCCGGAAGGCAAGCTGGTCGAGCAGTACAGTGCCGATCCGGTCAGCCGCGCGCTGGCCAAGGCGGTGGGCGACAACGGTGCCGACGAGGTGCAGCTGCGTGACCTGATCCGCGCGATCGAAGCCGCCCGCGACGACAAGAAGATCGAGCGCGTGGTGTTGCAGCTGGACAAGCTGCAGCCCAGCGGTTTCGCCTCGATGCGCGAAGTGGTCGCCGCCCTGCAGGACCTGCGTGCCTCGGGCAAGCAGGTGGTGGCCTTCAGCGAGAACATGAGCCAGTCGCAGTACCTGCTGGCCGCGCAGGCCAACGAGGTCTACCTGGATCCGATGGGTGGCGTGGTGCTGGAAGGCCTCGGCCGTTACCGCCAGTACTTCCGCACCGGCCTGCAGGACAAGCTGGGCGTGGACGTGCACCTGTTCAAGGTCGGCGAGTACAAGTCCGCCGCCGAGCCGTACGTGCTCGATGCCGCCTCGGCGCAGGCCAAGGAAGCGGATCTGTTCTGGATGACCGACGTGTGGCAGCGCTACCTGGGCGACATCGCCAAGGCCCGCAAGCTCGACGCCGCGCAGCTGGCCGCCGGCATCGACACCATGCCCGAGGGGATCGCCGCCGCCGGTGGCGACCTGGCCAAGTTCGCCCTGCAGCAGAAGCTGGTCGACGGCCTGAAGACCCGTGAGGAAGTCGAAGACCTGCTGGCCGATCGTGGCGTGGCCGATGAAGACGCCGATGGCGGCTTCCGCAGCGTCAACCTGGACAGCTACCTGTCCGTGCTCGATACCCGTCGTTCGCCGGTCGACTCGCGTCCGCAGGTGGCGGTGATCGTGGCTGCCGGCGAAATCGCCGGTGGCGACCTGCCGGCCGGTCGCGTGGGTGGCGTGTCGACCTCGGCGCTGCTGCGCGAGGCGCGCGACGACAAGGACGTGAAGGCCGTGGTGCTGCGCGTGGATTCGCCGGGCGGTGAAGTGTTCGCCTCCGAGCAGATCCGTCGCGAAGTGGTCGCGCTGAAGGCCGCCGGCAAGCCGGTGGTGGTGTCGATGGGCGATCTGGCAGCGTCCGGCGGTTACTGGATCAGCATGAACGCCGACCGCATCTATGCCGATCCTTCGACCATCACCGGGTCGATCGGCATCTTCGGCATGATCCCGAACGTGGCCCGTTCGCTG
>NZ_DAMAGC010000015.1:12239-55872 GCF_031995405.1 Stenotrophomonas sp. | reverse complement strand
AGCAGGTCTATCGCGGCATGGAGGATGCCGGTCGCGTGCTGCGCGGCCGCTTCGTGGACAAACTTGGCGGGGCACAGTTCGCCGAACGCACCACGGTGGACAGGCTGCGTGGCATCGCCGATGCGCTGCAGGCGGGGCGCCCCAGCGTTGCGGTTGCGCTCTCCGTGGTGGATCCGGCCAACCCGTTCGGCACCGTGCTGCCGTGGCCGGCGCAGGTCACGGCGCTGCGTCCGGTGCGGCGTGCCGGCGGGCTCGTGGTCATCGTCGGCGGCCGCCTGCGGATGTACCTTGCGCAGGGCGGCCGTCAGCTGCTGACATGGTTCGACGCGGACGCGCCCACGGACGCCGCATCGCTCGGGCTGGCATCGAGCGCGCTTGCCGCGGCCCTCGGCCGCGTCCGTCGAACCAGCTTCACCCTGGAACTGATCAACGACGCACCGGTGGCACGCGACCTGCTCACCGAGGCGCTGCGCGCTGCGGGGTTCCGCAGCGACCCCAAGGGCCTGCGCTGGGAAGGCTGAGCGCGCGGTGCGGTTGAGGCCTGCCGCGCTCAGCTACGCAGCTGGTTTCCAAAGGCGGCGCAGCACCTGTTCCACATCGGTGCCGTCGGTGCACGTATCGCTTGCCCAGCCCACCACACCATCGGGCCGCACCAGCACCGCGCTCAGCCCGAAGGCTTCGTCCACCGTGGTGGCCAGGTAATCGATCCGAGCCGACCACGCTTCGCCGGTGGCCTGCAGCGTCCGCTGCGCGGTGAAGTCCAGCAACAGACCCTTGCCGCTGCGCAGCCGCTCGCCCATCCGCGTCCCATCCTGCAGCGCGAACGCCGGCACGCTCCGCCCCACCAGCGGGTGCGCATCACCCAGCGCCAGCCGCAATCCCGCACCCGAGAGCCGCTCGGCAAAGTAGCTCGCGCCATCACGCGTCTCGATCAGGTCGCGGAGGATCGCTTCGAGTGCCCTTGAACTGGCGCTGGGCCGCATCAGCGCCACCTGCGCACGCGACCAGTCCAGCACCTGTGCGCCGATCGGATGGCGCTCGTCGGTGTAGCTATCGAGCAGTCCGTCGGCGGCATCCCCGCGGATCGTCGCGGCCAACTTCCAGCCCAGGTTCATCGCATCGCCCAGCCCCAGGTTGAGGCCCTGCCCACCGAGCGGCGAATGCACGTGCGCGGCGTCGCCGGCCAGCAGCACGCGGCCACTGCGATACGTGGCGGCCTGGCAGGCACGATCGGTCCAGGTGGTGGCCAGGCGCAGCTCGCTCACGCCCACATCGGTGCAGGACACGTGGCGCAGCACCTCCTGCACATGCTCGCGGGTGAGCGGCTGGCGATGGTGGGCACCACCATCGAACGCCACCATGCCGATCGTGCCCGGTGCGGCAAAGGTGTACATGCCGGTGGCGGTGTAGTGGCGGCCCGGCGGCAGGGGATGCGGGTCGGTCAGCACCACGTCCACCGAGTAGCCGGTGAACTCCGGCTCGGTCCCGATAAAGGCAATGCCGGTCGCCTTGCGCACAGTGCTGCGCCCGCCATCGCAGCCCACCAGCCAGCGGCCGTCGAAACGCTGGTCGCCGGCGTATACCGTGACACCCTCGCTCGAGGCATGCACGGCATCCACGCCGGCGCCACGCAGAATCGCTACGCCGAGCAAGGACGCGCGTTCGGCCAGAACGGTTTCCAGCGACTGCATGTCCACCATCATGGTGGTGGCGACCGCACCGGGCAGGCGATAGGGCCAGCGGCGGGTATCGACACGGTCCTGGAAGTACTGGATACCGGCGAAGTGGCCGGCCGGGCGACGTGGTTGACCGGCCCAGTGCGCTGCCGCAGGGGTCGCGCGCGGCGGCTGCAGTGCGGCGACTGCATCCAGCAGGCCACGCCGCTCCAGCGCCTCGATGCTCGGCAGCGACAACCCGCGCATGCCGAAGGGCAGACGCTTGAGGGCAGAGCAGGGGGCCGTTGCACGTTCCAGCACCAGCACGGATGCGCCGCCCAGCCGCAGTTCGCAGGCCAGCAGCAAGCCGACCGGGCCGGCCCCGGCGATGATGACGTCATGGATCACGGGATTTCCTCGAAGAGGCGCAGCGCTGGGCCGTCGCCCTAACGCGCTGGCATTAAAAGTACACTGAGTGTAAAATAGGCGCATGAACGACAGCCTGTCAATGCCGCCCGGCCTGCGTGAACGCAAAAAGGCCGACACCCGTCTGATGATTTCCAACGTCGCCACGCGGTTGTTCATCGCGCGCGGGTTCGAGGCGGTCTCGGTGGACGAGGTTGCCGTCGCGGCCGGGGTGTCGCGCAAGACCGTATTCAACTATTTTCCGCGCAAGGAAGACCTGCTCTTCGACCGCGAGGAGGAGGGGCGGGCCCTGGTGCGCGATGCGATCGCCGCGCGCGGGCCGCGGTCCCCGGTGCATGCCTTCCAGGACCTGATGCGCCGTTTGCAGCAAAGCGGTCATCCGTTGCTGCGTATCTCCGCGCGGCCGGTCACATTCTGGTTCGCGGTGGCCGCCAGTCCGGCGCTGACCGCGCGCGCCCGGGAACTCCAGGTGACCCTCGGCGACGAACTGGCCGCCCTGCTGGCCGCCGCCATTGGCAGGCCACCACAGGATCCGCAGGCACGGCTTGCCGCCACCCTGCTGATGGGCACGCTGGTGGTGGCCTATACCGATGCCTTGGCGGCCGTGCTGGCAGATCGTTCGCCCGAGGCTGCGTTCGTCGCGGTGATGGAGCGCGGCTTCACCGGTGTCGATGCGGCCCTTGCCGGGACACCGCTGGTCGGATGACCGCGAAGGATCAGTAAACCGCTGCGAGCTGGAACCGGGAAGAGGGCCGCAGCGACAGTTTGTAGGTCACATTGGTGATGGTCCGGCGCGGGTCGGTCGGGTGCGGCCGGGTCGAGGTGCTGGTCCTGCCGTGTCGCCACAACCCGACCATGACAATCTCCGCCCCCACCGGGAACGTCTTCAGCCATGCCGCATCGTCGTGGCCGACGCTGACTTCAACGAACTCCCGTCGATCCACGACGCCGCTCTGCTGGTATTTCGGCGCGCAGTTCAGGAAGGTGGAACCCTGTCCGGCTTCGCCCTGGGCCGCTCGATGCGCACGCACCGTGCCGACCAGTGCCAGCGGCACGTCGTTGGACGCCGCGTCCAGGCGGTGCCAGGCCGCGTCGTAGCGCTCCTGGTCGTAGAAGAAATTCTCCCAGGCCACTTTCTTTTTGCCCAACCGCAGCACGACCTGCGAGGCGATCAGGTCGTCGCTCCCGCACATCGCGCGCACCGCGAGCAGGTCGGTGAGGGTATGCAGGTCGCCATCCAGTCGCGCATCGGTGGCACCGCGTTTCAATGCCTGGTGCAGGCCGAGCAGGCGCAGCTCGTGCCTGCCATCGTCCAGTGCTTGCACGACGTCCGCATCGGACACGCTCGCCAGCACTGCGGCCAACCGACCGGGGGCGTTGTAGCGGCAGCCCGGCGCGTGTTCGGCGCCGTTGTCCAAGGTGATGTAGGCCGGCAGCTCGACCACGGCATGGCGGTCTGTGCCGCGTTGCGTGTGCGCAGGGACAAAGCGGACCGGCACGCCGCAGTTCCGGCCATCGCACAACAGCGTCGGCAGGGTCTGGCCGGCCTCGTGTCGCTTCTGCAGCGCGTCCAGCCCGTGTACCGCGCCCTGGCTGCCGACCGCACTGCGCATCTTGATTCCGCCACTCATCTGTAACCACTGCACCACCGGAGGAGCTACATGGTAGTCCTCCGGCCGCCGAAGCAGGGGGGAGCCTCGCGGCTGGCAACGGCGGGCAGAGGTGCCAGGCGGGGGTCGGCAGTCCTGTTTACTTCAGCGTCAGCGGCTTCACTTCGGCCTTGGGCAGCAGACGCTTGGTGAAGTAGCTGTCCTTGTAATACTTTATCTTGGCGCACAGTACCGGGTGCGGCAGGCCTTCATAGAGCACGATCTCTTTGTCCGGCCCCATCGCCTTGAGCTCCTGCGGAAGCATCAGGGCACGCCGTTCGAGCACCTCGTTGTCCGAAACCGAACTGGACGGGCCGTGCGAGCGGGTGCGTGAACGTCGCTGGACGGTTGTGTAGCCCAGCATCTCCGAATAGTCATTGGCATCCTGCTGTTCGCGCGGCGCATAGATGATCTGCAGCGCGTGGTTGGTGATGATCGTGCGCGACAGCTCCTTGCCGTAGACCGCATCCAGCTGGGCCATCGACTGGATGATCGGCAGCAGGCGGATGTTGTAGCCGGCCATGTAGGACACGGCCTTGGAGATGATGTCCACGCGCCCGATGGAGGTGAACTCGTCCATCAGCAGCAGGCACTGGTGCTTGAGGGCCTTGTCGTTCTGCGGCAGCGTCTTGGTATTGACGTTGATCAACTGGCTGAAGAACAGGTTGACGATCAGGCGGCTCTCGGCGAGCTTGTTTGGCTGGATGCCCACGTAGATGGTCATGCGCTTGCGGCGAACGTCGTCCAACCGGAAATCATCGCCGCTGGTGGCAGCATCCAGAACCGGGTTCAGCCAAGGGTTGAGCGGCTCGCGGAACGAGCCGATGATCGACGCGAACGTCACATCCGCCTGCGACAGCAAACCAGCGAAAGCGGTGCGTGCCTGGGCGCTGAGGAAGCTCGCCGACGCCAGTTTCTCCAGGTACGGCTTCAGCTCGGTTCCGTTGCCTGAAGACAGCCGCAGCACGCCACCCAGCGTGGGCTTGGACGCGCCCGGGAAGACATCGGCTTCCTCGAACATGTACAGGGTGAAGGCAAGGAACGCATTGCGCGCCTGGCCCGTCCAGAACTTGTCCTTGTCATCGCCATCGGGATACAGCATCGCCGCGATTGCCTGAAGGTCGGACACCCTGAACGCAGGATCGCTGGAGACATAGGTGAGCGCATTCCACCGGTGCGATCGACGGTCTTCGGCGAAAGGGTTGAACAGGTAGATCTCGTGCCCGATGGACTGGCGCCAGCCCGAAGTCAGGTCGAAGTTCTCCTGTTTGATATCGAGCACTACCGCCGATTCGCGATAGTCCAGCAGGTTGGGAATGACCACGCCCACGCCCTTGCCCGAGCGGGTCGGGGCAGCCAGGATCACGAACTGCTGGCCGGTCAGACGCAGCAGCTTGCCGTTCATCTGGCCAAGCACGATGCCGTCGTCCTTCTGCTTGAAGAAGCCCTTGCTCGCCAGGTCCATCATGCCGGCGAAGCGCGCCTTGCCGTGGATGTTGCTGTGGCTGCGGATCTTGAACATCATCACCGTGACGGCCACCCACATGGCGAACATCAGCACGGCGGAAATGGCACCGGCCGCCTTGATGCGCCCGGCATAGGGCAGCACCTGCGGGTGGTTGAGGTTCTTGACGTACTGGTAGTACGTGCCGAACTTGGCCGCTCCCGCATCCAGACCGAGGAAGACCAGGGTGAGCAGGCCTGAAAGGTAGAGTGCCACGATGGACAGGATCACCGCCAGGACGACGGAGATCAGGATACGAGGGTTGTTCAAGGCGATTCCTTCGACTCGGACGTGCGTGCTTTCGCAGAAGGGAAGAATGATGCCACGCCGAAGGGATGCCCGTGCGGCGTGGGGCTACGCATTACTTCGCGGTGGGTTTGCCGCTGCCGCCATCGACCAGGAGGTAGTCGTTGTTCCTGGTCCATCGCTGCTGGTCATTGGCAAGCTTGACGCAGGGCCTTCCGTCACAGGAGGTGATCGCCACGTGTTGCAGCGCCTCAAGCACCTGGGCATCCACCTGCGCGCGTTGCGCGCGCTGCACATTGTTCCAGGCGGTATACGCCGTGGCCCCGATGATCACCACCGAGGCGAGGGTGATGGCGACCAGCGACTTCCAGGCCACGGCGCCCACCCGGGATGCCGCCGACACCTGCTCGCGCTGCAACTGGTCAGCCAGCTGGCGTAGCCGATCGCCGGACTCGGAGATCGCTTCAACTGCTGGCGGAATTTCCTGCGACAACGCCTCGCGCACCGCACTTCGCACGCTCTGCACCAGCTCCGCGCGACCTGATGCGACGCCTTGCCCGATCTGGACAGCGGCATTCTTGAGCTCGGCTGCGGACTGCTTCTGATCGGCAATTGCTTTCTCGCACTGCTGCGTCAGGTGTCCCGCGAGCAATGCGGAATTGGTGACGAACTCTTCCATCCGGGTCTGATCCACTACACACCTGCCGACATCAGGGCCTTTGGGGCGGGGCACGCATGTTGCCAGAATAAAATGTCGCGCGGCGATTCCGATGCGTGTCACACATTGTAAGAATTATCTGACCCCGTTCAGTGCTTGTTCGAAATTCGTTGTCATGGCATATTGCCATCTCGATCTACGTAGTCTCTCGATCATGTGAAATTTTCTTCACGAGAATATGCCTTCACATTTCGGTCGTGATCGACTCGTATGATTTCATGTGAAGGTGTGGTGTAGCTTCGCGGGGAGTGAAGCGATTGCCGCGTTGTGTAGCAGTCGATGGTGTAGTCGGAAAAGGAATTTCCAGATGATTGATGTCAAACGGGGAAAGAAGAGCGGGCCACGGCCTGCGAAGGTTCTTCCGGGGTGTGGGAACCCCTTGCCGGCGCTTGCGTGCGGCAAACATCGCACTGAAATCCAATAGTGGCACGTACTGCTTGCTCCCCTCGGGGAGTGTCGGGCAGCGATCTGCTGCATTCAAAAAACTCGTCTACGGTGACTTCGTGAACTGCAGTAAGCCGATTAGAAATGTGATGGCCGTCGCATTACTCTCCGTGACCGCCGTGCTTGCCGGATGCGCTACTCCGCCGGCGTCCGAGCCGCGTGGCAAGTGGATGCCTGTCAATCGGATGTCCGAAACCACGATGGCCATTCCGTTGAACCAGGCCTATGTCTATCAGGCCGCGCCCATCGACAGGACGCTCAAGGGGTTGGTCACGCGCTGGGCGAAGGATTCGGGGCTGATCCTGTCCTACCAGCATCCCAACGACTACACGCTGTACGGCCCGGTCGCCAAGATCCGCACCTCCAGTGCGGGTGAGGCGGCAGCAGCATTGTCGGCGGCGTACGCGGCCCAGGGCGTGCTGGTCACGGTCGACAATGCCCGGATCACCGTGAGCGTCGCAGGCGCATCCACCGCAGCGGGGGCTTCGGCCACCGATGCCTCTGACCAGTAGTCGAGGCGCCCCGCATGTTCGGTAAAAAGAAGACCAGCTCGCCCGAGATCGATCGGGCCGTTTCGCAGGGCGTGAACTTCGAGGTCACCTTGGCCGAGCGCGCGCGCCGCAGCGAGCGACGGGCCTGGATGGTCGCCTGGGCGGCCATCCTGATGTCGCTGTTGCTGGCCGGCGGCTACTTTCTGTTCCTGCCGTTGAAGGAAAAGGTGCCGTACCTGGTCATGGCCGACCCGTACACGGGCACCGCCTCGGTGGCACGACTGACCGGCAACTTCAATGACCGCGACGTCACCGCCGAAGAAGCCATCAACAAGAGCAATGTCGCGCAGTTCATCCTGGCCCGTGAGTCCTACGACTCCGGCCTGGTGGGTCAACGCAACTGGCGCACCACCTTGTCCATGGCTGGTCCGGCCGTTGCGCCGGCCTACATGGCGCTGCATGCGGAGAGCAATCCAGAGCGGCCGTACCGCCTGTATGGCGCATCGCGTGCGGTGAACGTGCGCATCCTGAGCATCGTGCTTATCGGCGGCGGGGAAGGGCATGGCCCTACGGGCGCCACGGTTCGGTTCCAACGCACCGTGTATGACAAGAGCAACGGGCGTATCCAGCCGCTGGACAGCAAGATCGCCACGATGGAGTACACCTACGACAAGAACATGCGTCTGAGCGATGAGGATCGCCTGGTCAATCCGCTGGGGTTCCGCGTCACCAATTACCGCGTGGACAACGACTTCGCGCCGACCCCGACCGCACCGTCGGCTGCAGCGTTCCGCCCTGATGGCACGGCTTCCGCACCGGCACAGGTCGACCCGACCGCCGCAGCGCAGGCCGCGTATCCCGGCGCCGTGCCCGCGCCCGGCAGCGTACCCGGGTCGATGCCGGGCACAGCGCCCGGCGTGATGCCGGCGCAGGATCCCAATGCCGCCGCGCTGCCACCGATGCCGGCCGAACAGATGAACGGACAGAGTCAACAAGGGGGAGTTGTACGATGAGTAGCCCGATGCAGGCATTCCTGCGCGGCGGCCTGGCTCTGCTGATGATGGCGGGGCTGGCACTGCCCGCTGCGGCCAAGGTCGTTGAAGAATACGAGTACGGCGCCGACAAGGTGTATACGATCCGCACCGGCCTGGGTATCACCACCCAGATCGAACTCAGTCCGCATGAAGAAATCCTGGACTACAGCAGCGGTTTCGGCGGCGGCTGGGAGATCAACCGTCGCGAGAACGTGTTCTACCTCAAGCCGAAGAACGTCGACGTGGACACCAACCTGATGGTGCGCACCGCGGCGCATTCGTACATTTTCGAGCTGAAGGTGGTCGCCACGAATTGGCGCGCCCTGGAAGATGCCAAGTCTTCCGGCGTGCAGTACAAGGTCCGCTTCACCTACCCGGCCGACACTCTGTTCGCCGCGCAGGAAGAGAAGAAGGAAGACGAAGCCGTCTCCGAACTCAGCACCGACGTGGTGCCCGGGCGCGACTACTACTACAACTACGACTACACCTATCGCAAGCGTCAGCCGACCTGGCTGGTGCCCGCGTCGGTATATGACGACCGTCGCTTCACCTACCTTCGCATGGGCGACCGCTCGCGCTTCCCCAGCGGCAACTTCCCAGCGGTGTTTGCGCGGGACAGCAAGACCGGTGAGGAGTTCATCGTCAACTCGACCATCGAAGGGGACACCATCGTGGTGCACGGCACCTACGCCTATCTCGTCGTGCGGCACGGCGACAATGCAATCGCCCTGCGCAGGAGGCCGGAGCTGTGAATCAGATTCCTCCCAACGAGCATGACCACGAGCCCGTACCGGCTGGCGCCCCGGCGCCTGCGCCGGCGGACTACTCCAACCCGTATACCCGCCGCAGCCAGGCGGCCGAGCCGGACCTGGACGGTGAGTCTTCGCCGTACCTGCGTGCCGATGACGTGCAGCGCCTGAACCGCAAGGCGCTCGCCTTCCTGGCGGCGATCGTGCTGGCCCTGGGTGCATTGGCGATCTGGATCTTCTCCGGCGGCCTGTCTTCCAACGCCGAAGAGGTCAAGAAGGCTCCCAGCGCGCAGGTTGTCATTCCTGCAGCGCCGCGTGACCTGCCGGAACTGCCGCCGGAACAGCCGGCGGTCCAGGCCCCGCAGATGGTCGAGCAGTTGCCGCCATTGCCGGTGGTCGATGACGCGCCCGAGCCGATGCTTATGGGCAACGGCACCGGTCCGCGCCAGGCCGAGCCGATGTCGTTGCTGGAGCGCCGCATGCTTGATGCCGGTGCCGCCCAGGCGGCCGCCCAGGGTGAAGGCGAGGCGCAGCCGCAGTATCCGATGATGCCCGGTATGCAGGGGGCGCAGGCCGCACCGCCGCCGCGTCGTGCCGCCGACGGCCCGACCAGTGCACAGCCGCTGTACAAGCCGAGCACGCTGCTGCTGCGCGGCACCTACATCCGCTGCGTGCTGCAGTCCCGCGTGATCTCCGACTTCCCCGGCTACACCTCGTGCATCGTCACCGAACCGGTCTATTCGTTCGATGGCAAGCGCCTGCTGCTGCCGCGTGGTTCCAAGATCCAGGGCTCGTATGGCGGGGACGACACGATCGGTGACCGCGTGGCCATCGTGTGGGACCGCATCACCACGCCCACCGGCCTGGATGTCAACATGAAGAGCCCGGGCGTGGACAACCTCGGGTCGGCCGGCAATCCGGGTTACTACAACGCACACTGGGGCCAGCGTATTGCTTCGTCGCTGTTGATCAGCATCCTTGCCGACGCCTTCAAGTACGCGGCCGCGGAGAACGGGCCGGAGACCTCGACGGTCGTCAACGGTGCCGTCGTCCAGAATCCGTATGAAAGTGACACCGCACGTACCATGGAGCGCATGGCGAACGTCGCCATGGAACGCAACATGGCGCGTCCGGCCACGGTGACCATCAATCAGGGCACGATCGTGAATGTCTACGTCTCCCGCGACGTCGATTTCTCGGCCGTGATCCGCTGAGCGAAGACACTGGAATGAGCAGCGAAACGGCCACCGTCGCGAGGGTCTCCAACGATTTCCTGGATTATCAGTACCATATCCTGGGAATCGGCGAGCACATGCAGTCCACGGACGTGACCGAGATCTGCATCAACCGTCCGGGCGAGCTGTACCTGGAAACCCGCGATGGTTGGCACCGCGCAGATGCTCCCACACTCACCTATGAGCGTGCGCGGCAGTTCTGCACCACGGTGGTCAACGAGAGCAACACCGGCCAGCGCATCACCGATGCGGACCCGATGGTCTCGTTGACCTTCCCGACGGGGCAGCGTGCCCAGTTCGTGATCCCGCCCGCCTGCGATTCGGGGCGGGTCTCGATCACCATCCGTATGCCGGCCCGGTTCGGCAAGTCGCTGGAACAGTACGAGGAGGACGGCTTCTTCAGCGAAATTCTCGAACAGGCGCCGACGCTCAGCGACCACGATCGTGAACTGGTCGAGCTGCGCGCCCAGCGCGACTACGCCACCTTCTTCAAGAAGGCGGTCCAGTACCACAAGAACATCGTGGTCTCCGGCGCAACCGGTAGCGGTAAGACCACCTTCATGAAGTCGCTGGTCAACCACATTTCACACCAAGAGCGCCTGGTAACCATCGAGGATGCGCGCGAGCTGTTCCTGGCGCAGCCGAACGTGGTCCACCTGCTGTACTCCAAGGGCGGCCAGAGCGCGAGCAACATTACGGCCAAGTCGTGCATGGAAGCGTGCCTGCGCATGAAGCCGGACCGGATCATCCTGGCCGAGCTGCGCGGTGACGAGTCGTTCTATTTCATCCGCAACTGCGCCTCCGGCCACCCCGGCTCGATCACCAGCTGCCACGCTGGCAGCACCTCGCAGACCTGGGACCAGCTCGCATTGATGGTCAAGGCCTCCAATGAAGGCTCGGGCCTGGAGTTCGAGGTTATCAAGCGCCTGCTGAAGCTCACCATCGACGTGGTGGTGCACATCAAGGCGCATGCGGGCCGCCGTTTTATTACCGGGATCGATTTCGATCCCACCCGAGGGCTCGCGGAATGACCGGTATCGCTACCATCGTCATCCACGTTCGCTTGCCTGCGTTGCGTGCACTGTCTGCGCGCACCACTGGAAGGAGGGGCACCTGATGTTGCCAGGTCTTGAGTTGGCGGCGTGCACTGAACTGGCCGTGCCGGCAGAAGTCATGCACCACGTCGTTCGCGTGGAATCGTCCTTCAACCCTTATGCCATCGGCGTAGTGGGTGGCCGGCTGGTGCGCCAGCCAAAAAACCTTGGCGAAGCCCTCTCCACCACCAAGATGCTGGAACGCGAGGGCTACAACTTCTCGCTGGGCCTGGCTCAGGTCAACCGCTACAACCTCCAGAAGCAGGGCCTGGACAGCTACGAGAAGGCCTTCGGTGTCTGTCCGAACCTGCAGGCTGGCTCGCGGATCCTGGCCGAGTGCTACAGCCGTTCCAAGCAGGACTGGGGCAAGGCCTTCAGTTGCTACTACTCAGGCAACTTCACCACCGGGTATCGGCACGGTTACGTGGACAAGGTCATGACCTCCTGGCGCGGCGCGGTTGCTACCGCCGGCGGCGCCATTCCGGTCATCCGCAATCGCGGCGGCAGCGCGCCGGTAACCCGTATCCAGGTGCCGGTTGAGCCGGCGGCCAGCCGCGTGCTGCGCCGGATCGAAGAGGCCGCGCTGAGCGGTGCCGGGATGGCACCTGCCACGCGCGCCAGCGGTTACTCGGCGGCGGCCGGCCAAGTCTATCCCTCGTCCCAGGCCGGTTCGGTCTATCCGACCTCCACCGCCAACGGCGTCTATCCGACATCCAGCGCGCAGTCCGTGTACCCGGCCACGGCCGTGCCCGCGCGGCGTGCCGCAGGGCAGGGTAGCACCGGCCCCGAGGCCGCCCTGCAGGCTATTCTCGCCGGCGCACAGGGTTCTGAAGACGCGCCGGTCCTGCTCCAACCCAGTGGTGCCCCCCCGGTTTCACAACCGGCGGCCGCACCTCCCGCTACGCTGCCATCAGGGGCGGCGGGGCGACGCTCACCGATTTCGAACCAGATACCAGCCGCGGGAGTACCCGAACGGGACGCCGCGTTGGTTTTCTAGGTCGATTTCGACTCCGGCCGATGCCCGGCCTTGTAGTAAAGCGCAGTTCTCTCCTTCCACAACCACGGGGATTCAACCCATGAAGATCGAAGCCAAGCGTCACCTCTCCACCATCGCCCGCCGGGTTTCCTCGGCCACCGCCGCAGCCACCCTGTTCGCGCTGCCGCTCATCGCCATGGCACAGGACGGCACCGGCGCGACCGGCCGCGTCAACAAGTTCTTCGAGAACGTCAACGGCATTCTCAACGTCGCCTCGATCGCGGTCGTGACCATCGCGGTGATCTTCGCCGGCTACCAGATCGCCTTCGCCCACAAGCGTATTGCCGATGTGGCACCCGTCCTGATCGGTGGCTTCCTGATCGGCGCCGCCGCCCAGATCGCCAAGATGCTGCTGCCGGCCGACGTGACCGCTACCGCCATGGTCATCTCGGAATCCCTGCTGAAGTATGCATAAGAACGCGCTATTTCGCGGTTGCACACGCCCGGCCATGTTCATGGGGGTGCCGTATCTCCCCTTTGCCATGGCAGCGGGCGTGTGCATTCTTTGCACGTTCTACTTCAACATGTTTTTCCTGCTGCTGCTGCCGGTGATCATCATGGTCATGCGGCAGATGGCCCGGCGGGACGAAATGATCTTCCGCCTGCTGGGTCTGCGACTGCAGTTCCGCTTCCGGGCCAGGAACATCAAGCACCATAACGGCATGTGGGTGTTCACACCCAACAGCTACCGCAAGTCGCTCGAAGAATCCTCCACGGACTAGTCCAATGCTGGCGCCAGATACCCCGATCGCCGATTTCATCCCGCTGTCTTCGCATGTGTCACCGCAGGTCGTGAAAACGACGGGCGGCGACTACCTCATCATCTGGCGCCTGGACGGGTTGCCGTTTGTTGGGCGTGAGGAGTGGGAGCTGGAGCACCGGCACAACACCTTCAACCGGATGTTGCAGACGCTGCGTGCGCCGGATTTCGTGAACGTCGCTTTCTGGGTGCACGACATCCGCCGACGTGGTCGGGTGGAGCTGCGCAGTTCGTACGAGCATGTGTTCAACCAGCAGCTGTCGGATGAGTACTTCCAGCGGCTCTCGTCTGAAAAGATCATGCAGAACGAGCTGTACCTGACCATGCTTTACCGGCCGATCGTGTCCGGCAAGAAGTTTGTGGAGAAGTCCGCGGACGTCTCGCGCCTGCAGTCCGAACAGGACCAGGCCGTGGCGAAGATCATGGAACTGGCCGGCAACGTGGAAGCGGTGCTGAAGGACTACGCACCGGTCCAGCTGGGTATGTACGAGGAGAAGAACGGCGTGGTGTTCTCGGAAGTGCTGAGCTTCCTTGGCTACCTGTTGAACCGGGTCGAAGAGCCGGTGCCCGTCCTGCGGGCACCGGTCTACGACTACCTGCCGGTCTCGCGCCACATGTTTTCGGCCCGCTCGGGCGATTTCGTGATCAACACCCCGAGCGGCAAGAACCACTACGGCGCCATCCTCAACATCAAGGAATACACGGATGCCACCTATCCGGGCATCCTGAACAACCTGAAGTACCTGGATTTCGAGTATGTGATCACCCATTCCTTCAGCCCCATGGGCCGACAGGACGCGCTCAAGATCCTCGAGCGCACCAAGGGCATGATGATCTCCTCCGGCGACAAGGCCGTCAGCCAGATCTCCGAGATGGACTACGCCATGGACCAGGTGGCGTCCGGCAACTTCGTGCTGGGCGAGTACCACTTCATCCTGACGCTTTACGCCGAGGACCAGAAGTCGCTGTCGGTCAACCTGGCAACGGCCCGTGCCGAGCTGTCCAATGCCGGTTTCGTGTCGGCCAAGGAAGACCTCGCGGTCTGTTCCTCGTTCTACTCGCAGCTGCCGGGTAACTGGAAGTACCGCACGCGCGTGGCCAATGTAAGCTCGCTGAACTTCCTGGGCCTGTCGCCGCTGCACAACTTCGCCACCGGCAAGCGCGACAACAACCCGTGGGGCCAGTGCCTGACCGTGTTGCAGACCACCAACGGGCAGCCGTACTACTTCAATTTCCATGCCACCCACCCGGCCGAGAATTCGCTGGGTGAGAAGGCGATCGGCAACACGATGGTGATCGGCAAGTCCGGTACCGGCAAGACCGCGTTGATCAACTTCCTGCTCAGCCAGGTGCAGAAGTACGATCCGTCGCCGACCATCTTCTTCTTCGACAAGGACCGTGGCGCCGAGATCTTCGTGCGCGCCTGCGGCGGCAACTATTTGGCACTGGACAACGGCGAGCCCACCGGCTTCAACCCGTTCCAGTGCGAGAACACCGACGCCAACGTGCAGTTCCTCGGCGATCTGGTCAAGGAGCTGGCGGGCAAGGGCACCTATTCCGCACGGGAGGAAGAGGATATCTTCCGCGCAGTGGAAAGCATGCTCGATATGCCGATGCAGTATCGGACAATGACCAACTTCCAGAAGAGCCTGCCCAACATGGGAGACGACGGCCTGTATGCGCGCATGCGCAAGTGGACCGCCGGCAACACCCTGGGTTGGGTCTTCGACAACCCGGTCGACATCATCGACCTGGAGAAGGCCAACATCATCGGCTTCGATTACACCAACGTGATCGACAACGTGGAAGTCCGCGTGCCGGTCATCAACTACCTCCTGCACCGCCTGGAGGAGCTGATCGACGGCCGCCCACTGATCTACGTGATGGACGAATTCTGGAAGATCCTGGACGGTGGTGGCGCGCTGAAGGACTTCGCCAAGAACAAGCAGAAGACCATCCGTAAGCAGAACGGCCTGGGCATCTTCGCCACCCAGAGCCCCGAAGATGCGCTGGCCAGCGACATCTCCGCGGCGCTGATCGAACAGACCGCCACGTTGATCCTGCTGCCCAACCCCAATGCATCCCGCGAGGAATACATGGAGGGGTTGAAGCTGACCGAGGCCGAGTTCGAGGTTGTCGTCAAGCTCGACGAACGCTCGCGCAGCTTCCTGGTCAAGCAGGGCCACGGCTCCACCGTCTGCCAGCTCAACCTGCGCGGCATGGACGACGCCCTGGCGGTCATCTCGGCCAGCACCGACAACATTGAAATCATGGATCGCATCGTTCGCGAGCAGGCCGAGCGACTCGAAATCGACCGATCGGAATTGACCCCGGACCAGTGGCTTGAGGCCTTCTATGCGAATCGCAAGGGCTCCGGCCGTGGCGGCAAGACAGGCGGGGAAACTTCTGAACGCAGGCGGGCGGTTACGCGCTGACATCCAGCGCGCACTGGCTGTATAACCCAGATAGAGACTAGTGGAGGTGGAAAATGGCATCCCAGGGAAACCGTAATTTTGGTACCGCGAGCAGCTTCGACCAGGCCTGGACCCGTATGTTCGGCGCCGACCCCGTGCTGCCGAAAGCGAACCGTTGGCTGGTGCTGTCGTTCGCGATTGCTTCTTTGCTTGGCGCAGGTGTAGCCATGGCGGCGTGGGAGGTGAATGATTCCAAGACGCAGAGCAAACTGGATAGCAAGCTGGGCAGCAACGGCACCGTGACCGGCCAGCTAAATGACGTCAATACGAAGTTGAGAGTAAGCAAGCGCCAGACCGACGACACGCCGACGATGGTGGCCGAGCCGACCGGCGATGAGAAGCTGGACAAGACCAAGCCCGGCGCAACGGTGATGTCGATGGAGAATCTCTGCGTGAAGGGTGCCGATACCCAACTTGCTACCCACCAGCTGGAGCTGTGCCAGGAGATGGCCAAGACGGAACTGGCGAAGTATCGCTTTTCCATGCGGATGTTCGAGCGATCCAAGGAGAATTACGATCGCCTGAAGAAGATCCAGGACCGTCGCCGACAGCTGTCGGACAACGACTATGCCAACCTGCAGTACAACACCAACGAGTTGTTGGCACTTACCGCTTTGATGGATAACGACCGGGATCGCTACCAGACCTACATGGCCGCCTACGATGCACGGGTGCTGCATATCCAGAACACCCAGGTTGCGCTGACGCGCAATGCGCTCAAGGGCGGCGGTGGCGGTGGCGGCCTGTCTGGTGTGCTCAGCGGCGCATCGCCGTTCTAAGGGACTGGGGAAAATTCTATGCTGCTCTTCGCTATCCCATTCGATCCTTCTGGCTTCGTCCAATGGGCGTTCTTCGCTAAGCTGTTCGACCTGGTGAACAAGGAGATGGTGTCGTTCCAGGGCGATATGCTGGGCAGGGCCCAGGGCTGGGTCGGCGGCATCGCATTGACGCTGTTGACATTGTGGGTGTTGATGCAGGGATTCATGATCATTACCGGGCGCAGCCGCGAATCGCTGATGTCCCTGGTGGTGGGTTCGCTGCGCGCGTTCCTGATCGTCATCGCGGCTACCTCGATGTCGTTCGCCGGCACTGGTTTGACCAAGTTCCTGACCGACACCCTGCCGCAGGAAATTCACCAGGTAGTGACGGGCAAAGATGACAACGTCGAAGATGCCATCGACGAGAACCTGAAGATCATGGGGTTCATCTTCACGCTGATGGACGCCCTGCCGACCATCAAGGACGTGGAAAATACGGACAAGCAGGCCAACACCTCCGCCTTGATCGGTGTGGGCATTGCCGGACCCTCGGTGATCGGCGGCGCGATGCTGCTGCTGTACAAGATCGCCTTGGTGTTGTTCGTGGGCTTTGCACCCATCTTCATCCTGAGCCTGCTGTTCGAACAGACCAAGGATCTGTTCAAGCGCTGGTTGCTCTACGGGATCGGCACTATGTTCTCGATGGCAGTGCTTTCCTTCATGGTGTCGGTAGCTACCAAGGTTGTCGCGATTTCTGCGGCGGTGATGATTGCCTCGTACTATGCCGCCGCCAATCCAGGCTCTGCCATCGGTGGTGTAATGGGAGCGTTTGGTTTCGGCCAAGGCATCAGCTCCGCTGCGTTGCAGCAGGGTGGCGTAGGGCTCCTGATGTCGGTGCTGATGGTCATGTCCCCGCCGATGGCCGCGATGTTCTTCAACGGCACGTTGGGTTCATTCGCTGCTAATTCGAGCTTCGGTAATTTGGGCCGCAACAGCACGGGTCAGAGGTCTGACTTCAAGCAGGACTTTGTTAATTCCGAAAAGTTGGAAGGCGGCAGGGGGACTGGAATTGGTTGAACCACGCACGTCTGAATTCGGGAATGGAACGGCACACCCATCCATACAGGTGAACGCAATGAAGACTGCAATTGCAGCCTTTGGTTTGACTGCACTCCTGGTCGCCAGCTCTGCCCTGGCCCAGCAACCCGAGCCTGGTTCAGCGGCGTATAACAGCGTCTATCTGCCAGCACATGGTGTAGGTGACACCAAACGAACCAATGCGGTTCGTTGGGGGGCGCTCGCTAGAACGGAGAAGGGGAGCCTGGGCTGGACCGTCGATGGCAGTTCGAAAGAAGAAGCAGCGGCGCAGGCGCTGAAGGAATGCACCTCCAATAGCGGCGAAAAATGTAGCGTGGTATTTACGTTTTATAACGGCTGCGCGGCGTTCGCTGCGGGACCTGAGGCGAGTACCTGGTCCAGCGCGGGTGGCAAAAGCTTGGCGTGGCATAGAAATACAGCACTGAAGGAGTGTGGAAGCGGGTGCACCATTCGTCGCGACGGGTGTGCTTTTCCTGGAAAATAGCGATGCCACAAGTAAAGCCCGCTCCGAAGTTGCCGTTTCCGCGGCAGTTGAAGAGCGGTCATCTGGTAGCGGAGAAAGTTGTCGCCTCGAGGGCGTCTTCGGTGTTATTTTCTCCGAAAGAGACACCGATGAGCGTAGTGATGGAAGAAGAAATCAAACGCTGGACGGCCCGGCGCAAGTCAGTCCTGGTCATTGAGATCATCCAAGGCAAGACCCCGTGGTCGCTGCGAGCCGCCAGTTCGATCTGACGCCCGCAGAGATCGAGAGCTGGGTGGACCCTGAGCCTGCTGTTCGAACAGACCAAAGATCTGTTCAAGCGCTGGTTGCTCTACGGGATTGGCACCATGTTCTCGATGGCCGTGCTTTCCTTCATGGTGTCGGTGGCTACCAAAGTTGTCGCGATTTCTGCGGCGGTGATGATTGCGTCGTACTACGCCGCCGCCAATCCAGAATCTGTAGTCGGTGGCGTAATGGGCGCCTTCGGTTTCGGCCAGGGCATCAGTTCCGCTGCGTTGCAGCAGGGCGGGGTGGGGCTGTTGATGTCGGTGCTGATGGTCATGTCCCCGCCGATGGCCGCGATGTTCTTCAACGGCACGCTGGGTTCATTTGCTGCTAACTCTAGCTTCGGTAATTTGGGCCGGAACAGTTCTGGTCAGCAGTCTGACTTTACGCAAGGAACCAGTCGAGTGGACAATGGGGATTCGGGCAGGAAAGTTAATAAGAAGGGGTAGCCCTTGGTAGGACACTCGCTTGCACTTTCCCTTGACGAGCGGACTTCATCCGTTGGAGAGAAGCAAATGAGATTGGTCTTGTTCAGTGGTACGGCGCTTCTGTTGGCTGGCATTATTCTTACTCCCGCTGGCGCGCAGCAGCCTGGCTCAGTGGAGTACAACACTGTCTATTTACCTGGTCATGGTGTAGGGGATACGGTGCGCTCCTCCCCGTTGGATCGATGGGGGGCAATTGCTACTGGTAAGGGCGACGCACTTGGATTTTTCGTAGGTGCGCGCTCTGCGAAGGAAGCAAAGGCGAAGGCGATCGAGGAATGCTCCTCTGGCGGCGGGGAGAACTGTGAGGTCGAGGACGTCTTCACTAATGTGTGCATCGCCGTTGCCAGCAGTCCGAGCGCTAACTATTGGTTTAGTGGGTCGCCAAAGCGAAACACCGCTAAAGCACTGAGGGAGCGGGCGCTGAAAGGCTGTGGAGAAAAAAACTGTAGGATCATCCGTGAGGGCTGTGCATACGAGTTCTGACTACGAGACCCGGTCCCGACTCGTCCGCCCTTGTTAGCTAGCGCTGCAACGGCTTTCAGGGTAGGTGATAGTGCGGCGCCGCCGATCCTGGATTGATCGCAAGTCTCAGACGCGTGGCGCATTGGAGACGTGTTTTGGCAGCCCAGCTCGAGCTCAAGCGCTCTAACCTAACGAATGCAGTGTATCCGTTACAGGGAGTTGCGCTCGTTCCGGCTGTATAGTGCGGACTGCAAGATTGGCCGACAGACGTGGCCGCTGCCAGACCTGAAGGGGGGCATCTTTGGCTGGCTGGGCAAGATGGACACGCCTGCAATGAGAACGAAGCCCACGCGCAGGCATTGCCTGATCGCAGCGCCAAGGTGAGCGGTTGCTGCATTGTGCACACCGCGTTCGCCGATGCCTGCACCGCGTTCGCTGCAGGCGGCAAGTTAGAGGTGAATCCCCGCGGACAGTTTCCATGCGCGGGAGTAAGTCACAGCTGACATTTTCAACTGCGTCGCGGCCTAGCTGATGGCCATGTCCCCGCCGATATTAGCGATGTTCTTCAACGGCACCCTGGGTTGATTTGTTAACTCTGACAAGTTGGATGGCGGCAAGGGGAAAGGAACTGGATGCACCGCACGTCCGAATTTGGAAATCGAACGTTACACCCATCCGTATAGGTGAACGCAATGAAGACTGCGATTGCAGCTTTTGGTGTGACCGCACTCCTTCGGTGTCTCGAGAAGGGCGTGGCTGGCTTTGCAACGGATGCAGTGGGGAAAGAGGGGGCCAAGAGGGCTGCGACGAAAGACTGCGTGGCCGTGGGTCTACGGGCTCGGATGCATAGGTATTACTACACTGTCCTCATGCGTGGATGAGATATCTACATAGTGCTCGCCATCGGCTCTCATCACAGTGAGGGTCGTTTCCTGATCGCCTTCCACCTAGGGTCACTGATGATCGCAGTCGCTGATTTCTCCGCTGGAGCGTGTTAGATGAACATTGCAACCAGAGTTTTTCTTCTCCTTGGGATTGCGTTATCAATCGACTCAGCGTCTGCACAGCAACCGCAGCCGGGTTCGGTGGAATACAACACGGTCTACCTTCCAGCACACGGCGTTGGGGACACTCGTCGCCCGAACCCTGGAAATCGTTGGGGAGCAGTAGCTACTGGTAGAGGCGCAGTGATTGGTTTTATGGTCGGTGCCAGGTCAGAAAGCGAGGCCAAGAGAGCAGCAATCGGTGACTGCGTCGCTGCCGGTGGCAGGGAATGCTTGGCGGAGGAAGCCTTCGTCAATTCCTGCGCCGTCGTTACAATGAATTCCAGCCAGTTTTCCTGGTCTATCGCCGATCCGAAGAAGCGTTCGGCGGAATGGCTCAGGACGCGAGCGCTTAGCAAGTGCGGAACTGAGGACTGCAAGATCATTCGCGAGGGGTGTGCCAGTCCGGTGCGTTAATGGTTAAGGCGCGCACGGCAGTTTGTTCTTAGCTCAAGGGCCTTGCGGATGAGTCGCCGCCGGCATTGATGTAAAGCAACGCTGGCTGTTCTTGGTCAGTCGATACTTCCAGCCTGATGCAGTCTTGACTCACCAACCAGTCTCGCTCCAGACGCAGTCAAGAGTCCCGGCCGCCCAGTACCAATTTTCTGCAACTGGAGGCGGTCGCCACGGGCTAAGGCTCTGCCTTTGGTCGGATGGACAAGACCGGAGGCGGGGGCGCTACCGCCGGCTGGATACTCTGGCTGATCCAGCCGACTCGGGTGGCAACTAAGACTTTGCTTGGCGCATTCTCCTGCGGTAAGCTGCAGCCTCAACACGAAGGCGGGGCCATGCCCCGATGCACTTTCGAATTGACCGCCCTGTAAAAGACTCAAGGATTGAGTCCGGTTGACGTCAAACGGCCCTTCGGCCGTCACTCACCTCTGGAGCCAATGATGGCTGTTACATGCGTGGTTGGGGATTTTCTTGATATTACTGAAAGGTCGGCGCCGGATTGGCCTGGCCTCGATTTGCTGCGCCCATCACAATTTCATATGCCCGCAACGCGGGATCATCGGCGCCGCACGGCGCCGTTTGGGGACGGTCGTGCGTTCCCGTCGCCCAGCATGACGCAGCCTCATCCGTGGCATTACGCCTACGGTGGGTCGCACGAGCGCGTGCTGTCATCACAAGGTCATCACGCCTCGCCATGAGTATGCCGATCATCGAGAAATCGTCACGGTCGTCACGATCGTCGCGCCTGCGGCTGCACCAGTTCGCCGTGGCATGTGCCTTGATCGTTCCCATCGCCGCCTGTTCCGGGCAAAACAACACGGTCGCTCCCATGAATGCATCGCTGCAGACTTCCCCCGACGCTCCGCCGTTGCGTACGCTCAATCCGGCCCCTCGACGCGCCTTCGAGGTGCGGGTGGTGCTGGACGGGGCGCCGGGTCCGTTCACGCGTGTCAGCGCGGTGGCCCAGTACGACGTCAGCAACGAGGCCGAGTGCGGCAAGAAGGACGAGC
The DNA here is from genome assembly GCF_031995405.1 of Stenotrophomonas sp. Taxonomy (GTDB): domain Bacteria; phylum Pseudomonadota; class Gammaproteobacteria; order Xanthomonadales; family Xanthomonadaceae; genus Stenotrophomonas. The sequence goes on along the minus strand of NZ_DAMAGC010000015.1, from coordinate 34,279 downwards.
TGGCCGGGGTCTTCCTCAGCATCACCAGCAACGAAACCGTCAGCCTGACGCGCGTATCCGATACCGAATATGCAGGCACGGTATATGCCGACGGCATCGTCGATGAGGACTATTACGGACGAGGTGTCTGTCATTGGGAGCTGACCGAGGCGCGCGTTGTGCTGCAGGCCGGCAAGGATGAGGCCGATACGCGCTTCGTCGCCGATCTGCCGGCCGCCGCGATCCTGGGCCAGGGCAGCCGCACCAAGCATTTCTGGACGGGCTATTACCCGAGTGCGGAGATGCCGGGGTTCCGTGAGTTCGGCAACACCGACCTGAAAACCGCGCAGGGCCGACAGGCCGCGGATCAGCGCGATGCCTTCTTCAGCGTCACCGTGACGGCCAAGGAGACCACCAAATGACGGTTCCCTCCCAGGAGTATGCGGGGCTGGCGGCGCATTCCTACCAGGATCTGAAGGTCGGGCAGCGCGGTCCGAACGACGAAGAGAAGGTCGTCATCGATGGCACGCAGTACCGTGTCGTCGAGCATGCCAATAATCCGCGCACCGGCTACCAGGGCACGATCTACCAGAAGGTGGATTCCGGTGAAATCGTGGTGGCGCACCGTGGGACCGAGGAGGTCTGGAAAGACGGCATCGTGGCCAACGGTGCGATGGTGGTGGCGCGCACGAATCCGCAGGCCGACGACGCCATCGCGCTTACCGGGCGCGCGCTACAGTACGCGCGCGCCTACAGCAGCGTCAATCCGCCGGAGGTGACCGTCACGGGTCATTCGCTGGGTGGTACGCTCGCCCAGGTGAGCGCGCATTACTACGACCTGCGTGGTGAAACTTTCAACGCCTATGGCGCCGGTAGTCTGGACCGACGCATCCCCGATGGCCCCAACGACCGCATGATCAACCATGTGATGGCCGCCGATGTGGTGAGTGCGGCGAGCAGCCATTATGGTGAGGTAAGGACCTACACGACCGAAAAGGAAATCTCCGTGCTGCGGCAGTCCGGGTATCACGACAACCGGTTCGTCGATTTCCTCACCCCGGATCTGCCGGTGGTGGCGGCGACGCGCTCGATGCGCTCGCACAGCATGCACAACTTCCTGCCGGTTGATGGCGACGGCAAGCCGGACAAGTCGGTGCTGCAGGATCCGGCCGCTCGGGCACGCGCCGAGGACCACAAAGACGCGATCGCCAACTACCGCGGCGATGTGGAGCGGTTGCGCAGAGTGGTGACCGTCGGCGCGCGCGGGCCGGTCGACTTGATCGAGCACGCGGTCGACCACGTGCGCGGACCGGTGAGGCCCGGTGAACCGGCGCGTCAACAGCAGGTGCAGGATACGCAGGCCGCCGGGCATCTCATGTCATACCGGCCGCTCGATGCCGGGGGGGCAGCGCGCGATGGCGCTGGATCGCCGCAGGACACTGCGTGGCGGCTACTGGAGGCCGCCCGGGGCGGCAACGCCGAGGAACTGCGCGCGGTCACCGGGAGCCTGCAAAACTCCGATGCTGGTCAGGCTTGGCAACGGCGGGTGGATGCCCAGGCGCAGGCGGCCAGCCAGCGTGAAGCGGTCCAGCACTCCCCGGCGCCGCAGGATGCGGCCCGTTTCGCCTGAAGCGCCGGACTGCCTATGCTGCACGTATCGATGGAGGATGCATGAAAAAGGCAAAATTGGCGTTGTTGACGATGGTCGTTGGTATGCTTGCCGGCTGCGGGCCGCAGGACGGCGACACGGCGGCGACGCGCACGTCAGGGGCGGCTGTCGGAGCACAGCCAGCTGTGGAACATCAAAAGGATCAAGGTATGACCGCGCTCAAACCGCCCTCTCCCGATAGCGTTCTGTATGTCATCTACCAGCGTGACGGCGATGGCGCATTCACGTATGAAGTGGATGGCGGCGTCATTGTGAGCTATTGGTATGGCCATGCTTTTGATTTGAAGGGCAAGCATTACTTCACCGGCTTCGCTACCCGTACTGAAGGCACCGAGGGCCCCGATGCGGAAAGCGGGCTGATGGAGCCGGGCCACGTGGCGATCGCCCAGGCAACCTTCGTGCAGGGCGGGGATGCCGCCAAGCCTGTTTGGTCCCAGCTCGATACCGACGGCTACGTGGGCGAGTTTGGCGCCAACGACCAGGGCGACCCGGTCGATACCACGCGCAAGGCGCAGTCGCACGCCACCGACGACGGCCGGCTGGTGCTGGCGGTACCCACACGACGGTTCGCCGACGGCGTGGCCACGGCGTCCTTCGCTGTGTTCCTGTTCGACCCGGGCAACGTGGACGACCTGGCATTCCGTCGCTGGGGTTATCTGGGCAGCATCGGGGCCGGCAGCGACAATTCGGCCGCCTGTGACGAGGGAAGGGTGATGCCCTGTGCCGTCAGCACCGGCGTGCTGAGCTTCGGCGCGCCGGGAGCTGCCGGGCTGCCTGCCCTGAAGGTGGGGCTGGCCGGGAAAGCGATTTCCGGGCCCGGCACGTTGCGTGATCTTGGGCCAGCCGATGCTGTGACCTATACTTTTAACGCGAAGGCGGGGCGTTACCAGCCCTGATAAACTTTCGAGTTGACCGCTCTGTAAATGACTCATGGATCGAGTCCGGTTGACGTCCTGCGGCCCCACGGCCGCACTTCATCTGAGGAGCCAATGATGGCCAGCACGAATGACAGAGGCGAGATTCTCGATGTAATCGAGCGTCAGGCAGAGCGCAGTGGTATTCCGCGCGAAGATTTCCTGCGGTTTGCCTATATCGAGACCGGCGGCAACTTCAATGCCGCTGCCCACAATACCGGCAGCGGGGCGAAAGGTCTGTTCCAGTTCGTACCCAGTACGGCCGCCGAGTTCGGCCTGACCGGGCGCGAGTTCGACCCGGCGGCCAATACCGAAGCGGCTGCGTCCCTGTATGCGCGCAACCGCACCCAGATCGTGGACCGCCAGACCCAAACCGGGCATGCCTTCCTCTCTGGCGCCGAGCAGCCCAACGGGCTGGATATGTACCTGGCGCACCAGCAGGGCGGCGGTGGTTATGCGTCAATCCAGAGGGCGATCGCCACGGGTGAATTCTCCCGCGACGATACCCGCGCCAACATCCTGGGCAATATCAGTTCGCGTGATTTCGAGCGCGTGACCGGCCAGCCGTTCGCTGGGGTCCGCGATATGAACGACCGCGAGCTGGCCAGCTCGTTCACCCAGTACTGGAACACCAAGTACGCCGCGATCGAGATTGCCGACCGTGGCATCACCGCCTCGGCGGTGGCGCCCGCCGCGCGTGCCGCGGCAGTGGCCGCGCCGCTGGCCGATGGCGTGCTGCAACGTGGCGAGCGTGGCGAGGAGGTGCGGGCACTGCAGGAATCGCTCAACCAGATGGGCTTCCGTGATGCCCAGGGCAATGCGCTGGAAACCGGCAGCGGCATCTATGGCCGGCACACCGTCGAAGCGGTGCGCAGCTTCCAGGCCGCCAATGCGCTGGATCCCAGTGGCAAGGCCGATGCGGCCACCCGTGAGGCAGTGGCGGGGCAGCAGGCGCGGCCGGAGAGTGAGCGCAACCGACCGACCAAACCGGAGAGGGCGGCGGGGATCGCCTGGCCGGCGCCGGGCAATGACCGGATCAACGAGGCCGACAAGCCGCGCGAAGGCCGGGGCGAGTTCGGTACCGCGCGCAGTGGCGGACGCACCCACGGTGGCATCGATATCCAGGGTGAGGTGGGCGATCCGATTGCTGCCTTCGCCGGTGGCAAGGTGACGGTGACGCCGAACAACGGCGCTGCTGGCAATACCGTGCGGATTCAGCACGACGACGGTTCGACCACCAAGTACTTCCACCTTGACCACATCTCGGTGCGCAATGGCGACCGCGTCGAGGCCGGCCAGCAGATCGCCACGATGGGGCGGACCGGCAACACGCCTGCCAAGGGCGACACCCACCTGCATTTCGAGCTGTGGCGCGACGGGCGCAAGGTCGATCCGCTGCCTGAGCTGCGTGGCAGCGAGCGGGGCGCGACCAACGAAGGTGCAGCGCGCCCGGCGGCCAGCGCGACGCAGATCCTGCGCGTGGGTGCCCATGGCGCTGGCGTGGCCGCTTTGCAGGAGCAGCTCAACGCGCTGGGATACAGGGACGCCGCCGGCAATGCCCTGGCCAGGGACGGGCAATTCGGCCCGGCCACGCGCGATGCCCTGATGGGCCTTCAGCGTTCGCAGGGAATCAAGGCCGACGGTATCGCTGGCCCGACAACCTGGGGCAAACTGTCCGAATTGCAGGGCGAGGCAGGCAAGGCCGGGGACAGCCAGCCGTCGGTGGGGAAGGCGCAGGAAGCCGGTTCTTCCAGCTTCGTGGAGCGGATGTTCGCGGCCGTGCGCAACCCTGAAAGTGGCTCGGTGCAGAAGGTCATCGATGACTTCGCCTCGACGATGAAGAACCCGCAGTGGGACAAGCCGGCGCCGCCGATGGAACAGGTAAATCCTGATCCTTCGAAGGGGTCTTCGGACCCGCAGCGTTGAGCACGGCGCGCTCCTGGCGGGCTTCCGTCCGGCAGGGGCGACGCTTCGGTGGGGGCCAGGGCGGTTTGTTTGTGTGTAGACAGCAGTAACGCAATCGGCTCTATCATCCAACCAGGCGTTCAGCCGTAATTAGAGACCAGTGCGCAATGGCGCGCTGTAGAGAGGGAACTTCATGAAGATTATCTTCAAGATCGGTCTGGTCGTCTTGGTGCTGCTGAGCTTCCGGCTCGATGCGCAGCAGGCCTATTACGGGAAGCTGACCTATCGTTACAACGATCCTTTCCTGTTCTGCACCAAGGGGCAGGACAGGAAGATGAACCCGGCGCCGTGCTGGATTCCGATGCCGCCTTACACGGGCGCTTTCATGCTCATGCCGTACTGCCGGCCGCCGAATCCGTATGGCAAGGATTGGAGTCAGGATGACACCAAGTCCTACCAGGAGTACCTGACGACCTGTCCTCAGGCGATCTCCTCCGGGCGCTGGAAGGGTCCGGGTCAAGCCGAGACGTCTCCCTTCCAGCACTGAGGGGGAATTCAAGCCCGTGCCGTGTTCCGGGGAGGCATCTCCCCAGGCACTTTCCTCGGCTTGTACTCACAGCGCGGGTAACTCGAGCACGACTCGAACGCGCCGAATTTTCCGGTACGTGGCACGATCACGCCCACCCCGCAGGCGGGGCAGGGCGTGTCGCTGATGGCGCGTCCATCCAGCGACGTCACCGTGACTGCGCCGGCCTGGACCAGTTCGGCCAGGAACGACGAACGTCGTCCGCGCACGCTGAACATCGCGACCGAACGCCGCGCGCGGGTGAGCGCCACATAGAACAGTCGACGCTCTTCGCCGAGGGGATAGGCATCCCCGTGCGGCATCGCCAGTGACAGCACCGGGTCGTCGGCGCGCACGTTGGGGAAGCTGCGGTCGAGCATGCCGGGCAGGATGACGTAGTCGGCCTCGGCGCCCTTGGCCCGGTGCGCGGTGAGGAAGGTAACCTCCATGCAGTGGCCATGCCGCACCTTCCAGTCCGTGGGGACGTACGCGCGGTCGGCGTTGTAGCGGCCCAGCACGAACACCTGAAGCTTGCCGTCGCGACCGGGTGCGGCCGCGCCGCTATCCAACTGCTGCTGCAACTGCGTCAGATACTGCGCCACGGCATCGCGCAGCTGTTCGCGCGACGCCACTTGGAAGGCACGCAGCGCTGCCCCGTGTTGCGGTGCCCGGGAGGACACGCGCTTGGGAATCTGTGCCGGATTGCGCGACACGAATGCACTGGATACATCGCACAGCGCCTGCGGGCAGCGGAAGGTCTGCTCCAGCTTCAGTACCTGGCCGTGGCCGAAATAGTCGATGAAGCCGGTCATCACCGACACATCGGCGCCGGCGAAGCGATTGATCGACTGCCAGTCATCGCCGACGGCGAACAGATGCCGCCCCGGGGCCTGCACGAGCGCACGGCACAGGCGTGCCCGCGCCCGCGAGGCGTCCTGGAATTCATCGGCCATCACCAGCTCGAACGGGGAGACGTAGCGCCCCTGCTCGACGTGCTCGGCGGCCTGGTTGAGCATGTCTTCGAAATCGATCGCATGCTCAGCCGCCAGCGCGTCGTCCCAGGCCTGCAGGATCGGCGCTGCCAACTGCAGGAACAACCGATAGCGGTGCTTGAACCGGTCCTCGGGCAGTGCGCGCAGGCGCGCGGCCATGTCCTCAATGCACAGCCCATTGCTCTTGGCGTGGCTGATGAAGGTGCGCACCAGCGCGATCAGTTCGGCATCGGGCATCGGCCGGGCGCCGCCGTCGGGCAACTCGCGGTCCGGGTTCGGGTCCAGCACGATGCCGCGCGCCGACAGGGCCTGGCTGATGGCCTCGAACAGCGCGCCGCTGCGCAGCTGCTGCGAGGTGGTCTGGAGCGTGTCGGTTCCGCGTCGGGGAGGGTGCTGGTGGTGAGGCTCCGGCGCGGCGACAGTAATGGCCAGGTGTGTGTGCTGCAGGTCGATGCCCGGATAGCGGAACGCTGCGGGGGCCCGATGGTAAGTGTCGGTAGCGGTATCGAATTGCCCTTGGCGCTCGTAGGCGTAGTCCACGCCGTTGTAGAACAGCCAGTCGGCGATCACGCACTCCTCGATGCCGGGCACCCGCTCACCGCTGAGGGTGTGCAGGTAGCGTTCGCCGTCGGCCTCCCAGCCGTCGGCCGGTGAGAATTGGCCCGCTGCCGGAAGGTCGCGGGCGAAGACCAGCCGGAACATGTCCCACTGGGTCCGGAAAGCGAGGGATCGATCCTTGAGCACGTCGATCAGGTCGGCCAGCCGACGGACCCCAAGGCCGGCATCGACCGCCCAGTCGGGTACGTCCGGCAGGCGTCCGGTGGCCTTGCCGATGATCTGCCGACCCAGTGCGTGAAAGGTCTTGGCCTGCACCTGCACGCCTTGAATGCCGAGACGCCGAAGGGCGTCGTCGGTGCGTTGCTGCAGTTCGACGGCTGCCTCGCGGTTGAAGGCCAGCATCACGATCCGCTCCGGCGCCACCAGGCCACGGTCGATCGCGTAAGCGGCCTTGGCCACCATCGTGGAGGTCTTGCCCGAGCCGGCGGCGGCAACGACCTGCACGCGGTTGTCGAAGCACACCACTGCGCGCCGCTGCTCGCCGGTGAGCGGTTGCCGTTCCACCCCGTCGAGCAGGTCGCGGCTGTGCAACAGCTCGCGCTGAAGATGCGCGTCATTGCGCGTCTCCCACAGCGCCGCCCAGTCCTGGCCGTAGCGCAGCAGCTCGGCTTCGATCCGCGACGCCTCACCGTGCAGTTGCGCACGCAGGTCCGGGTCGTCGAACACGGCCCACAGTGCATCCTCGTCCAGCGGCAGGGACGGTCGCTGCTGCAGCAGTGCCTGTTGCTGCTCGGCGGTGAACCAGCGGCCCTGGGCATCGGCGTCGTCGAGGGCGTGGTCGACCTGCATCAGCCAGGCGCGAATCGCCAGCAGTGCGGCGTCGGCATCGAGGAGGCGTTGATCCTGCGCGCGAGCGCGCTCGAGGGCATGTAGCGCGGCACGCAGGGTACGTGCCTGCGCGTTGGGAAGTCCATCCAGATGCAGCGCATCGGGCTGGCCAGGGAACACCACCACGCCGGTCCAAAACAGGCCACGCCGCAGCTGCAGCGAAGGCGGTGCGGTGGTGGGTATCGGCAACACGCGGTCTTCAAGCTGGAGTTCGATCTGTGCGCCGACCAGGCGCAGGTGCCAGTGCGGCGTGCGGGTGAAGCATCGACCCCGGCGCGAAGGGGTCCAGTGGTGCGTCATCGGTGGGTCCAAAGGCGGTCGGCGCTGCGGGACAGCGCGACGGTGAGTCAGCCCATCATGATAGGAAAAACCCGATGCCTGCGCTGACTCAGGATTCGCACGCGGCTGCGGTGTCCGCGCGCGCCCGTCGGTCCACCAGCATGGCTACGCCCCACAGGAGTAGTCCGCCCAGTGCAGTGGCCGCGCCGACGTAGCCCGTGTTGGCCGGGCTGAAGCCCGCACCGATGGCCATGCCCCCCAGCCACGGACCCAGCGCGTTGGCGGTATTGAAGGCGGCATGGTTGGACGCGGCAGCCAAGGTCTGCGCTTCGCCGGCCACGTCCATCAAGCGGGTCTGCAGCACGGCGGCCAGTGCACCCATCGTGCCGACCGCGATGATCATCGGGAACAGGCTCCACACCGACCGGGCCGCCATCGGATAGGCAAGCAGCACCACGATCGACCACAGCAGCACCACGGCCGCGGCGCGGAAGTGGAAGCGATCCACCAGCCAGCCACCGGCGACGTTGCCGATGATAGCGCCGACGCCGAAGATACCCACCGCCAGCGGCATCCACGACTCCGCCAAGCCGGTGACCTGGACCAGGGTCGGGGCCAAATACGTGAACACACAGAACATCCCGGCAAAACCGACCGACCCGATCGCCAGTGCCAGCCAGACCTGGGGACGGTTGAACGCGCGCAGTTCGCGCATCGGCGAGGTGCGTACCTCGTCCGGATCGGGCAGCAGATAACGGGCGATCATGCCCACCGTGGCGATAGCCAGCACGCTGACCACCGCGAACGCGGTCCGCCAGCTCAGCTGCTGGCCGAGCCACGTGGTAAGTGGATTGCCGACCAGGATCGCCACCGAGAGGCCGAGCAGGACCTTGGACATTGCCGCGCCGCGCTGTGCCGGGGGGCTGATTGCCGCGGCCACCAACATGGCCACGCCGAAGTAGGCGCCGTGCGGCAGGCCGGCGACGAAGCGTGCCAGCAGCATCGTGGCGTAGTTCGGGGCCAGCGCGCTGGCCAGGTTGCCCACGGCATAGAAGCCCATCAGCGCCAGCAGCAGCGTGCGGCGGGCATAGCCTGCGCCGGCGAAGGCCAGCACCGGTGCGCCGACCACCACGCCGATCGCGTAAGCGCTGATCAGATGACCCACCTGGGTCTCGCTGATGGACAAGCCACGGCTGATCTCAAGCATCAGGCCCATGCTGGCAAATTCGCTAGTGCCAATGGCAAAACCGCCCAGCGACAGGGCCAGCAGGATATAGGTGCGCTGGCGTGGAGACAGGCGCGAGGCCAGGGGGGCAGTGGAAAGGCTCATGCGACAGTGTTGGATCAGGGGACCGCCTAGTGTACTGCTGCGGCGCAGCAATTCCGTGGCCTCGGGGTTGAACAAATGGGATGCTGTAGGACGCTCATTGCATCGCCCGTGATGTAAATCTGCGATCACATGGCGTCTCGCCGCTTCGTGCGACAATTCGCTACGCACCACAGACGCGGCGCGCACTCGGTAGCGGCCGTCGCTGCGGGGCCCAACAAGGAAACACGATGTACACCGGTTCCGGCTTCCCCAGCATCATAGGATTCGATCTGCCGGGGCTGCAGGACAGGCCGGCGCCGGCGCGGGTGATCGTCACCGCGTTGCTGGACGCGCCTCCCACGGAGGAGTGGATGCGCATGCTGGACCGTCTGGCCTGGCCGGCGCTGCGGTTGGACCATCGCGTCGAGCAACTGCGCCTGGTGGGGCAGGAGATCCACTTCGTTGGCGAGATCCGCGACGGGCGTGGCCTGTCGGCGACGGTGCGCGAACTGTTCGAACGGGTCACTGCCCGGGTGCTCGCGGCGCGCATGGCGGCGTTGGAAAATCCTGTTGAAGACCTGTCCTGGACGCCGCCGGTGTCGGCGCCCCTGTCGGCGTCGCGCGATCCGCGCCTGGCCGACGTCGCCGCGCTGTTGAAGCTGCCTGCGTTGCCGGGCCTGCTGGAACTGGCCAGCCAGCTGACCGCGATGCGGTTCGTTGCGGTGGCGCGGGTTACTGCCGAGCGTTGGACGGCGTGTGCGGTGCACGACGGCATCGGTTTCGGCCTAGTGCCCGGGCAGGACCTGGTACTGGAAACTACGATCTGCGAAGAGATCCGCCAGCACCATCAGACCGTGCAGTTCGACCAGGCCAGCATCCACCCGGTGTTCTCGACCCATCCCACGCCGGCGTTGTATGGCTTTGAGAGCTACATTTCGGTGCCCATGCTGCGCCGCGATGGCAGCCTGTTCGGCACGCTGTGCGCGCTGGACCCCAATCCCTCGCAGCTGGACGCGGTCAGCGTGAAGTGTTTCGAGGTACTGGCCGCGTGGATCGGTGCGCAGCTGGAGCTGGAAGACATGCAGGCGGTGATCGAGGGCGAGGCGCCGGTGACCATCCGCGCGGCGCTGGACGCGGTGGCCGAGCAGGCGGGTCGGATCGCCGCGGGTGCCGCGTCGTCCTCGGTGCTGAGCGAGACCGCGTTGCGGATCCAGGCGCTGAGCGTGGTGCCGCGCTGAGGGGAGGCGTGGGTTGCCGGCCAGCGGGCGGCACTGCCGGGAGCGGCGGCTTTACGCCGACACGAGGGCGAAGCGTGGCTGCAGCCGGCCATCCACCTCGACCTCGGCCACGAACATCGCATACGGCCGCACCCACAGGCCCACGTTGGAATCCAGCGGGCGATACAGCACCAGCGGCTCCAGCGTCTCGCTGTGCCGGACCACGCCCACCACCTCGTAGTTGCCGCCCTTGAAGTGGCGGTAGTGTCCGGTGGCGATCTCGGGCAGTGGCCTCAGCTCGCCCATGTCAGTGCGTGGCCGCCGGGGCCTGCAGCATCGCCACCAGCTGGCGCAGCCGGTACGGCTTGGGCAGGAATTCCACGTGTGCCGGCAACGGCGGCAGCTGCGAGCGTGCATAGCCGGAGGACAGGATCATGCGCGCGTTGGGCAGGGCCTGGGCCACATGCGCGCTCAGTTCCACGCCGCTCATGCCATTGGGCATGCTGATGTCGCTGAACACCACGTCGAAGTCACCCAGTTCCTCCATCAGCCGCAGCGCGGCCGGGCCATCGTCGGCCGTGTGGATTTCGATACCGAAATCCTGCAGCGCCTGCCCGATCAGATCGCGCAGGTCCTGCTGGTCTTCGACCATCAAAACGCGAAGGGGCTCAGGCATGCTCGACATCCTCTATGGCAGGTAACAACAAACGGACGGTGGTGCCGCGTCCGGGGGCGGTCTGTACATCGACGAAGCCATCGCATTGGGAAACGAAGCCGAACACCTGGCTCAATCCCAATCCGCTGCCCTTGCCGACTTCCTTGGTGGTGAAGAACGGCTCGCTGGCGCGCTCGGCAACCTCGGGTGGCATGCCCGCGCCTTCGTCGGTCACCGCGATGGCAACGTAGCGGCGGCGGGTGGGCTGCGCCAGGTCGGGGGCGAGGCGCTGCTCGAGGCGGGCGGTAATGGTCACCGTGCCGCCCTGCGGCATCGCCTCACAGCTGTTGAGCACCAGGTTGAGCATGGCGCTGTGCAACTGTACGCCATCGGTGGCGATCGGCGGAAGCGCCGGTGCGAGTTCCACCCGCATCCGGATGGCCTGCGGACACGCCCGCTGCAGCGACGGCAGGGCCTCATCCAGCAGCTGCGGCACGCTTACCGGCTCGCGCACCAGGGTCTGGTCGGCGGAGAACGCCAGCAGCTGGCGGGTCAGCAGCGAGCCACGGTCGGCGGCCGCCTGGGCCAGTTCGACCAGGTCGTGGGTGCGGGCATCGGCGGTCGGCTGCAATGCGATCAGATCCAGTGCGTTGCCGATGGTGGTCAACAGGTTGTTGAATTCGTGGGCCAATCCGCGGGTCAGGCGGCCAACGCCTTCAAACCGCTGCAGGTGCTGGCGCGACCGCTGGGCGTCCTGCAGCAGGCATTGGGCCTGGTAGCGTTCGGTGATGTCCTGGGTGACCTTGACGAAGCCGAGCAGTTGGCCGTCCTCGCGTACCGCCTCGATCACCACGCTGGCGCGGAACTGCTCGCCGTTGCGGCGCACCCGCCAACCTTCACCGACCAGCCGCCCGTGTTCGCGCACATGTTCCAGCGCCTGCTGGGGAAGGCCCTGCTGCCGTTCCTCGGGAATGTAGAAGATCGACACGTGCTGGCCGATCGCTTCCTCGGCGGTGTAGCCATTGACCCGTTCGCCGCCCCGGTTCCAGCTGCAGATGCGCCCGTCCGGGTCGAGCAGGTAGATCGCATGGTCGGAGACATGGTCGATCAACAGCTTGAGTTGCCGGCGTTCATCGACAAGCGGTGCCACGCTGGATACGACCTCGGCCACGACGGTAATGCACTCCCCTCTAAGGGGCCGAACCGTAGGGGCGAGGGCGTGAAGAACATGTAAAGAACAGGCCGGAACAGGCTGACTAATGACGGATAACGCCGCTTTACGGGTTCAGGTACCATCGGCCCCCTTTTGAGCTGGAATTCCGCATGAATGCTGCGCCGACCGCACGCGACCGCTGGATCTGGGCTGTCTCGGCCGCCCTGATGGCGTTCACCCTGGCCCTGGAGATGGTCGTGCCGCTGGGCTATGCGGTGTGGTTGACCTACTTCATGGCAGTGGGGGTCACCCTGTTCCAGCGTCGGCTGGACGTGCCGCTGCTGGTGGCGCTGGTGTCCTGTGTGCTGCTCATCGTTGGCTACAACGTGGCGCCGTCGAGCACCAATTCGGCATTCTCCTTCGTCAACCGGACCATCGGCGGGGTGGCCTTCCTGCTGATGGCACTGACGGTGATGAAGGCGATCCAGTCGCGCCGGATCGCCGCCGATGCGCTGTGGCTGCAGGAGGGCGAAAACGCGGTCACGGTGAGCCTGCGCGGCGACCCGGAGCCGCGCGTGCTGGCCGATGCGGCGATGCGGGCGCTGTGCGCGCAGCTCGGCGCGGAGGTAGGTGCGATGTATCGCCTGCAGGGCGACCGCCTGCTGCTGGTGGGCGGTGCGGCACTGCCCGCGCAGCTGCCCGAGACCCTGCCGGCTGGGGCGGGCCAGTGGGGCGAGGTGCTGCGCCTGGGCGTGCCGCGCCGGCTGGAAGATCGCGAATCGCCGCTGGATATCGACACGCCGCTGGGCCGCAGCGTGGTGCGTCAGCGCCTGTTGGGCCCGATCACCGCCGATGGCGCGGTCGTGGGCGTGGTCGAACTCGGCAGGGCCGGGGTTTCGCCTGCGCGTGCGCTGGAACTGGAGCTGCTGCTGCAATGCGCCGAGCCGGTCGGCGTGGCGCTGCGTGCGGCGCTGATGCGCGCCCAGCTGGTGGAGTTGCTGGAGGAGACCCAGCGCCAGAGCGAAGAGCTGCAGACCCAGCAGGAAGAGCTGCGCGTGGCCAACGAGGAACTGGAGGAGCAGAGCCGCAGCCTGCTGCATTCCCAGGCCAACCTGGAGCAGCAGCAGGCCGAGCTGGAGCAGACCAACGTGCAGCTGGAGGAGCGCACCCATGAACTGGAGTCGCGCCAGCAGGCGCTGCTGCTGGCCCAGGCGCAGCTGGTGCAGAACAGCAACGAGCTCGAAGCCAGTTCGCGCTACAAGTCCGAATTCCTGGCCAACATGTCCCATGAGCTGCGCACCCCGCTCAACAGCGCACTGATCCTGGCCAAGCTGCTGGCCGACAACAAGGACGGCACGCTTACCGCCGAGCAGGTCAAGTACGCCCAGGCGATCCACTCCTCCAACAACGACCTGCTGGCGCTGATCAACGACATCCTCGATCTGTCGCGGATCGAGGCCGGGCACGTCGAACTGGTCGAGGAAAACCTGGCGGTGTCCAGCGTGCTGCAGCGGCTGAAGGACACCTTCGAGCCGATGGCGGCGCAGAAGGGCCTCGCCCTGGAGATCGTCAGCGAGGCCGGTGCGCCGGCGCAGCTGGTGGCCGACAGCCAGCGCCTGCAGCAGATCCTGAAGAACCTGCTGGCCAATGCGCTCAAGTTCACCGAGCACGGCAGCGTGACGTTGAAGGTGCGCAGCGCCGGGGCAGGGCGGGTGCAGTTCGCCGTCTCCGACACCGGCATCGGCATTCCCGAGGAGCAGACCGCGGTGATCTTCGAGGCGTTCCGCCAGGCCGATGGCAGCACCCGTCGTCGCTACGGCGGCACCGGGCTGGGCCTGTCGATCTCGCGTGACCTGGCCGCGCGCATGGGCGGCAGCATCCGCGTGTCCAGCGAACCGGGCCGTGGCAGCTGTTTCACCCTGGAGCTGCCGCTGTTGGCCAGTGGTGGGGCGACGCCTGTCGCCAGCGCGGCGCCGGATGTGCGCAGCGCGCATGCGCCGTTGCCGCCGCGGGCAGCCGCGCCGTTCCACGGTGGCAGCGCGCATGCCGAGGCGACGCCGCCGGCCGCGCCGCAGCGGGTGGCCGATGACCGTGGCCGACGCAGCCGCGCCGGGCGCATGATCCTGGTGGTCGAGGACGACGTGGCCTTTGCCGGCGCACTGGTGTCGATGGCCCATGAACTCGATTTCGACTGCGTGGTGGCCGGCACTGCCGAAGAGGCGCTGGGCCTGGCCGCCGAACTGCGCCCGAACGGCATCCTGCTCGACATCGGTCTGCCCGATGTGTCCGGCCTGAGTGTGCTGGAGCGGCTCAAGCGCGATCCGGCCACCCGGCACATCCCGGTGCACGTGGTGTCCGGGCTGGAGCGCTCGCAGGTGGCGATGGAGCTCGGCGCGATCGGGTATGTGATCAAGCCGGCCACGCGCGAGCGCCTGGTGGGGGCCATCCAGCAGCTGGAGGCCACCAGCCAGCGCGACGTGCGCCGCCTGCTGATCGTCGAGGACGACAGCGAGCTGCGCTCCAACCTGCAGCTGCTGCTGGGCCGCGACCAGCTGGAAATCACCGGCGTGGGCACCATCGCCGAGGCGATGGACGCGCTGGGCACGTCCACCTTCGACTGCATGGTCACCGACCTGACCCTGCCCGACGGCACCGGCTATGACCTGCTCGAGCGCATGGCCGGCAACGATGCGGTCGCCTTCCCGCCGGTGATCGTCTACACCGGGCGTGCGCTGACCCGCGACGAGGAACAGCGCCTGCGTCGTTACTCCAAGAGCATCATCATCAAGGGCGCGCGCTCGCCCGAGCGCCTGCTCGACGAAGTGACCCTGTTCCTGCACAGCGTGGAGGCCTCGCTGCCGAGCGACCAGCAGCGCCTGCTGCGCGAAGCGCGCCGTCGCGATGCGGTGCTGGATGGTCGCATCGTGCTGCTGGCCGAAGACGACGTGCGCAACATCTTCGCCCTGTCCAGCGTGCTCGAACCACTGGGGGTGACCCTGGAGATCGCGCGCAATGGCCGCGAGGCGCTGGAAAAGCTGCGCCCGGAGATCGACCTGGTGCTGATGGACATCATGATGCCGGAGATGGACGGGCTGACCGCCATGCGCGAGATCCGTGCCGACCACCGCTGGCGTGACCTGCCGATCATCGCATTGACCGCCAAGGCCATGCCCGATGACCGCGAACATTGCCTGCAGGCCGGCGCCAACGACTACATCGCCAAGCCCATCGACGTGGACAAGCTGGTGTCGCTGTGCCGGGTGTGGTGCTCGCGTCGATGAACGACACCGAGTTGTTCGACCTGGAGCTGCGCCTGCTGCTGGAGGCGGTGTACCAGCGTTACCACTATGACTTCCGCAACTATGCGCTGTCCTCGCTGCGGCGGCGCATGCGGCATGCGATGGCGCGCTTCGACTGCACCACCATGGGCGAACTGCAGCACCGCCTGCTGCACGAGCCGGAGACCTTCGCCCAGGCGATGCAGTACTTCACCGTGCAGGTCTCGGAGATGTTCCGCGACCCGGGCTATTTCAAGGTGCTGCGCGAGCATGCGATGCCGGTGCTGCGGACCTATCCGTCGATCAAGCTGTGGATCGCCGGCTGCAGCACGGGTGAGGAAGTGTGGTCGATGGCGATCCTGCTGCAGGAGGAGGGCCTGCTGGACCGGTCCATCATCTACGCCACCGACATCAATCCCGACGCGCTGCAGGCCGCCGAATCCGGCGCGTTCCCGCTGGAGCGCACCGCGCAGTTCAGCCGCAACTACCTGGCTGCCGGGGGCACCGGCTCGCTGTCGGATTACTACAGCAGTGGCTACGGCAACGTGGTGTTCGACCGCCGCCTGAAGCGCAACATCGTCTTCGCCGATCACAGCCTGGCCACCGACACGGTATTCTCCGAGGTGCACCTGGTGTCCTGCCGCAACGTGCTGATCTATTTCCAGCGCGCGCTGCAGGACCGGGCCATCGGGCTGTTCCATGAGGCGCTGGTGCACCGCGGCTTCCTTGGCCTGGGCAGCAAGGAATCGCTGCAGTTCGGCGCGCATGCCAACGATTTCGAAGCCTGCGCGCGCGAGCAGCGCCTGTACCGGAAGCTGGCCTGATGAGCGCCGTCCCGCACCGGCAGGATTTCGAGGTGATCGTGGTCGGTGCCTCGGCCGGCGGCGTCAGCGCCTTGCAGTCGCTGCTGGAAGCGGTGCCGGCCGACCTGGCGATGCCGATCCTGGTGGTGCTGCACCTGCCGCGCGACCGCCCCAGCCGCATCGCCGACCTGCTCGACGTGCGCTGCCCGCTGCCGGTGCGCGAGGCCGAGGACAAGCAGCCGCTGCGCGCGGGCACGGTGACGTTCGCGCCGCCGGACTACCACCTGCTGGTGGAAGACCGCGACACCCTGGCTTTGTCGGTCGATGCGCCGGTGCTGTTCTCGCGCCCGGCGATCGACCCGCTGTTTGAAAGCGCCGCCGACGTGTTCGGCAGTGGCGTGCTGGCGATCCTGCTCACCGGCGCCAGCGCCGACGGCAGCGAGGGCGTCGCTGCGGTCCGCCACGCTGGCGGACAGGCCTGGATCCAGTCGCCCGACGATGCCTATTCCTCCTTGATGCCTGCCTCGGCACTGGCTTACGCCGGCGCCGACGCGGTGCTTCCGCTTACTTCCCTGTGCTTGCGCATGAAAGGCCTTATCCGATGAACCTGATCGACCCCGCCGGGGCGACCGCCGATGACTGCGTGAACCTGCTGATCGTCGATGACGTGCCGCAGAACCTGGTGGCGATGGAAGCGCTGCTGCGCCGTGACGGCCTGAATATCCTGTGCGCCGCCTCCGGCGCCGAAGCGCTGGAACTGCTGCTGCAGCACGAAGTGGCGCTGGCGCTGCTGGACGTGCACATGCCCGAGATCGATGGCTTCTCGCTGGCCGAACTGATGCGCGGCTCGCAGCGCAGCCGCGATGTGCCGATCATCTTCCTCACCGCCTCGCCCAATGACCCGGTGCGCGCGTTCAAGGGCTACGAGACCGGCGCGGTGGATTTCCTGCACAAGCCGATCGAGCCGCAGGTGATCATGAGCAAGGTCAACGTCTTCATCGAGTTGTACCAGCAGAAGCAGCTGTTGAAGGCGCGCAACCGCGACCTGGAGCATGCGCTGAAACTCAACGAAACCATGATGGCCGTGCTCACCCACGACCTGCGCACGCCGTTGGCCTCGATCCTGCTGTGCGCCGACAAGCTGGCGCTGGACCTGCCGTCCGACAGCGGCGTGCAGCGCACCCTGGGGCATCTGGAGAACAGTGCCCAGCGGATGGCGCGGATGGTCGAGCAGCTGTTGGATTTCTCCAAGATCCGCACCGGTGGGCTGCGCCTGAACTGCGACGAATGCGACGTTGGCGAGGTCGCCGCCGTGGTGGTGGCCGAGATCGCACGTGCCCACCCGCAGGCGCGCATCGAGCTGCAGCTGGAGGGCGACACGCGCCTGCAGGGCGATCCGGACCGGCTGGCGCAGCTGTTGTCCAACCTGATCGGCAACGCAGTGCTGCACGGTGGCGATGCGCCGGTGCAGGTAGGCCTGCACGGTGCCGGGCACGAGCCGCTGCGGCTGCAGGTGCGCAACGCCGGGCGCATTCCCGACCAACTGCTGCCGCGCTTGTTCGAGCCGTTCAAGGCCAGTTTCCACGACAGCCGCGGCCTCGGCCTGGGCTTGTTCATCGCCAGCGAGTTCGCCCGCGCCCACGGCGGTACGCTGGTGGCGCGCAATCTGGACGGTGAGGTGCTGCTGGAGACCGCGTTGCAGCGCCGGGTTCGCTGAGCCGTCGCCTGCCGGACGGCGCTTGCACCGCATGCGCCAGCGGGCCGGGGCAGGGTCGGTACGCGGCGTCGGTGGCCCGGCCAGGGCTGGCGGGCCGGGGGTGCGGTAAACTGCGCGCCTTGCTGCCATAGCCGCCGCTGGCCGCCCGCTGGAGTCCCGATGCCTGCTTCCCCGCGCAAAACCCCGCCCTTGATCGATGCCCAGGTCCATGTCGAGGGCTTCGTGCAGGTGCGCGAGGCGCGTCGCTCGGAACTGGTCGAGGATTATGTGGAGCTGATCGCGGACCTGATCGCCGACGGTCGCGAGGCTCGACAGGTGGATATCGCGACCCGGCTCGGGGTGGCCCAGCCGACGGTGGCCAAGGCGCTCAAGCGCCTGGTCAAGGAGGGCTGGGCGGTGCAGCGGCCCTACCGCGGGGTATTCCTGACGCCGGCCGGTGAACAGCTGGCCGTGGAGATGCGCGCGCGCCACCAGACCGTGGAGCGCTTCCTGCTGGCCCTGGGCGTGGACGCCGATTCGGCGCGACGCGACGCCGAGGGCATCGAACACCATGTCAGTGAAGCGACCCTGGCCGCGTTCGAGGCGTTCGTGCGCAAGGCCGACGGCCATGGTTGAGTCCCTGCCGGCGCCGCCGCCGCTGGGCGTGCCGGTACACGACCGGGACGAGCACTGGATGCGCCGGGCGCTGGCGCTGGCCGAACGCGCCGAGCGCGAGTTCAACGAGATCCCGGTCGGTGCGCTGCTGGTCGGCGCCGACGGCCAGGTGCTGGGCGAGGGCTGGAACCTCAATATCGCCGACCACGACCCCAGCGCGCATGCCGAGATCGTGGCGATGCGCCAGGCGGGCAGGGCGATCGCCAACCACCGCCTGATCGGCAGCACGCTGTATGTGACCCTGGAGCCGTGCGCGATGTGCGCGATGGCGATCGTGCACGCGCGCGTGGCGCGGCTGGTGTACGCGGCCAGCGACCCCAAGACCGGCGCCTGCGGCAGCGTGTTCGACCTGCTGGGTGATGCGCGCCACAACCATCGCGTGGAGATCCACGGCGGGGTGCTGGCCAAGCAGGCCAGCACGCGTTTGACCAATTACTTCCGCGCCAAGCGCGGCAAGCCGCCGCTGCTGCTTGAATGACCGCAGCGCGTCGCGACGGGACGACGACGCGATGGCGGTATCATGACGCCCCTCCATCCCCGGTCGGTGCTGCGGCGCCGGCCCTTGCACAAGGCGTGAACATGGCCGACAACGGCGCAGAAGGCGAACGACTGATCTGGATCGATCTGGAAATGACCGGCCTGGATACCGACAACGATTCGATCATCGAGATCGCCACGGTGGTTACCGATGCGCAGTTGAATGTGCTGGCCGAAGGCCCCGAGTTCGCCATCCACCATCCGGTGGAGCGCCTGGAGGCGATGGACGAGTGGAACCGCACCCAGCACCGTCGCTCCGGCCTGTGGCAGCGCGTGGTCGACAGCCAGGTGAGCCTGGGCCAGGCCGAAGCCCAGACGGTGAACTTCCTGTCGCAGTGGATCAAGGCCGGTGCCTCGCCGATGTGCGGCAACTCGATCTGCCAGGATCGGCGCTTCCTGCACCGTGAAATGCCGCGGCTGGAGCGGTACTTCCATTACCGCAACCTGGATGTGTCCACGATCAAGGAATTGGCCAGGCGCTGGGCGCCCAGCGTCGCCGCCGGCGTCGGCAAGACCGCCAGCCATACCGCGCTGAGCGATGTGCACGATTCGATCGACGAACTGCGCCACTACCGCCAGTTCATGGGCACCCTGGCGGGCCTGCCGGCCTGACCCGGCCGTGAGGGTGGCGGGAGCGTCAACCGCACATTCCGTTCAACCCACCGGCGCTATGATCCGGGCCATGAACGCCATCTCCCGCAGCACGCCACCCCCGCTGGAAACGCAGATCCTGCCCACCTCGCAGGACTGGGCCGACCTGCAGCGCGCCGTCGCGCTGCTGGAGTCGCCGACGCTCACCGCCAAGATGGCCAACCTGATCGGTTCGCCGCTGGAGTTCGCGGTGAAGAAGCTGCCGAACGTGGTGTCCCGGCGCATCCATGGGGCGGTCGAGGCGGCGCTGTTCAAGTCCGCCCAGGCGGCCTTGTGGAGCATGGACAATACGCCGGGCAAGGCCGCCTCCACGCGCTGGCACAAGCTGGCAGCGGCCACCAGCGGCGCCGTCGGCGGTGCGTTCGGCTTCACCTCGCTGTTCATCGAACTGCCGGTGTCCACCACGATCATGATGCGCTCGGTGGCCGACGTCGCCCGCAGCGAAGGCTTCGACCTGCGCGAGCTCAGCACCCGCCACGCCTGCCTGGAAGTGTTCGCCCTGGGCGGCAACTCGGGCAAGGACGATGCCAGCGAAACCGGCTATTACGTGACCCGCGGCTTCACTGCCGAGGTGATGCGCCACCTGTCGGCCGAGCTGGCCGGGCGCGCGGCCAGCGGCGGCGGGGTGATGATCGGGCTGACCCCGAAGGAAGCGGGCAAGTGGCTGGCCAAGATCGTGGAGAAGGTGGCCGCGCGCTTCGGCGTGGTCGTCACCGAGAAGTTTGCCGCGCAGGCAGTGCCGATCATCGGCGCGGTCACCGGCGCCACGCTCAACACCATGTTCACCGACTACTACCAGGACATGGCGCGCGGCCACTTCATCGTGCGCCGGTTGGAGCGCACCTACGGCTACGAAACGGTGCGCGCGGCGTATTCCATGCTGGCCGACCAGCGCGGCTGAGGCCAGTCGGTCGCGCTTGCGGCCGCACCTGGGGATCGTTGCGCTGGCGGCACAACTGTTTTGCCGCATCGAGGCTGTTGCGCCCCGGCGCATGCCCCCATCCTTTGCGCAGACCTGTTCCGAAGGATGTCTTGCATGTTGTTCACCCCCTATCGCATGGGCGCGCTCACGCTGCCCAACCGTATCGTGATGCCGCCGATGACCCGCTCGCGTGCGGGCGATGGCAACGTCGCCACCGCGCTGATGGCGCAGTACTACGCGCAGCGCGCGTCTGCCGGCCTGATCGTCAGCGAAGGCACCCAGATCAGCCAGCAGGGCCAGGGCTATGCCTGGACCCCTGGCATCCACGACGAGGCCCAGATCGCCGGCTGGCGCGGCGTCACCGATGCGGTGCATGCCGCCGGCGGCCGCATCGTGGCCCAGCTGTGGCACGTGGGCCGTGTGTCGCACACCGCCCTGCAGCCAGGCGGCGCTGCACCCGTGTCCTCCTCGGCGCTGCTGGCCGAGGGCGTGAAGGTGTTCGTCGATCCTCAGGGCAGGGGCCCGCAGGGCGGCGTCGGCGAAATGGTGCAGCACTCGATGCCGCGCGCGCTGGCGATCGAGGAAATCCCCGGCATCGTGCGCGACTACGCCCAGGCGGGACGCAATGCCATCGCGGCGGGCTTCGACGGGATCGAGCTGCATGGTGCCAACGGCTATCTGATCAACCAGTTCATCGACTCGCAGGCCAACCAGCGCACCGACGGCTACGGCGGGTCGCTGCAGAACCGGCTGCGCTTCCTGCGCGAGGTCGTCGAGGCGGTGGCAGCGGCGATCGGTGCCGAGCGCGTCGGCGTGCGCCTGGCGCCGTTGACCACGCTGCAGGGGGCGGTCGATGACACCCCGCAGGCCACCTACCTGGCCGCCGCGCACCTGCTCGACAGCATCGGCGTGGGCTACCTGCACATCGCCGAAGCCGACTGGGAGGATGCCCCGGTGATGCCGGTGGCGTTCAAGGAAGCACTGCGCATGCTCTATCGCGGCACGCTGATCTATGCCGGCAAGTACACCGTAGAGCGTGCCGAGGAAGCCCTCGGCAAGGGCTGGGCCGACCTGATCGCTTTCGGCCGCCCCTTCATCGCCAACCCGGACCTGCCGACGCGGCTGCAGCAGGGCCTGGCCTTGAATCCGCCAGACAAGGCCACCTTCTTCGGCGGCGGCGCCGAAGGGTTCACCGATTACCCCCAAGCCGAAACCGCCGACGCGTGAACGTACTGCCACGCCATGCGTGGCAACGAGACCCTTCCGCCATCCGGGTGCCCAACGCAAGGCAGCCACGCATGGCGTGGCTCTACCCGCTCACCGTGGCGGTCGCAGACAAGGGTAGTGCCACGCCATGCGTGGCAACGCAGCCCATCCGGCACCCGGACCCCCAAC
>NZ_DAMAGC010000015.1:10850-12139 GCF_031995405.1 Stenotrophomonas sp. | reverse complement strand
AAGGCAGCCACGCATGGCGTGGCTCTACCCGCCCACCGTGGTGGTCGCAGACAAGGGTAGTGCCACGCCATGCGTGGCAACGCAGCCCATCCGGCACCCGGACCCCCAACGCAAGGCAGCCACGCATGGCGTGGCTCCACGGCAAAAACAAAACCCCGCTTGCGCGGGGTTTCGTTCGTCAACCTGCCAGCCGTATCAGCTGTTGGCCTTCAACTTGGCCAGACGCAGCCAGGTGTCGACCACGGTGTCCGGATTCAGCGACACCGACTCGATGCCCTCCTGCATCAGCCATTCGGCCAGGTCCGGGTGGTCGGACGGGCCCTGGCCGCAGATACCGACGTACTTGCCCTTGGCGCGTGCGGACTTGATCGCCATCGACAGCAGCTTCTTCACCGCCGGGTTCCGCTCGTCGAACAGGTGCGCGACGATCGAGGAATCGCGGTCCAGGCCCAGGGTCAGCTGGGTCAGGTCGTTGGAGCCGATGGAGAAGCCGTCGAAGATTTCCAGGAACTCATCGGCGAGCAGTGCGTTGGACGGCACTTCGCACATCATGATGATCTTCAGGCCGTTCTCGCCCTGCTTGAGGCCATTCTGCTCCAGCACCTCGACGACCTTGCGGCCTTCTTCCAGGGTGCGCACGAACGGAATCATGACCCACAGGTTGTCCAGGCCCATCTCGTTGCGTACGCGCAGCACGGCCTTGCATTCCAGTGCGAAGGCGTCCGAGAAGCTCGGGTCGACGTAACGGCTGGCGCCGCGGAAGCCGATCATC
This sequence comes from Stenotrophomonas sp., assembly GCF_031995405.1. Taxonomy (GTDB): domain Bacteria; phylum Pseudomonadota; class Gammaproteobacteria; order Xanthomonadales; family Xanthomonadaceae; genus Stenotrophomonas. The sequence goes on along the minus strand of NZ_DAMAGC010000015.1, from coordinate 11,367 downwards.
GGGTTCTCTTCATGCGGCTCGTAATTGCTGCCGCCGATCAGGTTGGCGTACTCATTGGACTTGAAGTCCGATAGGCGCACGATCACCGGGTTCGGCGCGACCGAGGCGGTCAGGGTGGCGATGCCCTCGGCCAGGCGGCCGACGTAGAAGCTGACCGGATCGGCGTAACCGGCGATCTTCTCGTCGATCTTCTTCTTGGTCGCCGCGTCCTGGCGGTCGTATTCCAGCAGTGCGTTGGGGTGGATGCCGATGTGGCTGGCGATGATCATTTCCAGGCGGGCCAGGCCGATGCCGGCGTTCGGCAGCTGGCCGAAGTCGAAGGCACGTTCCGGGTTGGCCACGTTCATCATGATCTTCAGCGGCAGCGCCGGCATCTCGTCTACCTGCGAACTGGTGACTTCGAAATCGATCAAATCGCTATAGACATAGCCGGTGTCGCCCTCGGCGCAGGAGACGGTGACTTTGTTGCCGTCCTGCAAGCGATCGGTAGCGTCGCCGCAGCCCACCACTGCCGGGA
>NZ_DAMAGC010000015.1:0-10840 GCF_031995405.1 Stenotrophomonas sp. | reverse complement strand
CAGCGGCGCCGGCGGCATGTTGCCCAGGTCGGTGGTGGTGCGCTCGAACGCGAGGATGCCGTCGTAGATGAAGCCGGTGTCGCCCTCGGCGCAGCTGACCGTCACTTGCTGGCCGTCCTGGATCAGCTGGGTGGCGTTGCCCGAGCCGACCACGGCCGGCACGCCCAGCTCACGGGCGATGATCGCCGCGTGGCAGGTACGACCGCCGCGGTTGGTCACGATGGCCGAGGCGCGCTTCATCACCGGCTCCCAATCGGGATCGGTCATGTCGGCGATCAGCACGTCGCCGGGCTGCACGCGGGCCATGTCGTCCAGGGTACGCACCACGCGGGCGGTACCGGCACCGATCTTGGCACCGACGGCGCGGCCTTCGGCCAGCACCTTGCCGTCCTTCTGGTTCAGCGCGAAACGCTCGATCTGGGTGGCATGGCCACGCGACTTCACCGTTTCCGGGCGTGCCTGCACGATGAACAGCTTGCCGCTGACACCGTCCTTGGCCCACTCGATATCCATCGGCCGGCCGTAGTGCTTTTCGATGACCAGCGCCTGCTTGGACAGTTCCTGCACGTCCTCGTCGCTGATGGAGAAGGTGTTGCGCAGCTCGGCCGGGGTGTCTTCGATGCGCACGCGCTCACCGGGCACATCCGAATACACCATGCGGATCGCCTTGCTGCCCAGCGAACGGCGCAGGATCGCCGGCTTGCCGGCATTGAGGGTGGGCTTGTAGACGTAGAACTCGTCCGGGTTGACCGCGCCCTGCACGACCATTTCGCCCAGGCCGAAGGACGAGGTGACAAACACCACGTCACGGAAGCCGGACTCGGTGTCCAGGGTGAACAGCACGCCGGAGGAACCCACGCCCGAGCGCACCATCAGCTGCACGCCGGCCGACAGGAACACGTCCTCATGCTTGAAACCGTGGTGGACGCGGTAGGCGATGGCGCGGTCGTTGTACAGCGAGGCGAACACTTCCTTGACCTTGAGCACGACATCGTCGGCACCGGTCACGTTGAGGAAGGTCTCCTGCTGGCCGGCGAAGGACGCATCGGGCAGGTCTTCGGCGGTGGCCGAGGAGCGCACCGCGACGGCGACATCACCGCCGCCGTTCTCGCTGCACAGCGTGGAGTAGGCGCTGCGGATGTCCTGGTCCAGGGCCGGATGCAGCGGGGCATCGATCACCCAGCCGCGGATCTCCTTGCCGGCGATCGTCAGCGCACCGACATCTTCCACGTCCAGCGTGGCCAGCTTGTCGAAGATGCGCTTGGACAGATCGTTGTGCGCGATGAAGTCCTTGAAGGCCTCAGAGGTGGTTGCGTAACCGCCGGGGACAGACACCCCCAGACCGGCGAGGTTGCCGATCATTTCGCCAAGCGACGAATTCTTGCCGCCTACGCGGGCCAGGTCGGCCAGGCGCAGTTCGTGCAACCACAGGATGTTCTCGTTCAAGCGCGATGCTCCGTTTGGCCATCGCCCGAGGCGGGCTGGATGGCCACGTCCGTAGGAAGAAGCCGATATGATGCCGGGCAGACTGCTATCGGCACAAGCTTGTATCGATAGCCTTTTTAAGCTTCGTAGGGGGTAAAAGCCGTATGTCGACGATCCGTCCGGTGTTCTACGTGTCCGATGGAACCGGTATCACCGCTGAAACCATTGGGCATAGCCTCCTGACCCAGTTCTCCGGGTTCAGCTTCATTACCGACCGGATGTCGTTCATCGATGATCCGGAAAAGGCGCGCGAAGCCTGTGAAAGGATCCGTGCAGCGGGCGAGCGCTACCAGGTGCGGCCGATCGTGGTCAGTTCCTGCGTGGACAGCGGCCTGAGTGTGATCCTCGCCGAAAGCGGCGGGTTGATGCTGGACGTGTTCGCCCCCTTCATCGAGCCGCTGGAGCGCGAACTGGCGGTCAACCGCCATTCCCGGGTGGGCCAGGCGCACGGCATGGTCGACTTCGAGACCTACCACCGGCGCATCAACGCGATGAACTTCGCGCTGACCCATGACGACGGCATTGCGATCAATTACGACGATGCCGACGTGATCCTGGTGGCGGTGTCGCGCGCCGGCAAGACCCCCACCTGCATCTACCTGGCCCTGCATTACGGGGTGCGCGCGGCCAATTACCCGCTCACCGACGAGGACCTGGAGCACGACCGCCTGCCGCCGCGGCTGCGGCCCTACCGCAAGAAGCTGTTCGGCCTGACCATCGACCCGGACCGCCTGCAGCAGATCCGCCAGGAGCGCCGGCCCAACTCGCGCTACGCCAACCTGGACACCTGCAAGCGCGAGGTGGCCGCGGCCGAGACCATGTTCCGGATGGAGCGCATCGCGACGTTGAGCACCACCCATACCTCGATCGAGGAGATCTCCAGCAAGGTGCTGACCACGCTGGGGCTGCAGCGCGAGCTGTACTGAGGCCGGGCGAGGGGAGGGCGGCAAGCGGCCGCAAGGTCCGGATGAACCGGTTTCGGCGCCGCCCTTTGGCCGGGGCGTCGCCGCCCCCACGTTGGAGGATCAACGTGTAGGATCGACCCATGGCCCAGGCAACGCCCCGTATCGAACGCATCCCCAGGCTCAGCCGGCTGAGCTGGCTGATGGGGCTGTACGCGGAAAACTACCAGCACCTGGTGCGGCTGTTCGCGCCGGCCGAGCTGGTGCCCGGCAGCTACGTGTCCTCCGTCGGCGATGGGCTGGACGTGCGCCTGGACGTCATCGAGTGCCACCGCTACACCGTGGAGCTGCGCCTGACCTACGATTTCGCCGACCCGGTGACCGGGCAGCCGGACCCGTCGGCCTATGTGCGCCTGTACCGTGACGCTCGCCAGGCCGAGACCACCCACTGCTACGTTGGCCGTCGCTGGCAGGACGTGGTGGGCATGTACCCGCCGCCGGCCGAACTGATCAGCCATCGCATGCGGATGAACACCTTCCTCGGCAAATGGCTGGAATACCTGGCCGAGCGTGGCCATGGCGTGGCCACCCTGCGCCGCGATGGCGACGCCTTGCCGGCCCCGGCCGACGCCCGTCGCACCCGCGTGACCGGCTGAGCCGACCGCCGCGCGAGGATCGCGCATAATCGGGGTTTGTGTCCGTGAGCCCATGCGTCATGCCCTATACCCCGATCGTGGCCACCCTCGGCTACGTGCTGTCACCCGATGGCAAGCAAGCGCTGATGATCCACCGCAACGCCCGTCCCGGTGACCTGCACCTGGGCAAGTACAACGGGCTGGGCGGCAAGATGGAGCGCGACGAAGACGCCGCTGCCTGCATGCGCCGCGAGATCCGCGAGGAAGCCGGCATCGAGTGCGGCACCATGCGCCTGCGCGGCACCATCAGCTGGCCGGGCTTCGGCAAGAATGGCGAGGACTGGTTCGGGTTCGTGTTCGTCATCGACGATTTCACCGGCACGCCGCTCACCTCCAACCCGGAGGGCACGCTGGAGTGGGTGGACCTGGACAAGCTGGAGACGCTGCCGCTGTGGGAAGGTGATCGCAGCTTCCTGCCGCTGGTGTTCGACGCCGAGCCACGCGCCTTCCACGGCGTCATGCCGTACCGCGATGGCGCGATGCAGTCCTGGAGCTACACCCGTCTGTAATCACGGCCGCCGGCCGATCACCACGCACCCGCGACGTTCATGGGCTTGACGGCCAGTGGCCGGCTCTGCCGACGCGCGAGCAGCAGAGGGACGTGCTGATCGACCACGCGCCCGTCGTTGCTGGCGCCTTGTTCGCGGCGTTCGCGGCGGGTCCACTCACCAGTTTGGCCCAGCCTTGCCGGTCAGCGGCAGCCCTTGGCGACATCGGGGCGGTGCGGCGATGACGATCGGTGATCAATAAATCACCACCGTCGCGTCTATTGAGACTGAGTTGTCCACAGGGGGTGTGGATGACTGGTGCGCAAGTTTGTGGATAAGCCCCGGCAGCCCCCGTCGGTTCTCGCTGTCAAGATGGGTGGCCAAAAATTCACCGCTGGTGGGGATCGCGTGAAGGCCGCGGCAACTGGACGGCCCCGCGCCGCAGACTGCCAAGGGGGGCCGCTCTGTCGCGGTTCGGGCCGCTCGCGGTACTCTCTTGTCACTGCCGTCTACAGATACTCCATGAAACGTCACTTCTCGATGCTGCGCGAGTTCCACCTGGCCGACTGGTTCACCCTGGCCAATGCTTTCTGCGGCACCGGCGCGGTCTTCGCCGCGATGCGCTTCCTGCAGGACGGGCAGCGCAGCTACCTGCTGTTCGGCATGGCCTTGATCCCGCTGGCCTTCATCTTCGACGCGCTGGACGGGCGGATCGCGCGCTGGCGCAAGTCCAGTTCCACCCTGGGCCGCGAACTGGACTCGCTGTCGGATGTCATTTCCTTCGGCGTTGCCCCGGCCGCGCTGGCCTATGCCTGCGGCATGCAGGGCGGTTGGGACTGGCTGGTGCTGAGCTATTTCGTGTGCTGCGGGGTCAGTCGGCTGGCGCGCTACAACGTGACCGCCGAGGCCCTGGCGGGCGAAGGCGACAAGGTGCCGTACTTCGAAGGCACGCCGATTCCGACCAGCCTGGCGCTGGTGGTGGTGCTGGCGGTGGCCGCCAGCATGGGCGCGATCGGCCACGACCTGTGGCTGGGCCGCTGGCAGCTGGGCCCGTGGCAGCTCCACCCGATGGTGCTGTTGTTCGCACTGTCCGGGTCGCTGATGATCAGCAAGACCCTGCGCATCCCCAAGCCGTGAGCCGGACCACGCCCATGCCGTTCGATTCGATCCTGCCGGTAGCCGTGTCATGAGCACCGCCGGCAGCGGCAGCAACGCAGGCGACGTCGAAGCCCTGGCCCGGCAGTATTTCAGCGCCTGGGGCGATGCGTTGCGGCATGCCGCCGGACCCCCCGGGCCGGGCGGTCCGGGCGCGCCGGGGCAGGGCAGTTGGCAGCAGGCGATCGACTGGTGGGCGCAGATGATGCCCAACGCGACCAGCAACCCCGCCGACGCGGCCGTGCATCGCTTCCGCGAGCAGGCCGGCGGCTGGTACGGCACGATGCAGCAGGTGGCCGCGCAGTTCGCCGGCCGCGATGCCAGCAGCGCCGACGTGGCCCAGGCCTGGAAGCAGGCGGTGGAGGGACAGGGCGACGGGCTGCTGCAGTGGATGCTGCAGGGCGCACGCGGGCGTACCCAGGCCGGCGGCCCGGATCTGTTGAAGCTGCTCGAAGCGCTGCAGCGCGATCTTGGCCCGTGGCTGCAGAGCCCGGCCTTCGGCCCCGGCCGCGAGCACCAGGCCCGCTGGCAGGCGCTGCTGCGCGCCCAGCAGGAGTACCAGGCGCACTCAAGCGACTACGTGGACCAGATCCGACAGGCGCTGGACGAGGCGTTCAAGCTGTTCGAGCAGCGCCTGGCCGAGCATGAGCAACCCGGCAACCAACTGACCAGCGCCCGGGCGATGTTCGACCTGTGGATCGAAGCGGCTGAAGAGGCCTACGCCAAGGTCGCCCTGTCCGAGCCGTTCCAGCAGGTCTACGCCGCGCTCGGCAATGCGCAGATGCGTCTGCGTGCGGCCACGCAGCAGGAAATCGAACGCGTCTGCGAGGCGATCGGCATGCCGACCCGCACCGAAATGGATGCCGCGCATCGCCGCATCACCGAACTGGAGCGCCTGGTCCGGCGCATGGCGGCAGGCAATGCGCCGAAGGCGTCATCCGCGCAGCGCGGCGACGCGCCCGCAACGAAACCATCCGCGCCGCCGACCGCGCCGCCGCCGGTTCGCAGGCGCGCTGCTGCCAACGTCGCGCCGGCGGCTGCACCGCCCGCGTCGGCCACCGCGTCGAAGGCCCCCGCGAAGAAAACCGCCCGCAAGTCCGCGTCCAGGACCGCCGCCAGGCCGGCAGCGGCCAAGCCCGCGGCGGCGCGGCCGAAGAAGACGCGCACCCCATGAAAGGGCCGCTGGGATTCAACGCCGAAGACCTGCTGCAGGAGACTCTGGCCATGCAGCGCAAGCTGCTGGATGGGCTCACCCTGCTTCCGTCGGTGGATGACGTCGACTACGGCGCCACCGAGCGCGAGGAAATCTGGCGCGACGGCAAGGTGGCCCTGTACCGCTTCGTCGGCGCCGACACGCCGGTGCATGCCACCCCGTTGCTGATCGTCTACGCGCTGGTCAACCGCCCGTACATGGTCGACCTGCAGGCCGACCGCTCGCTGGTGCAGCGGCTGCTGGCGCTCGGCCACGATGTGTACGTGCTGGACTGGGGCTATCCGGACCGCTCCGAGCGCTACCAGACGCTGGAGGACTACCTGCTGCGCTTCGTCGATGGCGCGGTGGACCATCTGCAGGCGCAGAGCGGCGCACCCATCAACATGCTCGGCATCTGCCAGGGCGGGGTGTTCGCGTTGTGCTATGCCGCGCTGCGCCAGCACAAGCTGGCCAACCTGATCACCATGGTCACCCCGGTCGATTTCCAGACGCCGGACAACATGCTTTCGCACTGGGCCCGGCAGGTGGACGTGGACCTGCTGGTGGACACGCTGGGCAACATCCCGGCCGACCTGATGAACGCCAGTTACCTGATGCTCAAGCCGTTCCGGCTGAATGTGCAGAAGTACGTCGGCCTGCTCGACATCCTCGATGACAAGGCCGCGCTGGAAGATTTCCTGCGCATGGAAAAGTGGATCTTCGATTCTCCCGACCTGGCCGGGGAAACCTTCCGCGACTTCATCAAGCAGTTCTACCAGGACAACGGGCTGATGCACGAAGGTGTGCGCATCGGCGAGGAAACCGTCCAGTTGTCGCAGGTGACCCTGCCGGTGCTGAACATCTACGCCGAGCAGGACCATTTGGTGCCGCCGGATGCGTCACGTGCGATGCGCGGGCGGATCGGCAGTGCGGACTACACCGAAAGCAGTTTCCGCGGCGGCCACATCGGCATTTACGTATCCGGCCGCGCCCAGCGCGAAGTGCCCGGTACCATCACCGATTGGTTGAAGGAGCGTTCGCGATGAAACTGCATGTCCTGCCATGGCTGGCCCTGGCACTTGTCGCCCCGGGCATTGCCCAGGCCGCCCCCAGCGATAGCGCCCGCCGCGAGATCGCCGGGTTGATCGGCGCGCTGGATGGGTCCAGCTGCCGCTTCCAGCGCAACGGCAGCTGGCACGACGCCACCGAGGCGCGCGCGCACCTGCAGCGCAAGTACGACTACCTGCTGAAAAAGGACAAGGTGGATACCGCCGAGCAGTTCATCGCGCGCGCCGCCAGCCAGAGCAGCATGACCGGCACCCCTTACCGCATCGCCTGCCCGGGCCAGCCCGAGCAGACCGCCGCGGTCTGGTTCGGGGCCAGATTGAAGGCCCTGCGTCAACGCACGCCGTAGACATCGCCCGCGTTACAGTCCGCCATCGCCTGCCGGAGACCGCTGCCATGAACGCCACCCCACGCCCGCTGTCGCGCTCGCTCAACGACCGCATGATTGCCGGGGTGATGGGCGGCATCGCACACCGTTTCGGCTGGAGCTCCACCCTGGTGCGGGTGCTGTTCGTGCTGGTCTCGGTGCTGTCGGCGGCCTTCCCGGGCATCCTGGTCTACCTGATCCTGTGGCTGTTGATTCCCAACGAGGCCGATTGAGCCTGCCGCCCGTGGCGCTGCGCGTCCTGCAGGGGCTGGGCGCGCTGTGGACCGCGCCCAATACCCTGATCGGACTGATCGGTGGCCTGGCCGGGATGGTGGCCGGCGCGCGCCCGTCGTGGAACCGCCGCGACCTGGCGATCGTGTTCCGTGACTGGCCGTGGGGGCCGGGCGGGGCGATCACCCTGGGCAATGTGATCCTGCACACCGGGCCGGTGCTGGACGTGCCTTGCCGCACCTACGCCCATCAGGCCGGCCACTGCACCGAGCCGGTGATCGGCCTGCACGACCATGAGCGCGCCCACGTTTACCAGTACCTGGTATTGGGCCCGCTGTATCTGCCGGTCTATCTGCTGTGCGGAGGCGTGAGTGCGCGCAATCCGTTCGAGCGCGCCGCCGACGTCTACGCGCTTACCGGACGCGGCTGGTGGCCGTTATCCGGGCGTTAAATCGGTGTAAATAAAACGTCGTGCAATGCGACGTCATCTGCATGCAAACAATCGTTATTAGGCTAAATGACGAATCAGTCAGGTTCGGCGCGGTAAGCTGGTGGCTGTTGTATATGCACGATGCTTTATTGGAGGAACACATCACATGGCAATCGTTCTTTATGTCGGTGGTAGCAAGGATGGCGACAAAGGCCTGGTACCGCACGGTTTCAGCAAGTCGCGGGCCGAGACCGAACAGGGTCCGGAGATCTACACCGAACGGTTCATGGAACTGCAGGGGATCGGCCGGATCCGGGTGATGGCGCTGGAGTCGATGCGCGATGACATCGTCCACCAGCGTACGTCCCAACTGTACCGCTGAGCGCGTTAGTGCCGGCCGTGGGCCGGCTGTAGGTGTGGTTGGGCATTTGCGTGGCGCCGGCCAGCGGTCGGCACCACGTGTGCCATTACGGCGACAGGTTAGGCGTCCGCTGTCAACGCCTTCCCCCCGCCGCCCGGCGTTGCCACAATCGGGTCTTTCCGTACTGCGGCTCCGGCCGGAAGCAATGCCTGACATCAAGCTCGCCCAGCAGATCGCCCAGACCATCGCCGATGAAATCGGTGCCCAGCCTGCCCAGGCACGTGCCGCCATCGCCCTGTTGGACGAAGGCGCCAGCGTCCCGTTCATCGCCCGCTACCGCAAGGAAGTCACCGGCGGCCTGGACGACACCCAGCTGCGCAACCTGGAAAGTCGCCTGACCTACCTGCGCGAACTGGAAGACCGCCGCGCCGCGGTGCTGTCCAGCATCGAAGAGCAGGGCAAACTCAGCGACGAACTGCGCAACGACATCCTCGGTGCGGACACCAAGTCGCGGCTGGAGGATCTGTACCTGCCGTACAAGCCCAAGCGCCGCACCCGTGCGCAGATCGCGCGTGAAGCCGGCCTGGAGCCGTTGGCCGATGGTCTGCTGGCAGACCCGGGCCTGGATCCGCAGGTATTCGCCGCAGGATTCGTCGATGGCGACAAGGGCGTTGCCGACACCAAGGCCGCGCTGGAAGGCGCCCGCGCGATCCTGATGGAGCGCTGGGGCGAAGACGCGGCGCTGGTCGGCGAACTGCGCACCTGGCTGGGCGAGCACGGGGTGATCCGTGCGCGCGTGGCCGAAGGCAAGGAAGAGCAGGGCGCCAAGTACCGCGATTATTTCGAACACGCCGAATCGCTGGCGAAGATTCCCTCGCACCGCCTGCTGGCGCTGTTCCGCGCGCGTCGCGAGGAAATCCTGTTCCTGGAACTGGACCCGGGCCCCGACGCCGAGGCCGGCCACCAGTACGGCGAAGGCCGGGTGGCCCACAACGCCGGCATCCGCGACGCGGGTCGCCCCGGCGACCGCTGGCTGCTGGATGCGTGCCGCATGACCTGGCGCGCCAAGCTGCACATGCACCTGCTGCTGGACCTGTTCAACCAGGCCCGCGAGAAGGCCGAGGCCGAAGCTATCGCCGTGTTCGGCGACAACCTCAAGGACCTGCTGCTGTCCGCGCCGGCGGGCCCCAAGGCCGTGCTCGGCCTGGACCCGGGCATCCGCACCGGCTGCAAGATCGCGGTGGTCGATGCGACCGGCAAGCTGGTGGCCACCGACACCATTTATCCGCACGAGCCGCGCCGCCAGTGGGACCAGTCGCTGCACACCCTCAAACAGCTGTGCGTGCAGCACAACGTGGACCTGATCGCGATCGGCAACGGCACCGCCAGCCGCGAGACCGACAAGCTGGCCGGTGAGGTGATCAAGGCACTGGGCGAGACGAAGCTTCAGAAGATCGTGGTCAGCGAGGCCGGCGCATCGGTGTATTCGGCCTCGGAATTCGCGGCCAGGGAATTCCCGAACCTGGATGTGTCCATCCGCGGCGCGGTGTCGATCGCGCGCCGCCTGCAGGACCCGCTGGCCGAACTGGTGAAGATCGATCCGAAGGCGATCGGCGTGGGCCAGTACCAGCACGACGTGGACCAGTACCGGTTGGCGCGCGCGCTGGACGCGCGCGTGGAAGACTGCGTCAACGCGGTGGGCGTACACGTCAATACCGCGTCGGCCGCGCTGCTGTCGCGGGTGTCCGGGCTGTCCTCCACCGTGGCCGAGAACATCGTCCGCCATCGCGATGACAACGGGCCGTTCAAGCGCCGCAAGGACCTGCTCAAGGTGCCGCGCCTGGGCGACAAGACCTTCGAACAATGCGCCGGCTTCCTGCGCATTGCCGATGGCGACCAGCCGCTGGATGCGTCCTCGGTGCATCCCGAAGCCTACCCGGTGGTCGAGCGGATCGTGGCCGCCACCGCGCGCCCGATCAAGGCGCTGATCGGCGATGGCAGCTTCCTGCGCGGGCTCAAGCCCGAACAGTTCACCGATGCCACCTTCGGCGTGCCGACCGTGCGCGACATCCTCAAGGAACTGGAGAAGCCCGGTCGCGATCCGCGCCCGGAGTTCAAGGCCGCGCGTTTTGCCGATGGCGTGGAAGAGCTCAAGGACCTCAAGGTCGGAATGATCCTCGAAGGCGTGGTCAGCAACGTGGCCGCCTTTGGTGCCTTCGTCGATATCGGCGTGCACCAGGATGGCCTGATCCACATCTCGGCGCTGTCGGACACCTACGTCAAGGACCCGCGCGACGTGGTCAAGGCCGGCGACATCGTCAAGGTCAAGGTGCTGGAGGTGGACGTGGCGCGCAAACGCATCGCCCTGACCCGGCGCCTGGACGATACCCCGGCCCCGGCCAAGGCCCCCGGCGGGCGCGATGCGCGCCCGGCCGGCGGCGGCCGTCGGGATGCGGGCGGTGGCGGTGG